>JAQTVW010000123.1 GCA_028706655.1 Dehalococcoidales bacterium | reverse complement strand
AAAGCAGGATTTAGCTCAATTGCTGTGTATCCTGAAGGCGTCCCAGTGTCCGTTTCTTTAATTCCGCCACATAGAATGTTTCGATTTGCGTGACTCCATCGATACGGGCTATCACATCTTTGACAAATCCGGTCAGGTCTTCCATGGTGATAAAGTAGCAGGTGATAATTACATCGTATCTGCCCAGCGTCACGGCCACAAAAGTAATATTATGATTCGCAGCGAGATTCTCGCAAACACTTTCCATTTTGTTTATTTCGATATCCAGCCCGATAATAGCGTTGATGCTGTACCCCAGTTTTTGCAGATTGGGCACTGCGGTGATGTGGATTAATTTTGATTTGAGTAAATTATCGACTCGCCGTGAAATTGTTGACAGGCTGACATTTAATTTGGAAGCCAAATCGCTGAATTCCTGCCTGCCGTCTTTCTGCAACTCGATAATTATTTTGCGGTCGGTTTCATCAATTAAATCAGAGTGTGGCATTTACCTCTCCAAAGTTTGTTAAAGCTGTTCCCATCATAATAATACTTGAAGCATTCTCAGTCAATACTTCGCACATTTTACGATTAACCTGGTGACATATTCCGATTTGAGTCATTAAGTTGACAAATATCACCACATGGCTTATAATTGCGAAAAACAAAAAAGAGGTTAGCTATGTGGTTGCTCAGAACACTGGAACAATGGTTGAGTGTAATCTGCGGGATATGCGTAGCGGGGCTGATGTTATTTGGCACGATGGAGATTGCCGGGCGTAACCTGTTCAATCATCCTTTTCCTGGGCACTACGAGGGTATGTCCGCCTTGCTCATCATCGTGGTATTCTTGGGCTGGTCTTACACGCAGGCAAAGGATATCCATGTCGATATTGATATGTTGACCCGCTACTTCGGAGATAACCTCCAAATGTGGCTTTCTCTTTTCCGGTGTGTTCTTGCCATCAGCGTAATGATTTTTATCGACTACTGTGTCTTGCTTAATACCATTCTGGCGTGGGAGTACTGGGACGTTACGATGGGCGTTGTGCATTTCCCGCTGGCGCCGGTTAAAGCAACTATCACTTTGGGGTGCGTCCTGTTGACTATCAGATATATTGTTGACTTTGCCGGAGTAATCAAAACTGCCAGAAAGGGGGCATTATCATGGACCCGCTAGTCGTCGGATTTCTCGGATTTGCGGTATTGCTCGCTTTAATTTGCCTGCGAGTCTGGATTGCGGTTGCTGCCGCAATTGTTGGCGTTCTGGGCCTCTGGTATCTCGCCGGTCTTGACAGAACCATCACTCTGGTTGGTCTCACTCCTTTCGCAAAGACGTTCGATTATAACTTCAGTGTCATACCGCTGTTTATCCTGATGGGCTACCTCGCTTTCGATGCCGGAATCGCAGAGAAGGGCTTTACCGCCGCGCGGGCGCTGGTTGGAAGAATCAGAGGCGGGCTCGCTATTGCTACCGTCTTTGGCAGCGCCCTGTTTGCTGCCGCCTGCGGCAACAGCACCGCCGCCACTGCCGTCCTGGCTAAAATATGCTATCCGGAGCTGCAAAGGGCCGGTTATGACAAAAAACTGTCACTGGGCGTCATTACATGTGTCGGCACGTTCGCTTCGATGATTCCGCCCAGTACTCTAATGGTCGTTTATGCTGTCATGGCAGACGTGTCAGTTGGTAAAGTGCTTATTGCCGGTGTTATTCCGGGCGTCATTACCGCGGTTTTATACGCCGCTTTCATCATTACCAGAGTTAAGTTAAATCCGTCCCTTGCCCCCCTGGAGCCACCGACTACGTGGGGTGTCAAGATGAAAGGCATCGCAGGAGCATGGGGCATTCTGCTTTCAATATTGATTATTATCGGTGGCATTATGAGCGGCATCGCTACGCCGACCGAGGCAGGCGGACTTGGTGCCATTGCCATGTTCATTATCGGTGTTGCGCTAAAGAAATTCAGTTGGAAAAGCCTCAGTAAGACCATGCTGGGTACCGCCGAAATGACGGCGATGGTCTTCTTTGTACTGGTGGGTATTTTCATCTTCAGTGCATTCCTGTCGTATTCGAGATTGCCCAATGCCCTCGGTGAATGGACTTCAGCTTTGCCGATACCGCCGTTCGCTGTCTTGATGTTGATTGCCATAATATTCAGTCTGCTCGGCATGTTTATGCTCGCTACGGCGGTCGTTGTTTTGCTCGTTCCGATTTTTGCCCCATCAGTGGAAAAACTGGGTTATGACTTGATCTGGTTCGGAGTTTTCATTGTTAAACTTTGCGAGATCGCCGTCGTCACTCCTCCGGTGGGGATGAGTTTGTATGTGATGAAGGGAGTGATTCCGTCAGCGGAGCTTTCTGAAATTATCATGGGGGCAACACCTTTCCTGATTCTGGAGGCCTTCTTGCTCATTCTGCTGCTGGCTTTCCCCCAGATAGCGCTCTGGCTGCCTAATATGATGACCGGTTAAATTAAAAAACAAGAGAATTTAGCAAAGGAAAAAAAGAGGAGGATGTAAGATGTCAGTCATGCTTCGTAAACTTGTTCTGGTTGTAACCGTATTGACTCTGCTCGTTACCCTTCTGGTCGGGTGCAGTACGAATACACAACCAACCACGCCCGCAGCGACGACGCCCGCTGCAACCACGCCCACCACGCCCGCGGCGACCACCCCTGCCGCCACCACTCCCAAACCGACGACCCCGGCTGCGACCACTCCGGCAGCCACTACGCCCGCAACTACGGTCGCGGTGAAACCGCTCAAACTTATCTTCTCACACATGCATCCCGCGTCCAACCCGCAGTCAGTAGGCTGCGACGCCTGGGCTAAAGAAGTCGAAAAGAGAACCAACGGCCGCGTTACCTTTACCAGATACTGGAGCGGTTCGCTACTGCCCGGTAAAGACAACGTAGAAGGTCTTAAGAACGGCGTGGCGGATGTCGCCAGCATTGCTCCGTCATGGTCTCCTGCGATGACCCCGCTGTGGAACGGCCTCGTCAGCTCCGTCCTGGTCACTTCCGATGAAGTTGCCCATTTCCAGTCGATGAACTCAATTAAGGACATGCCCGAACTCGTCAACGAATATTCAAAGCTGAACCAGAAAATGATTTGCCCCATGGTCACCTCGGTCTACCACCTGTTCCTGACCAAAGCCATCGCCACCAAGGATGAATTCAAGGGTCTGCGCGTCCGCATCCTGGGCAGCCAGGGCTTGCTCGCCCAGGCAATCGGCATGGTGCCGGTCGGTATGACATCCGCAGAGATATACGATGCTCTCAGTAAAAAGACCATTGACGGCGTCTTCTTCTATTCCGGCGCCGGCCTGCAATATGGCTTCGGCGAGGTCGCCAAGCACTTCATTCTCATGGGCGTCGCCAACGGCGGCGGCACTTTCAACATCAATATGGACACCTGGAAGAAACTGCCCGCAGACCTCCAGCTGATATTCCTGGATGTCGGTGAGAACTACCTGCCGGAGACCTATCGCAAGATTTACGACGATGCGGCTGAAGCAGATGTCGCGACGATGAAGAAGAACGGAATTACGCTCTATCGTCTCTC
>JAQTVW010000122.1 GCA_028706655.1 Dehalococcoidales bacterium | reverse complement strand
GTGTTGATTTCACCCTCATCCGACCTCTCCCATTGAGGGAGAGGGGTTGCTAGCTGAGTCCCAGTATCTGCCGGTTCGTCACGTTTGAATCCGGTTTGGCGAACTCGTCCCAGCCGCGCTGCGAGGTGTCAATGAGACAGGCTTTAATCAGCTCGGCGCCCTCTTTGGCGCCCTGCGCTCCGTCCTTGATTACACATTCCCATTCCAGCACCGCCCATGACTTGTAACCGACCTCGGTGAGTTTGCTGAAGACCTGTTTGAAGTCTACCTGCCCGTCGCCGATGCTGCGGAACCTGCCGGGGCGGTCTTTCCATTCAAGATAACCGCCGTAGACACCGCTTTTTGCGGTGGCTTTGTACTCAGCGTCCTTGACGTGGAACGCCTTGATATATTTACCGTAACAGTCGATAAACCCAACATAGTCCATGCATTGCAGGATAAAATGCGAGGGGTCGTAGTTGATTGCCACCGCCGGGTGATTGCCCGTTGCCGCTAAAAACCTCTCGAAGCTGGCGCCGTCGTGGACGTCCTCGCCGGGATGCACCTCATAGGCAAGGGCGACGCCGCATTCCTTACCCAGGTCGAGAATCGGCTGCCAGCGTTTGGCGAGTTCTTTGAATCCCGTGTCCACCAGTCCTGCCGGGCGGCGCGGCCAGGGATAGATAGTGTGCCATAGCAGGCTGCCGGTGAAAGTCGCCGTGGCGCTCAACCCCAGGTTCTGAGATGCCTTGATCGCCTTTTTCATAAAATCGACTGCCCATTCCGCGCGGGCTTTGGGATTGTTACGCAGGCGGGCAGGCACGAAACTGTCCCAGAACAGGTCGTAGGCGGGATTTACCGCCACGAGGTGCCCCGGCACATGCGTCGCCAGCTCGGTAATCGCCAATCCGTTGCATTTGCCTTTAAGTTCATCGCAGTAGTCTTTGGATGCCGCCGCTTTGTCGATATCCATGATTTTGCTGTTGGCGGCGGGAATCTGGACGCCGGTGTAGCCCAGCGATTTCGCCCAGGCGGTGATGTGCTCCAGCGTATCGAAAGGCGGTTTATCCGAGAGAAACTGCATGATGAACAGTCCCGGTCCTTTAATCTGTGACATGATAACCTCCCGTAACTTATTGCTAAGTATTATAAGCGGATGACAGCCTGCCCGCAACTGGCATCACTTCCGCCGATGTTATAAAATGAAGTCTAAATTCACCACCGTCAGGAGGTCTTATGGATTATCAGGCAATTAAAGTTGAACAACGCGGACATATTACGCTCATTACTTTGAATCGGCCCGAACGGCTCAATGCGGTCAGCGAGCAACTGGAAGAAGAATTGTACAGGGCGCTTTCCGCGGCGGAGGCTGACGACGAAGTGCGTGTCGTTGTGCTGACCGGTGCAGGCAAAGCATTCTGCGCCGGCGTGGATACCTCGCGTCTGCCATCCGATGCGCCGATGAAGACTCCGGAGCAGGAGCGCCGCGGCGTGCGCGGTCTGCAGCGTAACGTCTTGAAGCTGCACAGGATGGAAAAACCGACTATCGCGATGGTCAACGGCGCGGCGGTGGGCGGCGGCTTTGATTTAGCCTGCGGTTGCGATATCCGCATCGGCTCGCCGAATACCCGCTTCATGGTGGCATTTACCCGCGTCGGACTGACACCGGGGTGGGGCGGCGCCTGGCTCTTGCCGCGCATTGTCGGTTATCCTAAAGCCGCCGAATTGATATTCGCGGCGGACTTCTGCGAAGCGGAAGAAGCGCTTCGCATCGGACTGCTGAACAAGCTCGCTCCCGCCGAGGCGCTGGAGAAAGAGACTATAGCGCTGGCGGAGCGCATTGCCAACGGCCCGCCTATCGGCATCCGGCTGTCCAAAATCCAGTTGCAGCGCGGGCAGAATACCGATTTTGAAACCGAACTGGAACTTGCCGCTGCTCTGGAAACCTGCGCGGCACACACCTTTGATGCCAAAGAAGGCGCGAAGGCATTCAGCGAGAAACGCAAACCGGAATACAAAGGGAAATAGACTATTTCGCGCGGGATTTCAGCGACCAGGAAAGCACACCGGCGCCCAGGTAGAAGGCCGCCGCCAGAACCAGTGCCGGGATATAGGTGTTAGTCCGGTCGAACACCACACCGGCAACCCAGGGGATGGCGCAGCCGACCAGCGTGGCAACACCGAGCACAAAGCCCATTATCTCAGACAGCGCTGCCAGTCCGAAGAAATAGGCGACCGTCCCGCCCAGTAATGATATTGTACTGCCCCAGGATATACCGTAGGCGACGGCAAACAGATAGAATGATACTTCGGTGTTGATGATAAGCAGAGATACGACCGAAAGTGCCGCTACGATATAACACAGCACCAGGCTTCGTATCCAGCCGATTTTACCCGCTACCCAGTTCATAATTAATCGCCCGGCGGCGCTGGTGGCCGCCATGAGACCGACGCCCTGGGCTGCCGAAGCGGCGCTAACGCTGCGGTCGGTGATATACGGGACGAGGTGGGTGGAAATGAAAAAAGACGGCATGAAACTTACGATGTACAGGCCAGTAATCACCCATAAAACAGGATGTCTAAAGACTTGACTTAAAGAAGTTGGCGTGTCCACAGAGCCGAGGGAATGAGAATCGTGAGAAAGACCCGGTTCATATCCGTACGGGCTCAGGTGTTTCGTGCGAGGTTCGGCAATGAGGAAACATGCTGACAGGGCAAGAACAGCGGCAAACACGAGCCCGATGGTCAGGTAGGCTTCCCGCCAGCCGTAGCGGTCTATCAGGGAGTTCGACAGGGGTGCGAAGATGAAACCACCCACGCCCATGCCCGCATTGACGATGCCCAGCATTGTGCCGCGCAGCTTAAGGAACCAGCGCTGTATCGTGGCGGTGGGCAGACCGAGCGTGGAACCCAGTCCCAAGCCCATAACGGTGTAGCTCAAAACCATGCCGGGCAGGTCCTGCGCTCGGGAACATCCGAAATAACCCAGTCCGACCAGTATCGCGGCGACGAGCATAACCTTGCGGGGGCTAAACCGGTCGGCAAGTTTGCCGGTAAAGTAGGCGCCCGGGGCATAGGCTGCCAGCATCACTCCGTAGTTAATGGCGAATTCGCTGCGGCTCCAGCCCAGGTCGAATGCCACCGGTTTGAAGAATATGCCGAAGGTGAAGAAAATACCGCCGTTAGTCAGGGTGATGAGCGTGCAGCACAGGGCGATTATCCAGCCGTAGAACAGTTTAGACAAAGACGGCGGGTGCTGCTGCGACATATATCCGCATCATACCAGAAGCAGGAGTGGCAGTAAAATTACACATAAATGTAATCAAGGATTGCCTTTGGGGGTATTCACTAATTTCATTTTCTATGCTATGGTGGAATCATTAAGAACCTTGATAAATAAAGATTAATCAATAGCTTTGATGGAGAAGCTGAGTGCCGGATAAAGAATTTAAAAAGGTGGCGATATCTCTCTCCATTGGCGGGATGACCTGCGTCTCTTGCGTGGCGAACGTCGAAGAGGCGCTTAAAATGGTGCCCGGGGTAAAAAATGTCGTGGTGAACCTCGCGACTGAAAAAGCCGCCGTCGAATACAACCCCTCGCAGACGACCCTCGCCGCGATGAAAAAGGCAGTCGAAGACATCGGCTAC
>JAQTVW010000043.1 GCA_028706655.1 Dehalococcoidales bacterium | reverse complement strand
AATGCCACTGGTCTGGCATCGCCGAAATCGGGGTAGCAATACCGATGTACGCTGTCGGGGCGATAATGACCACTCACCGCAGCCGGAAGGTACTGTCAATCCTGAGCGTTTTGGGAATCGTGTTCGGTGGTCTCGCCGTTGCTTTCCCCACCAGGCTCATCGGCGTGTGCCCGACGCCGACGATGATATGCTCAACCGTAATGAAACCGGCTCTAATCTGGCTGGGCAGCGGAGCGGTCGGGTTGAGCGGTCTGGGATTAGCCCTATCGGTAAAAAAATCATTTGTAAAAAATCTGAACAGGGTGTCACAATTCTCGATTGTTGTCCTCAGCAAGAAAATTACTGTATGGAGGGGAATCTAGATGACTACCAAAGTAAAGCGGATCATATATTCTGCGCTCGGCGTGCTGCTTCTTTCCGGTCTCATCTTCGGCAGCAGCGTCTACGCCAAATCCACGTTGAATCCCACCGAACTGTCCCACTTTTTCGTGCCGTTCCCGGCGGGCAAGGTCGTGCGTCCGATGACGGTAAACAAACCGGATGGCGGTAGCATCTTCGTCCGTCCCATCACCATCAATGTCGATCAGCGCGGCATCCTGAAACGGATTTTTAATCCCGCCGTAGAAGGACTCTCCACCCACTGGCTGGACAATATCGACAGCAAACCGCACCGCATCGGCATGAAGTTCACCAACGTGACTTTCGAAGTGGAGTGGGACGTAAACGCCGCAATCCCCTGGGACGATGCAAAACACGAATTTGAGGTTGCCGTCGGTCCCGGCGAAAGAATCCGCGACCTCGGCGTCGACTGGCTGTTTTTCTTTCCTCCCGAAGTGAGAGCCAAAGATGTCTGGTATGACGGCAGTCTCGTAGTCTATGATGCCGATACCGGCGAAACTCTGACTACGATACCGATTAAATTTCAAAAAAGTACGGCAAGCACCAGCAGCGGCCGTCCCAAATAAAGCTACTAAACCGAAAAGGAGTGAACAAAATGAAATTCATTAACGCGATTAAGCGGCATCCCTGGCGCTACCTGGCGATTATCAGCGGGTTCCTGCTCTTCGTTTATCCTTCCGCACTTTTTATCCGGGCGTTCTTCCTGATGCAGGGAAGCACCGCTATGCCCGACCTTCACAAGACCTGCTTCAGAATGCCGTTTGACTGGATTGCGAGCGGCAACTTCGCCAATTTCGATGGGCGCCTGCTGACAATAGTGTTTTTGGGCGGCGTGCTCAGCACCGCATTCTTTTTCGGTCCGCTTTTCTGCGGCTGGCTGTGTCCCGTCGGTTCATCCACGGAGATGTTGAGCAAAACGATGCCGGGCAAATTCAAGATTAACCTGGTCAAGAAAATAAATCCCGCCGCGCTCCGTTATGGTTTCCTCGGCTCTTTCATACTGGTATCCGCGCTGACGGTCGCCGCACCTTCGCTGGGACTGGCAAGCATCTGCTGCCGCTACTGCGCCTCGAGCCAGTTGCAGAACCTGGTCAACGGTATTTTTAACCCGGCGGTGCTCAGCTACTGGCATTCCGGCGGCATTATGGTCATCGGCGGGTGGCTGCTTATCGGCGGCGTTTTCTGGCAGGGCGGGCGGGGCTGGTGTCTTTACGGATGCCCGCTGGGCGCGGTGTCCAACGGCCTGCACACCATCGGCGCGAAGCTCGGCTTTACTTACAAGGTAAAACATGATTCGACGAAATGCACTGCCTGCGGAAAATGCGAGAGCGTGTGCCCGTCCTGGTCGATTAACCGGCAGGAAAAGGATGTCAGCATCAATCGCAGTACCTGCACCGCCTGCCTGGAGTGCGTGAAAGCCTGCGATAAAGACTGCTATTCCTACAAGAGGGGCTAAGATATGCGCAGAACGATTGACAATCTCAGGGACTGGGCGAAGCGGAAGAGCGCCGCCATTGCAGTATTCAGCTACGGTATTATCATCGGGACTTCGGCACCGCTGTTGTTGACGCGCTGCACTACCGGCGGCGCCGGTTGCGGCAGTTGCGGCGGATTTTGCAGCCTGGCGCTGGGCATCGTGCCGCTCGTTCTCTTCGTCACGATGAAGAACCGGTTCAGGCGCGCCGGGCAGTATGTCGTTGCGGCAGTGCGCCGTACCAGGTCTCAGGACGAGGCATAATTACAGTAGAATACCGAATTTGCGTATGAATAGTAAGTAATAAGGAGGGTCAGTAAAATGTTCAAGTTTCTGGGTATCGTTCTCATCGTGGTGGCGTTGGCAGTGGCGGTAGTCCCCAGTTTCACGGATTGTGAATCGCAGGGGGGCATGATTACACTGGCTAACGGCAAACTAATTTCCATGAAGTGCCACTGGGCGGGACGGGCGGAAATACCGGTGGGACTTTCGCTCCTCGTTGTGGGCGGCATGATGACTTTCAACCGCCGCAGGGTCAGCCTGATGAACCTTTCCGTCCTGGGGATTGTCCTGAGCGGGTTGGCGCTGGCGGTGCCTACTTATCTTGTCGGAACCTGTGCTACGCCGACGATGGTCTGCAACACCGTCATGAAGCCGGCGCTGCTGGCACTGGGCGGTGTGGGAATGGTAACCAGTATCGGGGCAGTCTTTGCCGCCCGGAAGATAAAAGATGAGTTAACGTAATGTTGATTTAGCGGTCTCATCGGCTCTATATTCGCCAACGGAGGGTGGAGGAATTTATTTTCCACCCTCTTTCCTTTTTTTGTTTTTCTTTATTTTTATTATGAGCAATATCAAAAGACTTGCTGGAATCACCATGACTATATATATCCACACGAATGGTTCTCCATGTCCCGTTAGTACATCGCCTAAGATTAGTGAACCAAGTATCCCGACAATCAAGTATCCAGAGAATATCAATGTAGCTTTTAATTCCCCCGGCTTAAGTTTTCTCGAATAAGTCCATTTATCTTCAAGCAGCCTGAACAATTTGAACTTACTTAAAGACAACAATCCGAATACCCAATAAATGGTGATTGCTACCAGAACAAAATAGAACGCGGGCATATTATACAGACTATATTTGATAACACCCCTGACAATGAGATATAAGATAAATCCAATCGCTCCTCCGAAAATAATCCAGAGCAATATCTTTTCAAAGAGAGACTGGGGTTTCTTAAAGTCTATAGTGTCTGACATTTGAGTCTTACTTTCAATCTGTTAATAATTATAACACCACCCCAAAATCTCCAGAAAGGGCTAGGCAAATCTGCCCAAATATTGTAAGCTTAAGTCAAGCTAATATCGGGAGGGATTGCTCATGCCGTGGATGACCTTAGCCCTTATCAGTACCGCGTTAATGGGCGTCGCCAGCGTGATAGACAGTCACCTCTTATCCAAGCGCCTGCCCAGCATGCGCGCCTTTCTCCTGCCCGTCGCCCTGATTCACCTGCCGGTCGCCATCTATGTCTTTTTCACTTACCCGCTGCCGCAGGGCGTTGGTTATCAACCCATCATGTATGCCATTATCGCGGGACTGGTGCGCAGCGGCGCCGTCCTCATCATGCTTTACACGCTCAAGAGTGAAGAGGTCTCGCGAGTCATTCCCATTATTTACACTTACCCCATCCTCGTGGCGGTGATGGCGATATGGGTCTTCGATGAATCGCTGAGCACTGTCCAGTGGCTGGCGATTTTCATCGTGGTTGCCGGCACGATGATGATTTCCTTCGAGAAAAATCCGGTTCCCGGCAAAAAACTGGGGAAATCTCTGGCCGCCATGTTCATTTCTGCCTTGCTCTGGGCGGTCTCCGATATTTTCCGTAAGAACGCACTCACCGCGGGTATTTCGCCGTGGAACGCTTTTTCTCTTTACGAGTTCTGCATGATTGCGGTCTTTCTAGCGGTGGCGCTGCGTCCTGCCATTATCAAGCAATGGCGCGACCACAAAGAAAAGAAAACCGCACTGGGGTATATCTTGCTCGATGAGACGGTCTCGCTGGTGGGCATCGCCCTCCAGTTCTGGGCGCTTAACACCGGCCCGGTGTCGCTGGTTTCGACCATCATCGGCAGCCGTCCGGTCTTCGTGGCGGTCTACTCGTTTGTATTAGGGCTGTTCCTGCCCAATTTTTTGATTCGCACGCCGAACCGATTCCTGATGCTGACGCGGCTCGCCGCGACGATATTAATTGTGGTTGGCATCAATATGATAAATTTGAGTAAGTAGTATGAATTTAGCGGATAAAATCAATAAACAGCTTCCCGCCGAACTGGTCAACTTCCTGGTCACGGCGGGCGGCATGGCGCAGACCTGCGGCGACGGGCTGTACCTCGTCGGCGGGGTAGTGCGCGACCTGCTGCTGGGCAGGCAGAACCTCGACCTTGATTTAGTCGTGGAAGGGGACACCAAGTCTCTTGCCGAAGGGCTGGCAAGTTTCCTCTCCGGCAAGCTGATTGCCCATCCGCGCTTCGGCACCGCCAAGCTGAAATGGGACGGCTGGAGCGTGGATATCGCCACGGCGCGCACCGAGACTTACGCCCGACCCGGGGCTTTACCCTCGGTGAAAGCGGGCACACTCCAGAGCGACCTCTTTCGCCGGGATTTTACGATCAATGCGATGGCAATCGAGCTTAACGCGCCGCGCTACGGTGAGCTAATCGACCGCTACGGCGGGCTTGCCGACCTGGATGGCAGGTTAGTCCGCATCCTGCACGAGCGCAGCTTCGTAGACGATGCCACGCGCATGTGGCGCGCCGTCCGCTATGAACAGCGCCTCGGCTTCAAGGTTGAACCGCGCACGCTGGAACTGTTGAAGCAGGGGATAGGGATGCTGGATACCATCAGCGGCGACCGCATCCGCCACGAACTGGAGCGGGTATTGCAGGAAGATTTTCCGGAGAAGGCGCTGCGCCGCGCCGCCGAGCTGGGCATACTGGCGAAGACGCATCCATCGTTGAAAGGCGATAAATGGCTCGCCGAAAGATTTGCCCGCACCCGGGAGTTTACCGCGCCGGAAGCGCCATCGATTGCTTTATATGTGGCTCTGCTTGCTTACCGCCTGACCCCCGAAGAGGTAGAGAGGTTGCTCTGCTATCTCCGGTTCCCCAATACGGTAACCTTCATCCTGGAAGATGTGGCTAACATTAAAACCGAATTGGAAATACTGGTAGAGCGTAATCTCCCGCCGAGCGGCATTTACGCGCTGCTGGACGATTACCGCCCCACGGCGCTGCAAGCCGTCATGCTCGCCACGGATGTGCCGCTGGCACGGGAACGCATCGAGGAATTCCTGCATAAGCTGCGCCATGTGAAACCAGCTTTGACCGGCGCCGATTTAGCCAAAATGGGTATTTCCGGCGGGCATATCAAAGAGACTTTAAATAGTCTGCGAAACGCCCGGCTGGACGGCACGATAAGGAGCAAAGAAGAAGAGGTGCGGTGGGTGGAGGAGAATTCTTAGCTATAACGTCTTCGCCAGATATACCTCCATACCCTGGTTCTGACACCTTGTGAACAGGTCTTTCGCCTGTGCTTCATCCTCCAGAAGGGTAAACAGCGCGGGTCCGGAGCCGGCAAGATGTACTTTCTTCGCCCCCAGCTTCATAATATGGTCGCGGTAGACCTTTAATCCCTCAAACACCGTATAAGCCACGTTTTCAAAGGTATTAAAAAGCAGGGACGCATCAAAGTCTTTGCCTTCTTTCAATGCCGCAACCAATCGCCGGGTAATTTGCCCGTCGGTAAAATGGTTCGGCTTGAGGCTGGCATAAAGACTGGCAGTTTTGTTCGGCAGCCGGGGTATCCTGGGAACGACCAGCACGACCCACCGGTGCGGCGGCGAGGGCAAGGCGGTTAGCTTTTCGCCTCTGCCTTCCGCCAGAGCTGTCCCGCCGGACAAAAAGAAAGGCACATCCGAGCCCAGTTGCGCCGCCAATTCCCGCAGCTTTTCAACAGGCAGCTTCATGCCCCATAATTCATTCAGCCCGCGCAGAGTCGCGGCGGCATCGCTGCTGTCGCCGCCCAGACCCGCCACCAGCGGGATATGTTTTTCTAACTCAATTGCCGCGCCTTTGCTGACGTTGGCGTACTTTTGCAGCAAGGCGGCGCTTTTGGAAACGAGGCTGGCTTCGGCGTTCCATTCGGGAAGATTGGATTCGATGGTAATTTTCCCATGAGGCTTAAACGTGAGTTTATCGCACAGGGTGATTGTCTGCATCACCGAGCGGATTTCGTGGTAGCCGTCCGCCCGTTTGCCGATGACTTCGAGCGTTAAATTAAGTTTAGCAGATGCGGAAATAGTTAACATAATAGTACATTTGTCATTGCGAGACCATCGGGACGAAGTCGAGAGGCGAGGCAATCTATTAATCCCAAGCAGGATTGATTCGTCGCCATGACTCCTCGCAATGACAAACTATTCCTTCTTTTGCCATGCTTTCCAGAGCTGCCCCCATTCGTCCAGCGTGAATGTCTCGGAGCGTCGCCGGGCGTCAATATTTGCCTTTGCCAGCATCTCGATAAATTCTGCTTTGGGTAGGTCCAGTCCGTGTGCCAGCGAGTTGACCACCTGCTTGCGCGGATTGGTAAAGCCTGCCCGCGCAAGCGTGAAGAAGCTCGCGGCATCGGCGTCAATCGGCGGCTTTTGATAGACGTCTATCCGCAGTACGGCGGAATCGACCTCAGGGGCGGGATAGAATGCCCGTGCCGGCACTTTTGCCACAATCTTCGGCTTGCCGTAGAACAGCACGCTGACGGTGAGCAGGCTGCGCTGTCCCGGCTCGGCGGTGATAGTTTTGGCGACCTCTTTTTGCAGCATGACGACCATCATCCCCGGCTGTGACTTCGCTTCGAAAAAATGGCGCAGCACCGGCGCGGCGATGTAATAGGGCAGGTTGGCGACTACTTTGTAAGGCTTGCCGTCCGGCACCAACTCCGCCGGGTCGAGCTTGAGGATATCTTCGTTGATGATGGTGACGTTGTGAAAATCCGATAAGTTTTGCCGTAACAGCGCCGCCAGGTTATCGTCCAGCTCCACGGCGATAACGCGACCCGCCCGCTGTGCCAGTTCCCGCGTCAGGACGCCCAGCCCCGGTCCCACCTCTACCACGGTATCATCGGGGGAAAGCTCGGCGGCGGCGAGTATCTTTTGCAGTACGCTGCCATCCACGAGGAAATGCTGCCCCAGTCCTTTTCTCGCCTTGAGGTCTGCCTGGCGCAGCAGTTGTTTCGTTTGCGTGAGCAGCGATTCCGTCATGTAAAAATAAAAGGAGGCCGTGCACCCACCCTCGACACTGCCCAACAGCTTACCCGGGTCAGCCGGCTCCAGCCAGGCAATCCTGCGGCACCCAGAAACGACTATTTACCGCTGCTTCCTTTCGGACCTGACGGGGTTCATAGAGTCCTGCCGCGCAGGACCCGGCTTTCAACACTACTTAATCCGGGCAGTCCTACCGGACAGGAGCCTCAAGCGGGAATTCAACCCTGCTGTAGCGGATTGCAGGTACAGGGCACCGCTGGCTCCCCATCTAGCACGACCTCATCAAAATGCTAACGGTTAGGGGGAGTCTTTGTCAAGGTGCTATGCCCCGTGACTCAGGCGGTTGACCAGTTTCAGAGGCAGACCGGCGTGCAGCATCTTGTTCTGCGTCGCCTCGATATCATAAGGGACGCGGTAGAGGCGCATCATTTTCGCCTCGCTGTCAAAGATAGCATAGCTCGCCTGGGGGTCGCCGTCGCGCGGCTGACCCACCGACCCCGGATTAATGATAAGCCGGTTTTTCCCGATGACCAGCCCGATGTTGGACAGGAAAATACTGTAGTTTGTAGCGCTGCCCACCTGCTTGAAGATTCCCGGCAGGTGTGAGTGCCCCACCAGGCAGTAGGGCGTCGTGAAATGGTTGAAATTTTCCGCGGCAGTCGGCGGGTAGAGGATATATTCCGAGATAGGGTCGCGCGGACTGCCGTGCGCCAGCGTGAAATTTTCTTTCTGGATGGTAGCGGGCAGATTCATCAGGAAATCTTTATCTTCCGGCGTCAGTTTTTGTGCGGTCCACTGGCATGAGGTGATAGCGTCGTCGTTGAAACTCTGCATGCTCACCTTGCCGATGGCTGCCCAATCGTGGTTGCCGGCGACGCAGACATGGTTGGCTGCCCGCAGGAGCTGGAGGCAGGCGTGCGGATCGGGACCGTAGTCCACGATGTCACCGAGGCACCAGATCTCCGCCACATCCCCTCGCTTCTCGATGTCCGTGAGTACAGCGGTGAAGGCTTCTAAGTTAGCGTGAATATCCGCCAGAATCGCGCAACGCATTTGCTAAAGAATATAACAGAATTTTAACAGGATGGAAAGAGGGGGGGGGCATTGCAAGGCGTTGGGATTGCGTCCCCATCTCTTTTTCCTCTATACTTGATGTTGCGGATAGAAGGAGAAATTATGAGTAAGCTGATTGAACAACTGGAAAACATCGGCAAAGGGACGCCTCAACCCATGGGTTTTCGCGCCGTGCCCGCGGAAAAGAACAAACCCCGCATGGTGCTTATTGCGGATGTATCTGAAGACATCAAGAAATTAAAGGACTACCTGGGGGGCACCGATGCCGTGCTGATGCTGTCCAATGTGAAAGCGCCCGCCTTGCCTGATATTCCTAAGGGAAGTCGACTGGCGGATACCAGCCAGAAAGCTATCGAAGCTGCCGAAGAAGGCGGCGCAGATTTTGTGGTGTTTTCCAATGATAGTTTGGTCTTCGCCCTGGATAAGAACAGCAAGCTGGGCAAGATTCTTCAGATAGATAACTCGCTGAGCGACAGCTTGCTGCGGACGGTCAGCGAATTGCCCGTCGATGCGGTGCTGGTGGACAGCAAAAATACTTCTCTGACATGGAACGACGTCATGGCGCTCCAGCGTTTCATGGCTAGCGGCAAGCCGCTGCTGGTTGGTGTATCGGCTCACCTTGCTGCGGATGCATTGAAAGCAATCTGGAACACCGGCGCTGACGGCATCGTGGTCAGGGTGACCGCAGAGACCTCAGCGGACAGGCTGGCGGAGCTCCGCAAGGAAATCGGCAAGCTCGCGCCGCGCATCAAAAAGCGCAAGACCGAGGCATTGCTGCCGTTCGGCGGAGTTAAAGCCGAAGCCGAGCCGGAACCGGACGAAGAAGAGGAAGAAGAAGAAGAATAGATTCCCAAACTGTCATTGCCAGCGACGAAGCAATCTCAACCAATTCAAAGAGATTGCTTAGTTTCGCTCGTAATGACAATAAAGGCGAGTTTACGCTTCCTACTTGCCGGACTGGGCGAACTGCCAGGACTTGCCCTCGGTGACAATCGCAGGGGCAATCACCATCTCCACCTTGTGCATCTCTTCGATGGTGCTGGCGCCGCAGATGCCCATCGCCGTGCGTAGAGCGCCCACCAGGTTCTGGCTGCCATCGGTCACGGAAGTAGGCCCAAAGAGTATCTGCTCCAGAGTGCCGGTCGTGCCTACCTTGATGCGGGTGCCGCGGGGCAGCGCCGGGTGTGGTGAAGACATTCCCCAGTGATAGCCCATGCCGGGCGATTCCTTCGCCTGGGCAAAGACCGAGCCGATCATCACGGCATCGGTGCCTGCTACGAAGGCTTTGCAGACATCGCCGCCCTTCTTGAAACCGCCGTCGGTAATGATGGGGACATAACGCCCTGATTCTTTCAAATAAGTGTCGCGCGCGGCGGCACAATCGATGGTAGCGGTAATCTGCGGGACGCCCACGCCGAGGACTTCGCGGCTGGTGCAGGCAGCGCCGGGACCCACGCCCACGAGGACGCCGGAGACTCCGGTGCGCATCAGTTCCAGACAGGCGGTGTAGCTGACGCAGTTGCCCACGACCACCGGCATCTTCACCGATTTGCACAGCTCGGAGAAGATAAGTCCGCGGTAGCTCTTGGAAACGTGCCGGGCGCTGGTGACCGTGGACTGCACGACGAGGATATCCGCGCCGGCTTCTTCAATCATGGGCGCCAGTTTTTTAGTGTTGGCGGGTACCAGTGAAACCGCGCAAGTCGCGCCGGCGGCTTTAATCTCCCGCACCCGCTCGACAACGAGGTTGTCTTTTATCGGCTGGGAATAGATTTTCTGTAAGAGGGGCAGCACTTTATCCGACTGCGTCTGCACAATTTCAGCGAGGATTTCCCGGGGATTATCATAGCGTACCTGGAGCCCGTCCAGGTTGAGTACTGCCAGACCGCCCAGGCGGTGCATTTCGATAGCGAAGGTAACATCGGTGACGCCGTCCATCGCGGCGGCGATAACCGGTATGGCGAAAGTGAATTTGCCGATTTTGAGCTCGATGTTGGTCTGTTCGGGATTGACGGTAAGGTCTCCGGGTACGATGGCGACTTCTTCAAAGCCGTAAGCGCGTCTCAGTTGCTTGAACTGCGGTGCGGTCATTTTTTCACCTCTTTTTAAGTATATATTATGACAAAGTAACATGGGTGAAGTCAAGGCAAATAAAGGAAAAATAGGACATGTTTCGGGATTGGTGAAAACCGCGGTGACACGGTGTATCAGCTTCCAAGCTAGACACCTGCACAGTCCTACGTTATAATGAAATGTTAAGTAATTTTTACAGTCCTTCGAGGAAACATTCATTTGCCATCGCTTTACATTGTCGCCACGCCTATTGGTAATCTGGAAGACATCACCCTGCGGGCGCTCCGTGTGCTCCGCGAGGTGAAGCTCATCGCCGCCGAAGATACGCGCAAGACGCGCCGCCTTCTGAATGCTTATGATATCAAGACGCCGATGACCAGCTTTTACGAATACAGCAAGCCGGCAAAGCTGGAATATGTGCTGGATTTTCTCAGCCAGGGCGATGTGGCGGTGGTTTCGGAGGCGGGGACGCCGGGCGTTTCCGACCCCGGCTACGAGCTGATTGTGGCGGCGCAGGAGCGCGGTATCCCGGTCGTTCCGGTGCCGGGTCCCTCGGCTATTATTACCGCCCTGGTCGTCTCGGGACTGCCCACCGACCGTTTTGCTTACATCGGCTTTCTGCCGGTCAAGGCATCTGCCCGCCGCAAGGTGCTGGAATCGCTCATTGACGAGCCGGGCACTATCATCGTTTTAGAAGCGCCGCACCGGTTTACCGCCGCGCTGGAGGATATACTGGCGGTTCTGGGCGACCGGCGCATCGCGGTCTGCCGGGAACTGACCAAGCTCCACGAAGAAATCTTCCGGGGGACAATCAGCGTTGCACTGGCGCACTTTACCGCGCCGCGCGGCGAATTTACCATCGCCATCGAAGGCAGGAAAGAGAAATCCAAATCTGAGATGACGCAGGATGTTGAAAAAAGATTATCGGCGTTGCAGCTTGCCGGCACACCCGCCAAAGCGGCGATTGCCGCGGTCGCGGAAGTGACCGGTTTATCGAAAAAGGAACTATATCAAGCCTGGCTCCGGTTGGATAGAAGCTGGGAACATAACCGTGACGCCAGCCGGGCTTGAGGAGGAGTAATCAATGCGACGTGGTTGTATTTCACTAGGTGAAGTCCAGTGCGATTCCTGCAAGAAAATTATCCCTTATCCCGAGCGCTATCTTGCCATCGATGAAAAAGGCGGTAAAGAAGACGAAGAGGGCGAGACCTACCGCTACTGCGTCCCCTGCTGCCTGAAGAAAGGCTATGCCCATAACAAGGTGGAAAAGGGCGAGCAGATTTTGACCTTCTTCGAGGAATAGCAGTCCGGCGATGAAAGAAAGAATATTTATCGGCGTTGCCTGGCCCTATGCCAGCGGGCCCCTGCATCTCGGGCATGTCGCCGGGGCTTACCTGCCGGCAGACATCTTCGCCCGTTATCACCGTACCAAGGGCAACGAGGTGCTGATGGTCTCCGGCTCCGACCAGCACGGCACGCCCATTACTCTCGCCGCCGAACAGCGGGGCATAACGCCCGCTGCGCTCGCCGACGGCAACCACAAGATATTTTTGAATTCCTGGGAAAAACTGGGCATTTCCTTCGACCTGTTCACCACCACCGAGACCGCCAATCACGCCGCTGTTTCGCAAGACATCTTTCTGACGCTGCGCAAGAAGGGTTTTATCTATGAAGACACCGTCTTGCAGGCGTATTGTCCCAACTGCCAGCGCTTCCTGCCCGACCGTTACATCGAGGGCGTCTGCCCGGTCTGCAAGGCGACGGGGGCACGCGGCGACCAGTGCGAAGCCTGCGGCAAACCGCTTAATGCCAACGAGCTGCTACAGACCCATTGCCGCATCTGCGGCAAGGCTCCGGTATTTAAAGAATCGAAACACTATTTTCTCAAGCTGAGCGCCCTTCAGGACAAGCTCGCCGAATGGGTTAAAGCCCAGACACACTGGCGGCCCAGCGTGCTCAATACCACGCAGCGTTACCTGAACGAAGGCTTGCGCGACCGCGCCATCACCCGAGATATCGAGTGGGGCATCCCGGTGCCGGTGGAAGGCTACGAGAACAAGCGCCTCTATGTCTGGTTTGAGGCGGTCATCGGCTACCTGTCCGCGGCGAAAGAATGGGCGCAGAACAAGGGCGATGCTGAAGCCTGGCAGCCGTTCTGGAAAAAAGACGGCGGGGCGAAAAGCTATTATTTCATCGGCAAAGACAACATCCCGTTCCATACTCTCATCTGGCCGGGGATGCTGATGGGTTACGATGAGACTCTGAATCTGCCTTTTAATGTCCCGGCAAACGAATTTCTCACCATCGAGGCGAAGAAAGTCTCCACCAGCCGGCACTGGGCAATCTGGCTGCCCGATTATCTTTCCCGCTACGATGCCGACCCGCTGCGCTATGTGCTTTCCATCAATATGCCGGAGACCGGCGATACTGATTTTTCCTGGCGGGAATTTGTTCGCCGCAATAACGATGAACTGGTGGCGACCTACGGCAATCTGGTGAACCGTGTGCTGACCTTCGTTTACAAAAACTTCAACGGCGCGGTTCCCGAGCCCAAAGAGATGGATGCCCGAGGCAGGGAGCTGGAGCACATGGCTTCCACCACGCTGACCGATGTGGACAAGCTGCTGGCGGAATGCCACTTCAAACAGGCGGCGATCAATATCATGGCGCTGGCGCATGCCGTCAACCGCTACCTGGATGAAAAATCACCGTGGAAGGCGATTAAAGAAGACCGTCAAGGCGCGGCGGATTCGCTCTATGTCGCGATGTCGATCATCACCCAGCTCAAAACGCTGTTCTATCCCTTCCTGCCCTTCAGTTCGCAGAAGGTGCATGAGTACCTGGGCTTCAAAGGCAAGGTAGAAGACTGCGGCTGGCAGCGGCAGCTGTTACCGCCGGGACAACCGATGGTGCAGCCGAAAGCACTTTTTACCAAGCTGGATGACAAGGTAATTGAAGACGAAACTCAGAAGCTGGGACAGGAATACCAAGCCTGAAGATGAGCAGATGGAACTGAGTGAAATTTATCGTCCCATCCAGGAAGATTTAGTCCGGGTCAAGGACGCGCTGCGGTCAATCAACCGCGTTGACTTTTCCTGGCTGTCGGAGCAATTAAGCTATGTGATAACTGCCAGCGGGAAAGGCATCCGCCCGGCGCTGACCCTGCTCTCCGGTAAGTTCTACAAGTATGACCTCGACCTCCTCGTGCCGATGGCGGTCTCCGTGGAATTGATGCATACCGCGACGCTGGTGCATGATGACGCTATCGATAAGTCGGAGGTGCGCCGCGGGCAGCCCACGATTAACAAGCTCTGGGGCGACGAGACCGCGATACTGCTGGGGGATTTTCTGTTCGCCAAGGCAGGCATGTTTGTCGCCGATACGAAAAATCCGTATGTGATTAAACTCTTTTCCCAGACGCTGGCAACTATTTCCAGCGGGGAAATCAACCAGTTCCGCAGTGCCTACCAGACCGCTCAGAACCGGGAACAGTATATCAAGCGGATTGCCGCCAAGACGGCTTCTCTCTTTTGCCTGTCCACCGAATCCGGGGCGGTGCTCAGCGGCGCTCCCGAAATTGCGGCGAAGGCGTTGAAGGACTATTCCTACAATATGGGCGTAGCTTTCCAGATTGTCGATGATTTGCTGGACTTCGTCGGTACCGAGGAAATGCTGGGCAAGCCGGTCGGCTCCGATTTGGAGCAGGGCACGCTTACCCTGCCGGCGATGATGCTGCTGGAAAAGTACCCGAAAAACAATCCGGTTACGGATGTCTTTGAAAAGAAGGATATGACGAGCATCCCGCGTGCGATTGAAATGGTGCGGAACTCGACGATTATTGAAGAGTGTTACCGGCTGGCACAGGAATACTCGGCGAAAGCAAAGAATTGCCTGAAGGTGCTGCCGGATGTCGCCAGCCGCACGTCACTGAAAGAACTCGCCGATTACGTTATCCGCCGGCAGGTATAACCAACATTCCCCACACTTCTGAAACTAAGCTTCAGCCGAATCTTTTTAGCTTTGCGCCGCCGGGCGCTGCTCCGGGATGAGCTTGGGCACCGGTGCTTTCTTGGGAGTCCCAGCGGTTTCTGCCTGTGATTGCGGCTCGATGGTTGCCGGGGCATCGGTAGGTTTAGGATGCGGCGCGGCGGGTTTCGCCGGTCCGTCGCCAAATAAAGTGTCCAGTTCAGCCCCTTCGATCGTCTCTTTAGCAATCAGCGCTTCCGCGAGGGTCTTCAATTTGGCACTGTTTTCTGTAAGGATTCTGCGGGCGGTCTCACGAGCTTCGATGATAAGTTTGTTAATCTCTTCATCGATGATATTGGCGGTCTTTTCCCCGTAGTCTTTCTGCTCGGAAATCTCGCGGCCCAGGAAGACCAGCTCCTGTTTATCCCCGAACGTGCGGGGACCCAGGATTTCACTCATGCCGTAATCGGTGACCATGCGGTGTGCCCAATCGGTCGCGCGTTTAATATCGTCGGAAGCGCCGGTGGTCACTTCTTTGAAGGTCAATTCTTCCGCAGTATGCCCGCCCAGCAGGGTCGCCAGCATATCCCGGAACTGGGAGCGTGATACGAGGTAGCGGTCTTCCACCGGGAGCTGGCGGGTGTGCCCGAGGGACATACCGCGCGCTACGATGGAAATCTTGTGCACCGGGTCGGCGTTAGGCAGCATCCGGGCAATGAGGGCATGTCCGGCTTCATGATAGG
>JAQTVW010000042.1 GCA_028706655.1 Dehalococcoidales bacterium | reverse complement strand
CTCAACTTCATCGAAGGAAATTACCCCTGATTTCAAAGCGGTGATGACCGCCTCGGTGCGGCTGGAGACATGCATTTTTCCGAACAGGGAAACCATGTAATTCTTGATGGTGCGGAGGGTAAGCCCGAGCTTGTCCGCGATATCTTTGTTGCTCATGCCGGTCGCCAGCAGCCTGAGTATTTCAATGTCACGGTAGTTCAGCGTCTCTCCTGAATTCAGCGGGGTAGACCGGGCAATGTTGCCAAGGGCTTCTTTCAGCAGTTTCTTGGAGTATGTTCCGCTCAAAATTGTCTCGCCTCTGGCTACCCCGATAATGGCATTGACAATCTCATCGCCGAAAACTTTCTTGGTCAGATAGGCGTCTGCGCCGGCTTCCAGGATGCTGAATACATGGTCACTGTCATCGTGGATGGTAAGCACCACGATAGCGATATCCGGCATCAGTTTCTTCAATGTACGAGTCGCTTCAATGCCGTTGATTTTGGGCATACTGATATCCATAATCATGACGTCCGGCTGGAGTTCTTTTGCCAGCTTGACCGCTTGCTCGCCGTCGCTCGCTTCAGCGACAATGGAAAAATCAGAGTGCCTTTCCAGGGAATGTCGCAGGGCTTCTCTTATCAGAGGATGGTCATCGGCGATAATAATTTTAATCATATGCGTTTGTCCGGAAGCATGTACCAAAGTACTTAAAGTTGATTCTTTAGACCGGAAGTACCAAAGCTTCTTGATTCCAGAATCTCTTTACCCTAATATTAGCATAATTGTTTTATACGGGTATAATCAGGAGACTATACTTAAGGCATAAGCTGAATTATCGGCGGATATTCAGGGAGGTGATAGCCGGAAAGAGATAAGTCATTCGGTCATAGCAGCAAAAAAAGTGTAGAATTTGGAGTAGATACTATGAAAAAAGGGCTAACAATTAGTTTAGTTGTCATAATTATTCTTTCTATCCTCGGTTTGGCGCTGGTCGGTTGTACCAAGGAACAGGCTCCGACAACTACCGCTCCGGCAACGACGAAGCCGGCAGAGCAAATCATACTGAAATGGGCCGATGCTGACCCCATCTCCGCATCCCGTCCCACCTTCGCCATGATCCCGACACTGGATCAGCTGGAAAAAGACAGCAACGGCAGGATCAAGGTCGAGCGGTACTGGGGCGGAACTCTTGTTTCCGCAGATAACACCGGCGCCGCCATCGGTTCCGGCCTGATTGACTTTGGCGTACCCCGCCAGTATACCGGCGGCCCGTTTGGTCTGGTCGCCCTCGGCGGTCTCCCTTATGCCGGCAAAGACTGCAACAATATCACCAAGGCAATCAATGAACTGGTCGCCAAGGGCTACATGAAAGACGACCTGACCAAGGTCGGGTTATATTACTTCACCAGCGTTGGCTCCAGCGGCTATCATGCCCTGCTGAAAGACAAGAAACCCATGACCTTTGATCAGCTTAAGGGTATCAAGATCCGCAATCCGGGCGGCTATCTGGGGCCCGCCTTGCAGGCAATGGGAATGGTTCCGGTAACCCTGACCCCGGCAGAAGTATATGATGCCGTTTCCAAGGGCGTCGTCGAAGCTGTTGCCTGGCACTTGGCGGGCTTTGTCGATTTCAAGATTCATGAGGTCACCAAGAACCTGCTGATGCTGGATGTCGGCCGTTTCACCACCAAGTTCGTCGCCTTCAACGCCAAGAAATGGGACACGCTTCCCGCTGACGTCAAGGCGCTCGTTGCCGCCGCGCTCGATGACGAGTACATGGCGCTGGAACTGGAATCCTATGAAATTGGCGGCAACCGCTCTCTTGAGACAATGAAAGCCAAGGGCATGGATATCTACAATCTGCCCGAAGCTGAAATGGCAAAGGTAGTCATCGCAGTTACCCCGGTCTGGGATAATGCCATTGCCGATCTGGATAAGAAAGGTCTGCCCGGCAAACAAATCATCACCGACTTCGTCGACTCTCTGAAGGCGAAGGGTGAGAATCCACCCTGGAAACCTTAATATCAGTGTAGAGAAAGGAAAGCTGGGCGGAGACTTTAAACGGTCTCCGCCCAGCCCCGGCGATTTTTATGATACGTAAACTGATTCAAGGATTTAACCGTTATCTGTTTTATCTTACGATTGTCCCGCTGGTGGTGGCGACACTGGTGACGATTATCGATGTTATCGGCAGATATACCGGGCATCCTCTGCGCGGCGCACTGGAAATCAACCAGCTTAGCCTGGTGCTTATCTGCGCCTGGTGCTGGGCGCATACCCAGGCGAAAAAGGGACACATTATCATCGACCTGCTTTATGAAAGAATGTCGACCGGAATACGGAATGTCGCCAACCTTTTCAACGCGTTTATGGCGCTGGCAATTTCCGGACTATTGACCTGGCAATCGGCAAAGATTGCCATCGATTCTCAGAGTCTGATGGAATGGACGGACATCCTCCAGATACCCATGTGGCCTTTTAAAGCTATGATTGCACTGGGTGGTCTTGCGCTGTGTCTCCAGCTTGCCATCGATATCGTGGAGTATTTCAATGTGTTGAGGAGTAGATCACATGGACATTCCGCCTAATATAATCGGTATTCTGGCGTTTCTCCTCTTCTTCGTGTTTGTTCTTGTGGGACTCCCCATCGCTTTTGCGTTTGCCTTTGCCGGCTTTGTGGGCTTGTGGTGGCTTAGCGGTTTCGGCGCGGCGCTGAACATCCTGCCGGTAGTCACCTGGGGCACAGTTTCTGATTACGTCCTCATCGCTCTGCCTCTTTACGTCCTGATGGGCGAATTTGCCAATGTTTCCGGAATCGGACCTGACCTGTACAACGCCTCTCTCAAATGGTGGGGGAAATTGCCCGGAGGTCTGGCAATCACGACAACCTGGGGCTGCTGCGCCTTCGGCGCGCTTACCGGCTCCAGCACTGCCGGAGTGCTTGCTTTTACCCCCATCGCATTCAAGCCTATGATGGACCTGGGATACGATAAGAAACTGGCGGCAGGTACGATTGTCGCCTCCGCCACTATGGGCATCATGATCCCGCCAAGCATCTCATTTATTCTCTATGGCGTCCAAACAAATGAATCGATTGGCAAACTGTTCATCGCCGGTATCGTACCCGGCATCCTGCAGGCGCTGCTTTACACCACGGTGATCCTGGCATTTACCATTTCAGGAATCTGGAAAGGTCCTCCGGGACCTGCCTCTAAATTGTCTGAAAAAATTAAATCTCTGAAGAATCTGTGGGGAATGATTGTTATCTTTTTCCTCGTTATCGGAAGTATGTACCTGGGAATTGCGACTCCCACAGAAGCCGCTGCTCTGGGAGCGACGGGCACTTTCGTAATTTTGGTGAGCCGCTACGGTTTCAAGTTGAGTATGTTAAGCCGCAGCATATCGGAAAGCCTGCGTACTGTAGGTATGTTGATCTTCATCATACTTTGTTCCCTGATATTCACCAAAGTCATCGTTTTAAGCGGGCTGGCGGACTGGCTGGTCGCACTGGTTGCTCCCACCGGCGGCAATGTTTTCGTTCCTCTGGCTTCCTGCATCATTATCCTGCTCTTTGCCGGCATGTTGATGCCTGCCACTGCGATGATTCTGCTATTCACACCACTTTTCTACCCGGTCATTGTCCAGGGTTTGGGCTTCAACGGGATATGGTTCGGCGTCATTATCGTTCTGATGTCGGAAGCGGCGCTGATAACCCCTCCGGTAGCGTTAAATATCTTCGCTTTCAAATCGCAAGTCGGGGACGAGGTGAGCATGCTGGATATCGGTAAATCGGTTCTGCCGTTCCTGGGAGCGGACTTTTTCCGGCTGCTTCT
This sequence comes from Dehalococcoidales bacterium, assembly GCA_028706655.1. Lineage (GTDB taxonomy): Bacteria > Chloroflexota > Dehalococcoidia > Dehalococcoidales > RBG-16-60-22 > JAQTQH01. The sequence goes on along the minus strand of JAQTVW010000042.1, from coordinate 11,632 downwards.
GCTCATCCTTTTCCCGGCAATCGCTACCTGGCTGCCCAGCCGGATGTTTACGTTCTAGCGAGACACACGTATTGTTGGTAGATAAATAGTTCAGGAGGTTTTATTGTGGCTTACGAGACAATCATTCTGGAAAAGCGGGGCAACGTCGCGGTGTTGACTCTGAACCGCCCGGACCGTTTCAACGCGGTGACCGCCAAGATGTGCGAGGAATTCCTCGCGGCGCTTCAAGAGGTCGATAATGATATCGACTCACGCGTGCTGGTGCTGACCGGGGCCGGTAAGGCGTTCTGTTCCGGCGCCGATGTGCAGGGCATGAGCGGCGGCAAAGAAGCTACCGGCGATACCGGCAAGGGCACCGATATGCAGCGCAAGATTGTAGGACCGGCGATGGTCATGGCGCTTCAGAAATTAAAAAAACCCACTATCGCGATGGTCAATGGCGTAGCAGCCGGCGGCGGCGCGGCGCTGGCATTGGGTTGTGATATGCGGATGGGCTGCGAGAACTCGCGGTTCATTAACGCTTTCGTGAGAATCGGTCTGGCATCCGGTTGGGGCGGACCGTGGCTGTATCCGCGGGCGATGGGACTGGGCAAGGCGTTTGAAATAATGCTCACCGGCAACGCACTGGAAGCCAAGGATGCCGAGAAGTATGGCACGCTGAATCATCTCGTCCCGGTAGCCGACCTCGAAAAAGAGACCATGGCTTTAGCCAACAAGCTCGCCGAGGGCGCTCCCATTGCGCTCGCTATCACCAAGCAGCAAATCTACCAGGCGCTGGGCACCGATCTCGAAGGCGCTATCAAGAAAGCCAACGAGAGCGAAACTGTTACCCTGGGTTCGGAAGACCATAAAGAAGGCGTGGCGGCTTTCCGCGAAAAGAGGAAGCCGGTTTTCAAGGGGCGGTAATCCGCAGATTTAAGCCCAGGATATTGATGCTGTTCACACCCGGAGCTGTCGCTGGCTTCGGGTGTGATTCTAAGACCAGCGTTGGGCGGGTCATTTTCATTTGAAAGACAGGCAGGGAATTATGGCGCAATTTGATGGAATGCTCAGTCCGTATAAAGTCTTAGACCTGACTGATGAAAAAGGTCTGCTGTGCGGCAAGTTGCTCGGCGATATGGGTGCCGATGTAATCAAGATTGAAAGACCGGGCGGTGACGCCGCGCGGAATCTTGGTCCTTTTTTTCATGATGAAATCGACCCTGAGAAGAGCCTCTTCTGGCTGGCTTATAATGCCAACAAGCGGGGCATCACTCTTGATATTGAAAAAGCGGAAGGACAGGAAATATTCAAGAAGCTGGTGGCGACCGCTGATTTTGTTATCGAGTCTTTTGCGCCCGGATATCTGGACAAGCTCGGGCTGGGCTATGCCGGACTTCAGAAAATTAACCCCCAAATTATACTGGTCTCGATTACTCCCTTCGGGCAGACCGGACCTTATAAAGACTATAAAGCTCCTGACATCGTAGCATGGGCGATGGGCGGGCAGATGTACTGCTACGGCGATACCGACCGTGCACCGGTGCGCATCAGCCACCATTCCCAGGCATATCTCCACGCCGGGGCAGAAGCTGCCGCGGGCGCTATGATGGCGCTGTATCACCGGCATGCCGCCGGAGAGGGGCAGCAGGTCGATGTATCCGTCCAGGAATGCGTGGCGCAGATCGTCTACACCTACTGCTGGAATCTTTGGAAAGTCATCAGGCGGCGGGGCGACGACGCTCAGCCCAACCTCTATGCGCCGAACAATCCAGCGGCAATGCGTCCCAATACCGATGTTCACCTGCGCGTGACCCATATCTGGCCCTGTAAAGACGGTTATATCGTGTGGTTGTACTGGGGCGGGGTTCAGGCGCTGCGCTGGAGCGCTCCCATGGTGAACTGGATGTTGAGCGAAGGAGTCGATGACGCATTCCTCAAGAATTTCGACTGGCGCAACTACAGCCAGGCGACGACTACGCAGGAAATCGTCGACCGGCTGGAAAAGATAACGCGCGAGTTTTTCCTGACGCGCACCCGCAGGGAACTCTACGAAGCGGCGACGAAGCACCGCTTTATGCTTTACCCGGTATTTAATATCGAGGATATTTTAAACGATGCTCAGCTCAAGGAGCGCAACTTCTGGAGCGAGTTGACCCACGAAGATTTGGGCGCGGCATTAACCTATCCCGGCGCTTTTGCCAATACTTCTGAAGAGCCGCCGCGCCTGAGATTTGCGGCGCCGCATATCGGTCAGCATAACACCCAGGTCTATGAAAAGGAGCTTGGCTTCTCAAACAAAGAAATTTCGGCGTTGCAAAAAGCGGGCGTCATTTAGAAGCATCGCGAATCAGGAGGACAAAATGTCCGGGGGACTTCTTGAAGGAATCAAAGTAGCGGATTTTACCGCAGTTATAGTCGGCCCGCTGACGACTAAAGTGCTCGCGGACTACGGCGCGCAGGTTATCCGGATCGGCAGCAGCAAGCGGCCGGAGCCGACACCGCCCGGCCCGGGCGGGCATATCGATTATAATACCGGCAAAAAGAGCATTACCCTCAATTTAGCCACTCCGCAGGGCATCGCGCTGGCAAAGAAACTGGTTGCCTGGGCGGATATCGTTACGGAAAATTTCGCGGGCGGTGTAATGAAGAAGATGGGTCTGGGCTATGACGACCTGAAAATGGTCAAACCGGACATTATCATGATGAGTTCCTGTTTACAGGGACAGAGTGGTCCTCATGCCAATCAACCCGGGTTTGGCGCGCAACTGACGGCTTTGTCCGGCATTAACTATATCACCGGCTGGTCTGACCGCCAGAAGCCGGTCTGGCTGCATTCGTACACAGACTTCGTGGCGCCGCATTTCAATGTCTTTGCCCTGCTGGCAGCGCTTGATTACCGCCGCCGTACCGGCAAAGGTCAGTACATCGATATGAGCCAGTATGAGAACAGCCTGCACTTCATGGCGCCGCTGGTGCTGGACTATTCCGCGAACAAGCGGATCGCGGCTCCGATGGGCAACCGTATTCCGCATGCCGCGCCGCACGGGGCATACCTCTGCAAGGGTGACGACAGGTGGTGCGCCATCGCCGTGATGAACGATGCGGAATGGCGGAGCTTCTGTGGTGTCATCGGCAATCCTGCATGGACTACCAACCCGAAATTCGCTACTTTGAAGGACAGAAAAGCGAACGAGGATGAGCTTGACCGGCTGGTTGAGACATGGACTATTCAGCATACCCCTGCCGAAGTAATGGCGAATATGCAGGCAGCCGGCGTGGCGGCAGGCGTCCTTCAGACTGAAGAGGAGATGATTGAACAAGACCCCCAGTTCAAGCACCGCTCCTTCTATCACGAGCTGGATTTGCCGGATAGGGGCAGGTACATGGCTTTCCGTCCCGGGTTCGTGCTCTCCAAAGTGCCTTGCGAGGTAACGCGCCCTCCGCTGCTCGGCGAGAACAGCGATTATGTTTTACGGGAAATCCTCAAGCTTTCCGATGAAGAAATTACCCAGCTCGTTGTAGAAGGGGCGCTGGAATAGCATCAAATTATGATTACCACGCCTGTAGTTCAGACCGCGAGAGGCGCGGTTGAGACCGCAAGCCTCGGTTTTACGCTGATGCATGAGCATGTCCTGATGCGTTCGCCGGGCGTGCTGGAGAACTGGCCTCATTTGTGGGACATCGAAGCGGAAACCGAGCGGGCGATTCGCACGCTCAACGAAGCTAAGCAGGCAGGAGTCGATACGATTGTTGATGCCACGACTATCGACCTGGGCAGGGACATCTCGCGGCTGAAGCGTATCGCCGAAAAAGTTCGTCTGAATATCATCGTCGCGACGGGCATTCATATCCGTCCGCCCGTCTATTTTAAGAGAGCTGATTATAACGCCGATAGATTTGCCGAGCTTTTTGTTCACGATATTGAAGTGGGCATCGCGGGTACCGGTATCAGGGCGGGCGTTATCAAGGTAGCCACTGAACCGGTTTTGGAACCCATTAACGAGGCGATTATCCGGGGCGCGGCGCGCGCACACCGCCGGACGGGCGCTCCGCTGTTCACCCATACTTCGGTCGGCAACCGCACCGCCGTGACCCAGCAGGATATTTTTGCCGATGAGGGCGTGGATTTGAAGAGAACAGTCATCGGGCATGCCGGGGACTGCGAGGATATTCCGTTTTTGGAAAAGCTCATCCGCCGCGGCAGCTATATCGGCATGGACCGTTTCGGATTCTCTGATTATCCGCCGGATGATAAGAAGCGCGTCGAGATTGTCGCCGGGCTGTGCCGGCTGGGGTACGCCGGTAAAATGGTGCTGTCACACGACCTTTGCTGCTGGAGCGATACCGTATCGCCGGAGCACCGCGCCGGTATGCCTGACTGGCATTTCGGGCATATCATCAAAGATATTGTCCCCATGCTCAGGGGACAGGGTGTCACCCGCGAACAAATCGACCTGATGACAAAAGGTAACGCGCGCCGCTTTTTTGAACAGCAGGGCGGCTATTAAATTTCCTGTTCCTCACAACTTTGATTTGCGTTTAGACGGTTAATCCTGTATCGTGGGAAAGGTATCCGGGAGTTAGCGGTCGGCTTAATGGGTTCGACTCAGAAACGTTCGAAAATATTTTACGGTTGGTACATCGTTGCCGCCGGTCTCCTTATTCAACTATATTCCACAGGCTTCGTGCAATTCGGCTTTACAGCGGTCTTCGAGCCGGTGGTCGCCGAATTCGGATGGAGCTACGCTCAAGTCTCGTTAGCGGCTTCCTTACGCGGTTTTGAAATCGGTCTGCTGGCGCCCGTTGTGGGGTTTCTCGTCGACCGCTGGGGCGCCCGGAAACTGATTTTTGCCGGCGGTATCATTCTCACCGCAGGCTGCTTTCTGCTGAGCCGGGTCTCTTCGCTTGCCATGTTTTACGTCGCGTTCGCTCTTTTATCCGTCGGCATGAGTACGACCACTCATACTGTGGTCATGACGGCGGTATCCAACTGGTTCCATAAGAATCTGGGCGTCGCCATCGGCATTACCGCCAGCGGAGTAGGGTTGGGTGGCCTCATGGTGCCGCTGGTTACCGGGCTCATCGACACGCTGCAATGGCGCAACGCCATGCTGGTCGCCGGGGCGGGGATGCTGGCCGTCGTTCTGCCGTTATCACTGGTGATGCGGCATAAACCGGAGGACTATGGCTATCTTCCGGATGGGGAAAAGCAAGACCGGTTGGAAACGGGTGCATCTGATGTCAGGGTGGAAAACATTGAAATTTCTGTCTCGTATAAAAGGGCGATGCGCAGCCGTGGTTTCTGGCACATCGCCATCGCGGCAACGTGCCTTACTTTTATGGTCAGCGCGGTCACTACTCATGTCATGCCGTACTTCAGCAGTCTCGGCGTAGCACGGTCGGTTTCGAGCCTGGTGGCTCTGGCGGTGCCCCTGGTCAGTATAGGCGGTCGTCTCAGTGCCGGCTGGCTGCACAACCGTTTCAATACCAGGCATGTCTTCGCCACCGGGTACACATTAATGGCAATCGGGGTATTGATTTTTGCCTGCATCGCCTCCGGGAGGATGGGGTTGCTGGTGCCTTTCATTATTACTTTCAGTCTTGGCTGGGGCTCTAACGTTACGACCCGGATTGCGATGCAGCGGGAGTATTTCGGGCGGGGCGATTTCGGTTCCATCCTGGGGCTTATATCCGGGGTCATGATGATAGGGAGCATGGCAGGCGCGCCGGTCGCCGGATGGGTCTTCGATACCTGGGGTTCTTATCTTTACGCCTGGTTCGGCTGTGCCGCTATCGGTCTGATTGCCACGGTTCTGGCGTTGACCTCGCCGCGCCCCGACAGTTATAAATAACCAAATTTCAGCAATTTCAATTCCTATTTCAAACAGTCCATTGACTTATAGTAATATGTATATTACTATATGAATGGATACGAATATAAAGAATCAAGGAGAAGACTTGATGACTGACGAACATCTGGCAGAGCTGTTCAAGATGCAGGCGGGTATCTGCAAAACGCTCGCCGACCCGACCCGGTTGATGATATTGCACGAGTTGAAAGGCGGCGAATTGTCCGTCGGGCAGTTGACGGCGAACCTGGGACTGCCGCAAAGCAACGTTTCCCGGCACCTGGCGGTACTGCGCGAGGGCGGTGTCGTGTCCACCCGGCGCGAGGGGACTACAATCTACTATAGCCTGGCAAGCCCCAGGATCGCCGAGGCGTGCGACCTGGTGCGCGGAGTGCTGGAAGATAACCTGAAACAGAACCAGCGGCTGGCGAGCAGCCTGGCGTCACTGAGAAGAGCCTGAAGCTTTTCTCTAAGGGGAATGAAAATGGGAACAATGAATGCAGCTCAGCGGGCGGTATTGACACATCAATTTGGCGAACGGGTCAACTTCCGCAAGACTGAGCGTAAATTATACGGGCACGATATCGCCGCGCTGCCCGGACTGGCGAAAGCCGTCCTCGGCAGCACTGTGCCGGATGCGGTAATACAGCCGCAGTCGGAAGCGGAAATTATCAATCTGGTCAACTGGGCGGGAGCGCAGCGTATTTCCCTGACGCCCCGCGGCAAAGCCACCTCCGGCTACGGCGGCGTATTGCCCCTGAAAAAAGGCATCGTCGTTGATTTCCACCGCATGAGCCGTATCACCGGAGTAGATGAGAAAAATAACACGGTGACGGTTGAACCGGGCGTCATATGGGAAAAGCTGGACGCGGAATTGCACAAGAAAGGGTTGACCCTGCGTTTGTATCCCACCAGCTACCCCTCTTCCACCGTGGGCGGCTGGCTGGCACAGGGCGGCGCCGGCATCGGTTCTTATGAAATGGGTTGGTTCGATGAGAACGTGGTCAGCGCGCGGCTGGTGCTTCCGGACGGCTCAGTTCGGGAGCTTACGGGAAATGACCTTAATCTGGTCAGCGGTGCGGAAGGGATTACCGGGCTGATTACCGGCGTGACTCTCCGCGTCCAGCCGGAGGAAGAACTGGTCTGTAAAGCAGTTGCCTGTGCGGAAACGGGCGATTTGCAGAAGATACTTGAAACACTAGTCGAAGCGAAGCTGCCGGTTTGGTCGGTGCTGTTTACCAACCCCCGCATGGCGCAGCTCAAGAATGAAGTGCCGCTCCGGGAGCACAACGGCGCTGCCGCCGAAGAAAGGGTAAAACTTCCCGAGAAATATATTATTACGATTACCTTCCGCAAGAAGGATGCCGGGCAGGTAATGACCGGGCTGAATGCGATAGTAAAATCATGCTCTGCGGAGATGCTGGGCGATGCCATCGCGGAACACGAATGGCAGAACCGCTTCCGGCTGATGGTCGTGAAGCGTCTCGGTCCCAGCCTCGTGCCTTCCGAGGTCGTCATACCGCTTGCCGAACTGGGCAGCGTCATGGATGAAATCGGGAAGAAGGTGTGCCAGCCGGTGGTCAAGGAAGGCATCGTCATCCGGAATGGGCGCGATTCTAAGCCCGAAGTGGTTATCCTCGGCTTTATCCCCAGCGACGAGCGCAAATTCAATTACAATTTTATTTTCGGTCTGACACTTACGATGTTCAAAATTGCGCGGGTCCATGGCGGACGCCCTTACGCTACGGGGCTCTATTATGCCCATCGCGCCGATGAAATAATGGGCGCCGGTAAAGTCAAAGCGCTGCGTGATTTCAAGGTGAAATCCGACCCGGCAGGCATGATGAACCCCGGTAAGGTCATCCAGAAGGGGAAAATCAGCGCATTTCTATCTTTCGCCGAGATGTTCGAGCCGCTTATCAGGCCGTTCGGTAACCGGGCGGTCTGTCTTATCGGCGAACGTCCCGGCAAGGCAGTCCGCGGCATCCCGGCGGATGTTGCCTGGTATGCTTACGCCTGTTCTCAATGCGGCTATTGTGTCGCGGAATGCAACCAGTTTGACGGGCGCAGCTGGGAGAGCCAGTCGCCGCGGGGCAAATGGTACTGGCTGCGGGAATACATGGAAGGCAGGGAAAAATGGGACCAGTTCATGGTGGACACCATCCTCTCCTGCACTACTTGCGAGCTATGCAACATACGCTGCTGCACCGGGCTCCCCATCGAACCGTCCTGGCTCAAGCTCCGCCGCCAGCTTATCCATGATGAAGGCAAGATGACCTTCCCGCCTTTCGAAATGATGGGGGCGGCGCTGAGTAAAGAGGGCAATATCTGGGCGGGCTACCGCGCCGACCGCAGCGACTGGTTTCCGGCGGAACTTGCGGAGAAGCACGGTCCGGCGCACAAATCTAAAGCGGTCTATTTTGCAGGGTGCACCGCCAGCTATGTCGAAAAAGATATCGCGATTGCCAGCGTACGGCTGCTGGATGCTGCCGGCGTCGACTTCAGCTGTTTAGGCAATAAAGAAAGCTGCTGCGGCACACCGATGATGGTGGCGGGTAAATGGGATGTCTTCGGAGAAGTGTTAAAGAAGAACATCGCCGCCGTCAGGGAAGCCGGCGCCGATACCGTTATCACCTCCTGCCCGGCGTGTGACATGATGTGGCGGCGCGTGTATCCCCGGTGGGCGAAGAAGCTGGGCATCGAATTTGAGATACAGACCAAACACTACAGCGAGGTTATCGCGGAAAAGATAAAGAGCGGCGAGTTCGTTTTTCCCCATAACGGGCAAAAACCCTGCAAGGTGACCTGGCACGATTCCTGCCATATCGGTCGCGTTTCGGGTGTGTATGATGCCCCGCGCGAGCTTATTGCCGCCGTCCCCGGCGCGGAACTGGTGGAAATGGCGCACTCCCGCGAGGATGCCCATTGCTGCGGCAGCGTTCTGACCCTGATTAAAGACCCGCCGGTCGCCGCGGAAGTCGGTAAAGAAAGGCTGGAAGAAGCCATGGAGACAGGAGCGGAGAAAGTGGTGGCGCTTTGCCCGTGCTGCGAGTTCCAGTTGCGCGTGAGCGCCGACAAGAAGAAAGTCCCTATTGAGGTCGTCGACCTGGCGCGATTCGCCGCATCGGCGCTCGGCTATGAGTTCCCCGACCCCAATCCCGAGGTGCAGAAGCAGTGGGCGGTCTTCGAAGCGATGATTGCCCTGATGACTCCGGAAGGATTTGCGCAGTTGATGGGCACCATGTGGCCGGAGATGATTGATGCGATGCCCTTCGGCATGGGTAAAATGATGCGTGTCATGGGCAAAATTCCCGCGGCGTTGGACTTGATGAAGCCGATGTTCCCTATCCTCTTCCCGCGTTTGCTGCCCATGATGATGCCGAAAGTCATGCCGACGATGCTGAGCCGCGTGGCGGAGCGCATCCCGATGCCGGACTACATGGCAGCGCAGATGCCGGAACTCATGCCGAAGGTGATGGATAACCTGATGCCGCACATGATAAAGGACGTGGTGCCGCTGGTGACCCAGCCGATGATTGACTACCTGCGGGGGAAGAAGCCAGTAAAAGCATAAATCCCGGGCAGGGTATTATTCGCAGCAGGGGAACTGGGCTGAGGCGCTGACCGCGCCGGTCTGCCAGGTGAGGAAGGGGATACCATAGTCCTGCACGGCCGCTACGGCTGATGCCTGTGTCACGTTATAGAATTTCGCCTGCGCCGTGTCGTACTCGTATTCCTTGCCGGTGACCGGGGCAGCGGATACGGTTATCACATCCGCGGCAGTCTCAGGCAGTTTGACGAACACCAGGACGAATGCTTTCATGTCCTTAGATTTAGAAGCAGTAAGGGTAATGCCATTCTCCGTTTCGGTCACCGAGGCACATCTGAGGACGTAGCCGCCCTCTTCGTCGAGCTTGCCGACGGTGTTCTCCGTTTGTCCCGGTGCCAAATCCATAGTTATCGCCGAAGCGCTGGCTGCCTTGCTGCAGGCACCAAACACAAATAGCGAGAAAAAGACCAGCAGAACTATTGCAACATTCCGATTTGTATTTTTCATCTTCTATCAGTATAAAGGGTTTCATAGTTGCGAGAAATACGTAATCGTACTTAACTTCCCGCGGACGTATTACTTATTTTAAAGTTTATTTTCATTACTCATTTTTGCTGCAACAATGGTACAATAGCGGGAAACCAGCTATAAATCAGGGAGAAATCATGGATATTTTGCTTATCGATCCGCCTTATATCAGCCTCAAGGGGATGTCCATCGAGCGTGGTTATCATGTCGGGCTGACCGGTCTGGCGGCTTATCTGCGGGAAGGGGGCATGGAAACCGCGGTGTTGTCCGGAGACTTGCTGATGGGGCTGCCCGCTCATGTTCTGTTGCTCAACGCCAACGTGCGGAAGTATGCCGCCGGCCAGCAGCAGTACGGGCAGATTATCAATGATAAAAACCATTTTGTGTGGAAGAATATGGCTGACATTGTGCGGCGGACGAATCCGAAGCTGGTCGGCATATCTTACCTGACCCCGCTGCGGTATTCGGTGGAGAGAATCGCCGGACTGGTCAAGGAAATCGACCCGCGTATCAAGGTAGTTGTCGGCTCGTTCCATCCTACTTTCTGTGCCGATGATGTGATGCAGAATAGAGATGTTGATTTCGTCATTCGCGGCGAAGGTGAAATCCCGCTGTTGAGCCTGGCTCAGGAATCGCGGAAGGACAATCCGCAATGGGAAACCGTGCCCGGTATCTACTACCGGGACAGCGGCGGGCAGGTGCGCCGCAACCATGATGTGCTCCCGATTGAGAACCTCGACGCATTGCCGTTTCCAGCGCGCGACCTGGTGCTGAATTGCGATTTCAACTCGCACCGCGTGCACAGCGTTGCGACTGCCCGCGGCTGCCCGTACACCTGCACATTCTGCTCTGACCGCCGTTTCTGGGGCGGCAAGGTGCGCCGCCGCAACGTCGGCAACGTTATTGAGGAGATGCAGCTGCTGCGCAAGACCTATCGCCGCATTGATTATGTTGACATCATAGACGGGACATTCACTTTCGACCGCAAGTATGTGGAAGCTTTCTGCAACGCCATGACCGCTCAGAAAATCGACCTGAAATGGCGGTGTACCGCACGTTACGATAACCTCGACGAGGACTTGCTGCGGACGATGAAGCGGGCGGGTTGCTGCGGTCTGTACCTAGGGTTGGAATCGGGGAGCGCCCGCGTCCTCAAGGCAATCGATAAAAAGATAACCCTGGAGAAAATCGTCAATGTGAGCGGAATGGTCTATCGCAGCGGCATCGCTTCGGCGACCTCGGTGCTGCTCGGCTTGCCCGAAGAGACCCGGGAAGATATGGCAGAAACCTTGCAGTTGATGCGTAAAATCAAGACCGACGTGTTCGATGTCAACAGTTATATCCCGCTGCCGGGCACGCCGCTGTATGATGGCATGAGCGCGGCAGACCGGCAGAATATCGACTGGCGCAGGGTATCCTACAAGTCGCTGGAAAACTATTTTGCCAAACAAATGCCGCCTGACGAGTTCAACGGGTATCTTTCCGAAGCATACCGGCTCGCTAATAGTGTCCGCAGAAAGACTTTACTGCGCTTTGCCCTGCGGCGGCTTCTTCCTTTTATATAATGTATATAACTGCCCGATGAGACTCTGATTCACAGGGCAATCAGCCGAGGGGCGCCGGATAGGTAATGCTCTTGCCGTTCACTCTTGCCCACGGCGTGATCTCGTGATTGCGGCGGCTGGTCTCACTAAGAAGATGCACGACCGTGATGCCGCGCACC
>JAQTVW010000121.1 GCA_028706655.1 Dehalococcoidales bacterium | reverse complement strand
GACGGCGGTCAAGGTCGCCCAAGACGCTCTCACACGCGCCCAGGAAATGAGCCGCGCGGCCAAGGAGGCCGCCGAAGAAGCAGTGCGCTCTTCGAATAATACGCTTGCACGCGCTGAGGAAATCAACCGGCTGGTCAAAAAGGCCGCGGAAATAGCGATGAACGCATCCACCGAAGCTACCCGCATGATCGACGAGGCCAGCAAAGCTGCCAAGGAAAGCGCCGATGCTGCATCCAAGACATCACAGGACGCCGTCAAGCAAGCGGAAGAGATGAGCAAGGCAGCCCAGGAGACTTCGGAGACCGCTATCCGTGTCTCGCTGGAGGCCATCGGCCGGGCTGAAGAATTGATTAAAGCCGCCCAGGAAACTGCGGATAATACCGCCCGTAATTCAGAACAAGCTATCGCTCGCGCCGATGCCATCGGGAAATCGGCCAAGGAGACGGCTGACCTCGCCACGATTGCCGCAGAGGAGGCCATACGACGTTCAGAAGATATCGGCAAACAAGCCCAAGCGGCGATAACAGAAGCCGAGAACAATGCCAACATGGCGATTGCGCGGGCCGATGAGACCGCACGTGCTGCGCGAGAAACCGCCGAAGCGGCGGCGCGCGCCTCCGAAGAAGCCGTCAACCGTGCACTCGAAGTAGGTAAAACCGCCGAGGAAACCGCGGACAAATCCGCCCGTGCCTCCGAGGAAGCTATCGCCCGTGCCGACCAGATTAGCCGGTCGGCGGAAGAAACAGCTGAGGCCGCCGCTAAAGCCGCCGAGGAGGCGATCCTTAAGGCCCAAGAAATCGCTCGTCAGGCACAGGAAGCGGCTGAACAGGCTGGAAAAACTGCCCAGGAAGCCATCAAGCAGGCGGATGAATTAGGCCGGGTTGCTCGTGAGGCTGCTGATGCGTCCGCCCAGGAATCAGAGAAGGGACTTTTACGCTCACAGGAAATCAGTAAGAGTGCACGCGAGGCCGCTGAGACGGCATCTCGGGCCGCGCAGGACGCACTAAATCGTGCGGAAGAGGCCGGCAAGCTTGCACGCGATGCGGCTCAGGAATTCAGCCGCAGCGCCCGTGAGGCGGCAGACGAATCACGACAGGTTTCTGAGAATGCGGTACGGCAGGCGCACGAAGCAGCCGACCAGGCTATCGCCATCTGCCGGGAATCGGCTGAGATATCCAAAAAGGTTTCTGCTGACCTGACGAACCGTGCTGACGAAGCCCGTAAGCTCGCCAAAGACGCCGCGATGGCTGCTGTCAATGCAGCACGTCAGGCGGCAGAGGCAGCCAAACAAGCTGCTAAAGATGCGGCTGAGGCATCCATCCGCGCTTTTGATAAGACTATCGTCGATACACACGAACTAGGTGGCAGTCGACCGGCGGGCTCACCCCGCGCTACCACCGAATCCACTCGCTCATACTTCGACGAAGCGGCCAGCCAGTTGGAACGTCTGGGTGAAACGGGTGATGCCTCAAAAGAAAGCCGCCGCAGTAGTTCTCCATCCCGCCAGGACTCCCAACCGGATGTTAGAAAACAAATCGACAAGCGACTGGCATCTCTCAATAAGATGTTCACCGGCGATAAAGGTAAAACCGACACTAATAGAGAGACCGGTGGCAAGGAAGACGGCCAGGAACACTGAGCCGGAAACGATTGCCTGGACCGGCTGGCTATATAAGGATAGGGATGTCCTCGAAGCTGCCGTGGACCTTGACTTCGTAGATGCCGGTGCCCTTGTTTCGCGTCTCTCCTGGCCTGGATATGACCCGGTCGAAGTAATGTTTGACCAGGTTGACGTTGCTTAGTTCTGAGAGAACGAGCGTAACCTCAACGGCGTTTTTCCCACGCGGGTAATCACCACCGCGAATCATCGCCTTGGGTGATAGTTTCTGGATAGACGAGGCCATATCCTTGATGAGGCTTAGGTTCATGGCTTTCGAGGGGGCGGTCACCATGTACAATGCCCGCTGGGCATAGGAAGGATCGCATTTCACTGAAAGTTCATCGATGGCCTGCTTGAGCGCACGCGCCCCTTTTTGGATGTCGTCTTCCTTGTCTTTGAAATCCTGCCGCAATCCCCCCAGACCGAACGCCCGGCCACCGGATTTGGTGCTTTTCCCGTAACCGAATACCGTCCAACCTGACAGGGTTTCCATGATATCACCCGAATCGATCACCTTGCCCCCGATATGATCGGGATGCCTCTCTTCGTCTGCGCAGAGGAGATTGTAGAATGGCTCTACTACCTGAATGTTTATGTCACCCATGTTTGCCCTGACAGACGTTTCTTCTTTTGCATATTTCTGGTTATCCACCAGAAAAACCGCGTCTGCTACCAGATAAACCGATTTAAGACAAGTAGCGACATTGAATATCGTCCTGGCCTCGGTCTCTTCCTCGTGTTGGAAAGGCAATACCGCCATATCGTAAACGGCTTTACCGGGGAATCGCTCTTTAATCAATCTCGAGATGACCGGCATCGCACCAGAACCGGTACCGCCTGCTGCACCGGCGATGACCAATACCGCATCGGATTCCGTCATCGCTCCGGTGCTTGATAGAGCTTCCGCGATCTTGTTGCTGTCGTCACGGGCGATATCGGCACCGAGTTCATTGATTTTGCCTACGCCATGCCCACCGGAACGCTCACTGCCAATCATCAACCTGTGAACGGGGTCTTTCTTAACATTGCTCAAACCACTGAGGTCCGCCACATCCGTATTTACGGCAATCACGGATGTGACAATATCGAGATTCCGGTCAGAACGAGACCGGCGATTGAGTTTTGCAAATTCGTCGGATATACGGCCGCCACATTGACCGCAGCCGATCACCAGTAGTTTCAAATGTCACCTGCCATTAAGAGTCACCTATTCTAGGCATTGTGCTGATAAGGTGTCAACGTTACCCGCCCCTCTATTTCACGATTGACACTCCGTGACTACTAGGTTATAGTACCTTCGTAGCTAGGTCCGATGAGGAACTTCAAGGAGAACAGCATGTCAACGGGAAAAAAAATAGGTATCGGCATTGGGTCCTTCTTTGGTCTGATAATCATAGCCGCGTTAATCATCTTCATACTTCTTACGCGTCCCCCGGCGGGTCCTCCCTCACCCCCGCCTCTTCCCACAGGTACCGGTGTAGCAACCGGAGCCACTCCCACTCCCGTCCCGGTCCTGCAACAGCAGGTGGATGACATCCTGAAAAAAATCGAGGAATCCAAGCAGACCGGACAAGCCCAAGAAGTAAAACTTGTGATTACTGAAGCAGATGCAACCGCGAAGCTTAGAAGCTCCCTGCCTGTGACCGCCAGCGGTATCACCATTAAAGACGGGTCCATGTTCTTCCGTCCTGGTCTGACCATTATTCAGATCGGAGCTGAGTATCAGGGATTAACCATTTATCCCAATATCCAGGTCTTGGTTATTGCCAAGGATGGGAAAGTAGGAATCGAAGTTGCAAGCCTTGATGTAGGCGCCATTCCCCTGCCCATGGCAAAAGACCAACTCGCCGGCATTGTCAATGACCAGTTCCAGAATGCCTTGGCCGCTACAAAAGACATCAATGTTACCAAGGTTGAGGTTGGGGTTCAGCAGATTACTGTGACCGGTATGACCAAACCCAAGTAATCAGTTCTTCGTCGATTTGTAATCGGGTTCATTCCAGAGCTCCAGGACACGTGCCTGGAGCTCTTTTTTTGAGCAGCCCGTATCAATGACTTTATGCAC
>JAQTVW010000120.1 GCA_028706655.1 Dehalococcoidales bacterium | reverse complement strand
GGACAATCTGGATCTTCTTGCCCATTCTGGGTGACATGGCGCCGTATTTGTCGTAGTACGGTAGAGCCGCGGCACTGACTTTCTGCATATCAGCATCGGACAGGCGATGGACAGTAACGCCCCAGTCTTTGGTCATGTTAGCTTCCATCTTGGCAACCATGCTGACATAGGTCCGGTCCTGGTTGTACATGTCGTATCGGAAGCCCCAGCGAATGATGGCCTTGAGGTCGGCAGGCAGGGAATCATACAGCTTCTTCTGCATGATGACGTTGCTGGTGGGCATGCCCCATTTGTTGGCATAGTAGTGCTTGCAGATTTCGTAGTTTTTGAGGTCACCAAAAGCATAGGCAGCCGTGGAGCTGCCATCAACGACGCCGGTCGCCAGTGAGGTATAAGTTTCAGCATGAGAGATAAAGGTAGCGGCTGCGCCGAGGTCTTTCTGGACTTCCATGTACAGCCCGAACGAGCGGATCTTGAGGCCTTTCATGCCATCTATGCCACCGATGTCCTTCTTGGTCCAGAAGCAGAAAGGAGCGCTGGCACTGATAGCCAGATACTGAATGCCCTTCTCATTATAAGCTTCCTGGAGCAGCGCGCCGAAGCCCTTGTCATAGAAGATAGCTTCGACGTCATGCATGTTGCGCCACATCAAGGGGATACCACCCTCGATATCACCTTCCGGAACGAAACCCTTGTAATAGGTACCGGAAGCACGGGCGAACTCAATGACGCCCTGCTGGCAAGCAGTGAATTCATCTTCTACTGCAACCAGAGCGCCGCCATCGAATACGGTGACGACGATACGTCCGCCGGACATTTCCTCGATCATCTTGGCTTCTTCCCGAAGCATGTTGTTCTCGAGTCCCGGGGCTACGTGCGCCTGGAGACGCCACTTATAGACTGCAGCTGCCGGTTTTGTGGCTGGAGCGGTCGTGGCGGGAGTAGTAGCGGCGGGAGTAGTCGGTTTTACAGTCGGTGCGGTAGTAGTAGCGCCCGGAGTGGTCGGCGCCGGAGTGGTGGCAGTCGGTGCGGCCGGTTTAGAGCACGCGGACAGCAGCACTGCGGCGACCAGCACGAAGACCAGGCAAATATTGGTGATTAATGTTAAATATTTCTTCACTTTCTAAAATTTCCTCCTCAAAATTTGCTCGTTGTGTGAGATTTTTATTATTTTACCCTGCGTCCCACCTCCTTTATCGAATTTCTCGTATCACATTAAATGGTAAATATCTAACTTTTTTCCCGAGATTTTACGGTCTCATGCCGCGGAATTTACGCCCGACCTGGGTACGCGTAACTTCTTGCGCCTGCCGGACAAATTCCACCAGAACAGCACGGGTATCGCGCGGGTCGATAATGTCTTCAAGCCCGAACAGCCCGAAATTGACGGCGCTGCGGAGCGGGGAGGAGCGTTTCTTCAGAAGCGCTTCCAGCTCAAGCCTCTTGGCTTCCGGATCAGCGGCAGCTTCAATTTCCCGCCGGAATTCCGCCAGCGCGCCGCCGGCAGTGGGCAGGGAACCCCATTTACCAGAAGGCCATGAGTAACGCAACAGCATGTTGTTATAGGGACCGAGCCCTGAGCCGGCTACGCCGAAGCAACGTCTCACGATGATAGAAGCCCACGGCACGGTGGACTGGTGCATGGCGGCATGGACCCGCACTGCTTTGCGTTCCGGTCCGGTCCTTTCGGCATCGGGGCCAATCATAAAGCCAGGCACGTCCATCATATAAATAGTAGGAATATGGAATGTATCGGCAAGGTCGATAAATTTGAGCATTTTTTCGGCGCCCGGTACATCGGTGGCGCCGCCGTAGAAGCGGGAATCGTTGCTCATAATCGCAACAGGGTAGCCATCAATACGCGCCAGCATGGTGACCACTGACTTGCCATAGTGCTGTGCGATTTCAAAAGTGGAGTCTTTATCCGCGATGAGTTTAATCATCTTGCGGACGTTGAAGGATTTTACGGGGTCTTCCGGCACGATGCTAATCAGTTCTTCTTCCCGGCGGTTGGGGTCATCGCCGGTGTCCATCCGCGGCGGTTGATGCCAGACGTTCTGGGGCAGGTAGCTGAGGAATTGCCGTATCTGGCGGAAAGCGTCCTCTTCATCTTCAGCCACATTGTCCACAACGCCGCTTTCGTATACGTGGACTTTATAATCGCCGAGAGTGTGCTTATCGATATCAATATCCAGCGCCCTCTTGACCAGCGGCGGTCCGGCGACAAACATCTCGGCGCTTTTCGTCATTACGTTGAAGTGGCAAAACGCTGCCTGCACCGCAATCCAGCCGGCCGCAGTGCCCAGGTTGGCGGCGACCAGCGGAGCGGTATACATCTGCTCGGTCAAAGCCGCCCATCCGAAGTTTACCGGGACGATTTGAGCATCGCCGCCCTCGGTAACGCTGCCTCCGGCACCTTCATAGAGGCAGACCAGCGGCATCTTGCGGGCAATTGCCATTCTTTCAATATAGTCCTGCTTGTGCATCGCGGCGTCATCCGTCGAGCCGCCTTTAATAGTGAAGTCGTTAGCCAGGATGCAGACCTCCCTGCTGTCTACTTTGCCAAAACCAGTCACCACACTGCTCGGAACGAAAGATTTGAGGTCATTCTTGGAATCATAGGTAGCTTTTCCGGCTAGTGTTCCGATTTCATGAAAAGAGCCATCGTCCAGCATATGGTCGATACGCTCGCGTACGGTCAATCTGCCCTTGGCGTGCTGCTGAGCGATTTTCGCCGGTCCTCCCATTTGCCGGGCGATCCGCTTCTTTTCATTCATCTCGTCGATAGCTTTTTGCCAGCTCATTCAAAACCTTCCTAAAAGAAATTCTCAGGTACTAATACCTGAGAACATTCTACAACTATGGCGTTTTAGACGCAACAAACTTAAGTCCGGGAAATCTCCTTGGAACCAGAGATTCCGCTCCACTATCAGGTAATGCGTAAATAATACGCCACGCATCACACCTTGTCAATAGTAATGTAAACGTGCCGGCGGCAGCCGCTTCACAACAAGGTCAAAATGTCTTATAATGCATAGTGAGTCGAGAAGCTCGGGCAACCGATTTCTCCCTCTTTTTTATGCCGAGGTGGCGGAATGGCAGACGCGCTACGTTCAGGGCGTAGTGTCCAATACGGGCATGTGAGTTCAACTCTCACCCTCGGCACCACAAAAAAGCGCTTGTAGCTCAGATGGATTAGAGCGCAGCCCTGCGAAGGCTGAGGTCGTGGGTTCGAGCCCCCCCAAGCGCGCCATCATTTTAGGGGCGGTTAGCTCAGCCGGTTAGAGCACCTGCTTTACACGCAGGGGGTCAGAGGTTCGAGTCCTCTACCGCCCACCATTTTATAAATAGCTTCAGAATGAGCTATGTATTTTATTCTGAACCAAAAACTCTATCGATTTGAACCTGATTTTAGTTCGAGTCCTTTACCGCTTTATCAGTTCGTCAGGTAATCTTGACCTTCCCCCCGAAAACAGCCACACCGTGACTTAGAGTCTTCCGGTATAATAAAGAAACCAGGAGGACTCATGAAAGCCAGACAGTACACCGAAGAACAGATCATTGCCGTGCTCCGGGAAGGTGAAGCCGGCGCCAAGGTTGCAGACCTGTGCCGCAAGTACGGGATGAGCGACGCCACCTACTACAACTGGAAGGCAAAGTATGCCGGGATGACGGTTAGCGACCTCAAGAGGTTGAAGACTCTGGAAGCGGAAAACCGGCGTCTCAA
>JAQTVW010000119.1 GCA_028706655.1 Dehalococcoidales bacterium | reverse complement strand
GCGGCAATGGTTTCCGTAAGAGTGCCGATTTGATTCAATTTGATAAGCACGGAGTTGGCAGCCTTGATTTCAATGCCGCGCGCGACACGTTTCACGTTGGTCACGAATAAGTCATCACCGACAAGCCGAATCTTTTTGCCGAGTTTCCTGGTCAGAAGTTGCCAGCCTGGCCAATCGTCCTCCGCCATACCGTCCTCGATGCTGATGATAGGGTAGGCGGCGACCCATTTGACATAGTATTCAACCATCTCGGCAGAAGTTAGCGCCACGCCTTCGCGCTTTAGAACGTATTTGCCGTCTTCGTAAAACTCGCTGGAGGCGGGGTCGAGAGCAATGTAGCAATCTTTGCCAGGTGTATAGCCTGCTTTTTCAATCGCTGCCAGAATGACTTCTACCGCGTCTTTGTTGGAAGGTAATGACGGCGCAAAACCGCCCTCATCACCGACGTTGGTATT
The DNA here is from genome assembly GCA_028706655.1 of Dehalococcoidales bacterium. Lineage (GTDB taxonomy): Bacteria > Chloroflexota > Dehalococcoidia > Dehalococcoidales > RBG-16-60-22 > JAQTQH01. Next base: position 3,283 of record JAQTVW010000119.1, on the reverse strand, counting down.
TAATTTGCGGTCTTTAAGCACCTTTTTGAGAGCCTGATAGACTTCGGCACCCATGCGCAGAGCGTCTTTAAATGTCTTCGCTCCGGCGGGCGCAATCATGAACTCCTGCAGGTCGGTCGAGTTGGCAGCGTGCTTACCGCCGTTGAGGATATTCATCAGCGGTACGGGCAGGCTGCAAATACCGGCTTCGCCGGCAAGATAGCGGTAAAGCGGTACGTCGAATCCGTTCGCCGAGGCGTGCGCTGCGGCAAGGGAAGCGCCTAATATTGCATTGGCGCCGAGGCGTGATTTGTTCTCGGTACCATCAAGCTCAACAAGGGCGTGATCGAGGGCGGACTGGTCGGTGACCGCCATATTGACCAGCAGTTTCGCGATTTCCTTGTTCACGTTCCGGACTGCTTTAAGCACACCCAGACCGCCGAAACGCGACTTGTCTCCATCGCGCAGCTCGACGGCTTCATACTTGCCTGTGCTCGCTCCGGAAGGCACCGAAGCAACGCCACGAGTACCGTCAAAAAGTTTTATTTCAACTTCTACCGTCGGATTGCCGCGTGAGTCCAGAATCTCCCGCCCTGTGACCGTTTCGATATATGACATTTTCACTCCTGAGTTACATAAAAATTATACCATTATTTTTCTGTGCAGGGGATAGGTACTCTAATTATATTTGTTCATAGCGGCAGTTAACCCCCCGGTGATGAGGCAAACAACGGCATCGCCGACCCGTGTGATGACCTCGTTTACCGCCGGCTTTTCTTCATCGGTAAAGTCGCCGAGAACATGGTCGATTACACCATTGAATTTATCGGTATTCTCATCTTCACCGAGAGGTCTGCCGATACCGACGCGGATGCGATAGAAATCTCGGCTGCCTAACTCGCGGATAATAGACTCGACACCCTTATGCCCTCCGGAACTGCTGCCCAGACGGATGCGGATTTTCCCGAACGGCAGGTCGAGATCGTCATGGATGACAATTAAATCGTTGGGAACAATCTTGAACCGGTGCGCCAGCGGCGCGATTGATTGCCCGCTGATATTCATGCCGGTCTGCGGGCGGGCGAGCACGACTTCTTCCCCGGCGATAGTCCCTTTGCCGATGCGGGCATTATTCCTTTTTTCGTCCATGCCGATGCGGTGGGCTTTCGCCAGGTGGGTGATGCACATAAAACCGATGTTATGGCGGTTGTTCTGGTAGATGCGACCGGGATTGCCCAATCCTGCGATTAGCTTCATTTCCGTCCTTCGCCGATGAGTTTCAAAAATTCATCTTCGGTAAGCTGTTTTACACCAAGCTCCTGTGCTTTCGCCAGCTTGGAACCGGGATCCGCGCCTACGACCAGATAGGTTGTCTTTTTGCTGACGTTGCTGCCGGCAGTCCCGCCCAGCGCGCGGAGTTTTTCCTCGGCTTCATGGCGGGATAGAGTATTCAGGGTACCGGTCAACACAAACTCCATTCCGGTCAAGGGTTGGTCTTGTTTCTGAATAGCTGTTTCTTCCAGGCGCACGCCGGCTTTTCTCAATTTTTCTATAATCAGTCGGTTTTCTTGCTGGCGGAAGAAAGCAGCGATACTCCCGGCGATTTTAGGACCGATGGTTGGCACAGCCATGAGATGCTCCGGTGAAGCATTCATCAAATCATCGATACTATGGAATTCGCTTGCCAGAAGCTGCGCGACTTCTTCACCGACGTGGCGGATGCCGAGCGCATAAATGACTCTCGCCAGCGGTCTCTCCTTGCTCTTTTCAATGGCACTAAGGATGTTGCTGACGCTTTTCTCACCTTTCTTTTCCAAATCGAGCAGCTGTTCTTTTTTATCTTTGAGATAATAAAGGTCGGCGGCGTCTTTTACCAGTCCCTTTTCCAGCAGTAATGCCGCGGTTGATTCGCCGATGCCACGGATGTCCATCGCCCCACGCGAGGTGAATAGTTCCAGTTGGCGTTGTAATTGCGCCGGGCAGGCGGCATTGGAACAATAGTACATCACCTCGCCTTCAGGCTTGAAGACCTCAGCGCCGCAGACCGGGCAAGCGGGGCGGCCTTTACCTTTATCATATATTTTATCCAGCAAACAGAATTCTTTAGACGCAGCAGGGCGTTTCTCTTTGATGGGGGCGACCACTTCCGGAATGACCTGTCCGGCGCGCTGGATGATGACTGTATCGCCTTCCCTGATGTCTTTACGACGGATATCGTCTTCGTTGTGAAGCGCGGCGCGACTGATAGTCACGCCGCCCACATTGACCGGTTCCAGGATGGCGTAGGGATTCAAGGTTCCTGTTCTGCCCACACTGATGCCGATTTCCTTTAACACGGTCGTTGCCTGCGTGGCGGGAAACTTGTAGGCGATTGCCCAGCGCGGTTCATGCCCGACATCGCCCAGCAAGTCATGAAGCCGCAGCTGATTGATTTTAATCACGGTGCCATCGGCTTCGTAAAGGAGACTCTCCCGTTTTTCCAACCATGATTGATGGTATTCTTCCGCCTGTTGAATCGTATCCACCAGGCGGTTGTGCGGATTAGTTTTAAAGCCGAGTGACTTCAGATATTGCAGGATTTCCCACTGCGTATCCGGGACGGTTTTACCTTCCGCGTAGCCCAGGTAATAGATATAGATGTCCAGCGGACGTTTCGCCGTGATGCGGGGGTCGAACTGACGCACTGAACCGGCGGCAGCATTACGCGGATTGGCAAACAACGGCAGCCCTTCGTTAGCACGTTCCTGGTTAAGCTTCTGAAAGCCGGCCCTGGGCAGTATTATCTCGCCGCGTACTTCAAATCGCGGCGGAGCATCTTGCGGCACTGAGAGCGGAACGCTGCGGATAGTCCGCAGGTTCCGGGTGATATTTTCGCCCCGGAAACCGTCACCTCGGGTCGCCCCGATAGCCAATTGACGGTTGACGTAAGTGAGCGCTACCGCCAGCCCATCGTACTTGTGTTCGCAGACGAAGTTGAATTCGGTATTGCCCACCTGTTTTATCGTCCGGCTGTACCAGGCGAATAGTTCATCGCGATTGAACACGTTGCCTAGCGATAGCATCGGACGGGGATGTTCCACTACCCCGAAGGCTGTTACCGGCGCTGTGCCGACACGCTGAGTGGGAGAGTCCGGCGTCAGGAATTGAGGATATTGCTCTTCAAGCCGTAACAGTTCCTGCATCAAGGCATCGTATTCGGCATCGCTGATTTCGGGGTTGTCCAGAGCATAGTAGCGGTAATTGTGGAAATTTACCTGCTCCCGGAGCCGTTCTATGTGCTGCTTGATATCTTGAAGATTTTCCA
>JAQTVW010000041.1 GCA_028706655.1 Dehalococcoidales bacterium | reverse complement strand
TCAGATAAAACAGATACAACGCTAGGCAATATCCATCGTATCTGTGTTATAATTAGCTGTTACGTGGGCCTGTAGCTCAGTTGGGAGAGCGCACGGTTCGCATCCGTGAGGTAAGGGGTTCGAATCCCCTCAGGTCCACCAGCTTTAAGTAAACCCTTGTTTTCTTCAGTTACCCGTTAGCTTCAGCCCTGATAATTTCTTTATGGCTAGAACTCTTGCTTCTATTCAACCTGATGCCTATAATGCTTATACTGGGGAAATAAACTGTAACTATCATCAACACATTTATTCCCTTAAGGAGGCTTGAATTGGAATTCCTTGATATCATGGATATCTCACACCGCTATATGGAGATACTAAACCCTTCCACGCCTGAGAAAATCATCAAGCTTGGCAAGCTACTCAGCTTGAAAGAAGGAAGCCGGGTCATCGACTTCGGTTGCGGTTGTGCTGAGCCCCTCGCTCTCTGGGCTGAGGAATTCGGTATCACCGGGATTGGCATAGATATATCCGAGGATTTCTGCGAACGGGCCAGGAAAAAGTTGGCCATGAGAGGTTTATCGGACCAAATCGAAATCGTTTGCTCCCCTGCGGCTGACTATGTATTTAAAGAAGGGGATTTCGATGCTGCAACATGTATTGGGTCAACGTTTGTTTTTGGCGGTTATCAGCAGACAGTCCAGGCAATGAAGAAGGCTGTCCATCAGAGTGGAAGGCTTGGTATCGGCGAAACCCACTGGCTTAACAATCAGGTACATCCGGTATACGCCCAAAAGCAGACAACCACCCACACAGAAGCGGAGCTAGCTCAATTTACCCGGGACGAAGGCTTTGAACTCGAATATGTCATACATTCCAGCCAGGACGATTGGGACAGGTACATTTCGGATAGTTGGTATGGACTGATACGTTGGCTTGAAGAAAATCCTGCCCACTCTGATTATGAACAGGTATTCAAGCATTTCCGTACTGACCAGGATGATTATTTACAGTTCCAACATCAATATATGGGCTGGGCTATGTACTGCCTCGCTCCCGTGAAATCTCGTCCGACAGGGAGTCAGTTATGAAAATTGCCATTATTGATGCTGCCCAGTCACCCTCGTAAATGTTCCTAACCTGGAATAGAACATTAATGCCGAGAATTATGTGATAGTACCAGTTATCACTTTAGTAGATTGGGTTGCTTGAAGAAAACTCAAATTTAAATGTTCAGGCTGAAAACAAATTCAAAGTCATTCCCAGTACTACCGATTGATCCCCCAGCTCCACCAAAGAGAGACTATTCCGCACCAATGCGTTGAGGCTTCCTTTGAGTCCGCTGCAACCTGCGGCGGCCGGTCATACCTGAGGTACGCCGCTGTGGCTGTTGTGCCGGGTGCGCCTTCGGGCTGGGAACCCGGGTATAATCAAAGTCATCGAGCGTGATACGCTTTATCGGCGTATTGAGCAGCTTCTCCAGCGCTCTTATCTGGTCATTGTCCTCGCTGGTCACCAGGGAAAAAGCAGTTCCGTTTTTATTCACTCTGCCGGTGCGGCCGATGCGGTGGATGTAGTTATCCGTGCTTTCGGGCATATCGTAGTTGATGACATGGGAGATGTCCTCGATATCGATGCCGCGGGCAGCAATATCGGTAGCCACCAGTATCTTGTAATAGCCATTCCGGAAGCCCTCAATCGCAATCTGGCGCTGGTTCTGGGAAAGGTCGCCATGTAATGAGGTCGTCCGGCACCCGGTGGTCTTCAGTTGCTCGGCTAAGCGCTGGGCGCGGTGTTTGGTGCGCGTGAACACCAGCACAGATTCGGTATCGGTCTTGCGCAGGAGTTCCTTTAACAGTGATGTTTTCAGATGCTGGCTGACCGGGTATAACGCATGTGATACTGTTTCTGCCGGCAGGGTCTGCCCGATTTGCACCGTCACCGGGTTATGCAGGACTTCCCTGACCAGTTTGCGGATGTCAGGGGGCATCGTTGCCGAGAATAACAGGGTCTGGCGAGGATTCATGATGCATTTTAAAATATTATGGATATCAGGCAGAAAGCCCATATCGAACATGCGGTCAGCCTCATCGATAACGAGCACCTGCAGGTTGGATAAAGTAATAGTGCCTTTCCAGAGATGGTCCAGCAGGCGTCCCGGGCACGCCACGATAATTTCCGCGCCACCGCGCAGTTTCCGGTTCTGCAGGTCCATGCTGACACCACCGTAAATCGATACGGCGCGCAACCCGGTGTGCCGCCCCAGTTCGGTTGCTGCTTCGGCGGTCTGCTCTGCCAGTTCGCGGGTAGGGGAGATGACCAGCGCGCCGACTCTGCCCCGCGGGCTGTGCATCAGGCGATGCAACAGCGGCAGCACAAAAGCGGCAGTCTTGCCGGTGCCGGTCTGGGCGAGTCCAATAAGGTCGCGTCCCTGCATGACGGTTGGAATGGCTTCAAGCTGGATGGGCGTAGGGGTAACATATCCAAGCTCACGGACACCCTCCATGATGCTCGGGTCAAGGTGGAAATTTTCAAAACTCAATTAATTAAATGCTCCTTAATTACGTATGGCGGGACAATGCTGATAAATTTAGCAATTACCGCGTTTTTTATTTCTTCACAGTAAAATTACAGTTAGGTTTGTATTTCAAGGGAACGGGTTTCATTTATCAGCTTCATAACGGTAACGATTTTCTGATAGTTATCATTAATATCGAAGCTCACACTGTCTCCGGCAATCTGGCAATCCCGGGGGAAGCTGCTGATTTCAGAAGCCTTATTGCCCGTCAATGACTTGGCTTTCGCCACGTCAACCCAGTTTTTCCTGGTTGAAATCCAGAAACAATCGGCTTCTTCTTTATGGACCCAGCCGAAAACTCCCATCTGGCTGTTGACGCTGGATTCGAATTTGTTCAGGTTGTAAGTGCGGGTGTTCGCTTTCGAATAGTAACAGCCGATATCGTCAGCAAGTTTTTTGATGAAACTCTCGTCTTGTTCTTCGAAGCTGATTGTCTTGGTCCTGGTTTTGGCTGGCATGGAAACCTCCTGTGGTTGAATGGGAAACCTGGACAGAGGCATGGACCGGTATTACCCAGCCCATGCCCTGTATGAAGTTACCTGGCGGGTTTTACTTTGCGGTAACAATCGCTGCAGTAGACCGGTCTGCCCTGTTTGGGCTCGAACGGAACCTGGGTTGTTTTGCCGCATTCGGCGCAGACAGCCGGGAACATCTGGCGGGGGGCGCTGTTATACCCGTAGCTGCTGTTTCCATAGCTATTGCCACCGTTCGAGTTCTGCTGTGCTTTTCTTGCCTGGCGGCATTCTAAGCAACGCTTCGGCTCGTTGGTATAGCCTCTAGTCTGGAACTGCTCCTGTTCCTCAGCGCTAAACGTGAAAGTTTTGCCGCAATCGGAACACTGGATAGTCTTGTCCTGAAAGCTCATTGGATGACCTCCTTTTTTAGTATTTTGGTTAGGAGTTGGTCATCCAATATTGAGGAAAACTGATGAGGTTTATCTTTGATATATGATAACCAGTGCTAATAACCATCTATACTCTAACACAAGCAGTCTTAATTTACAATTACACCGGAAAACTTGTGTCTGAAACGGTTTCACGCCGCAGTCTTTGTTGTGGAATTCTGAGACTGCGGCGCGCCGTTAATCAGTATTATTATTATTTGATCATCGCGTTCGGCAGCCAGAGCAGTATCTGCGGGAATACGATGCACAGGATTAAAACTATGGTCATCACACCAACATAAGGCCAAATAGACCGATATACATCGTTCATCGTCACGTCCTTGTGGCCGAGTCCCATGAAATAGAACATCGTGATGCCGAAAGGAGGAGTAATGAAGCCGGACATGGCGCAGACGGTAAACAACAGGCAGAAGTAAAGCGGGTCGACTCCTATCTGGTAAACAACGGGGATGAAGATGGGGAGTGTAATCATGGCGATTGCGGTCTGGTCGATGAACATGCCCATCACGAAGACGATGAGCATCATCATGCTGACAAGAATGACCGGTGTCAGCGTGGAGCCGGAAAGAATCTGGCTGACGAAATCGTTGACGGCGGTAATGCTGAGCAGTGAAGAAAACATTGCCCCGCCGACCATCAGCAGAAGGACCATAGCATCGAGTTTCATGGCGGAAATAGCGGCCGTTTTGATGGCTTTCCAGTTAAGCTTGCGGTAAACGACAGAGCAAACGAGAGCTCCCACAGCGCCGATTGCGCTGGCTTCGGTAGGCGTAAAAATACCGCCGTAAATGCCGCCGAGTACCAGGGCAATCAATAATATTGGAAGAATGATACCCTTCAAGGACAAGAATTTTTCATTCCAGGTTGCCCGGTCTTCTTTCGGTAGCGCCGGACCCCAGTTCGGTTTTACGAGACAGGCAATAGATACATACGTGCAGGCGAAAAGGCTCATGAGCATCCCGGGGATGACGCCGCCCATAAAAAGCTTACCAATGGAAAGTCCGGCAAAACCGCCCACCACAATCAGGTAAATGCTGGGCGGAATCAGCGGACCAAGCGCCCCGCCGAAGGGTATAGCGCCGATTGCCATTTGCTTGCTGTAGCCACGTTTCCTCATCTCAGGGTAAGCGATAAGACCCATGGTGACCGTAGCGGTGGCGGAAATGCCCGTCATGGCGGCAATTATGGTGCAGGCAAGGATGGTGGCGATTGCCAGCCCGCCCCGGAAGCCTTCCATCCACTTATGCATCGTATCGAAAAGAGCGGTGACGATACCGGAAAATTCCAGGATGGTAGCCATGAAAATAAACAGGGGAATGGCGATGAAAACATCTGTAATCAGTGTACGAAAGGCAGTGGAATAAAGAGCGCTCGGAACGGTCGGAGCGACGAAAATCATGTAACCCGCAACCGAAACTCCCATCAGGCAAAAGGCTACGGGCAGGCCGGTAAATAGAAGCACGGTCAACGAAAGAAAGAATATTAAGGTAAGAACACCTGCGCTCATAATTACTCCTTGACCAGTTCCGGCGCGGCGATTTCAGCAGCCGGCGCCGGCGAAATAATGACGGAGACATCTTTAATAAACTTGGAAAGCCCCTGACAGAAAAGAAGCGCGAGACCAAAAACCATGAGGATTCTAAAGGGGGCAAGCGGAGGACGGAAGAAAGAACTGTACCGCTCGCCGGTGACAATGGCATTCACTGCGGAGAGCACAGCCCGCCAGGTCAGACCCGCGATCGCGGCGAAAAACAGGGGTGAAGTGCAAATATCCATGATCGCCCTTCCCCGCGGGGAAAGCTTCATAACGAATACATCGATTATGATGTGCCCGCCGTAACGCAGGGTGTAAGACATGCCAAGGATAACGACGAGGCCGGACAGTTGTACGTTAATATCCCACGCCCAGACCAGCGGGCTATTGAAAATATATCTCAACACGACGTCAACAAATACGATCAGCATCAGCGGGATAACCAGCAGGGCGCCGATAATGCCGGTTTTTTCGCTGATATTATCTATCATAGTGGCAAATTTCTTCAGAGATTTCACTTGCTCCTCCTTGGCAGGGGAAAAAAGTGAGGGGGGAAAATCCCCCCTCACTTGTGTGGTTGTATTACTTTATTCTGCCGTAAGCCTTGAGCCAGTCGCCGGTCATTTCCATGAGCTTGGCGCATTTGCCGCCCTTGGCTGCCATGGCAGGCCATACTTTTTCAACGACGAGCTTGGAGACTGCCGCCTTATCGGCATCATTCCATTGCTGGAACTTGGTCTCGGGGGTGTTAGCGATCTGGTAGCCGACTTCCATGTAGCCGGTCTGCGTGGCATAAAGGACGTACTGGGAATCCATCTTGATGATGCGCTGCAGGTCGGCAGGAACCTCGCCCAGGGACTTCATGTTGATGAAGCAGTTGTTGGTGCAGTCCATGGTGATGGGGTCAGTCAGGAAGTACGGGGTGACTTCTTTCAGTTTGGTCTCTTCGAGGGCGACCAGTCCGCTGATCCAGCCATCGATGGTCTTGAGTTTCATGCCCTGGTAAACATCAGCATAAGGCATATTGATGGGTACTGCGCCAAGCGCCTGTGCCCAGTCCGCGGTGATGCCGGCGGCGCGTAGTTTCTTGCCCTTGAGTGAGGCAAGGTTGTCCATGGAGAAGCTGGCGCCGATGCTCAGCAGGACGTTGGTCGGGTTCGCCCAGGACTGGATGCCCATGGCGGCATAAACCTGCTGGAACTCAGCCTGGAGTCCCCAGTTATACAGCCAGTCGTACATCTCGACGATGTCGGCAGGACCGCCGGGAACGCCGTATTCAATGTTGGTCTCCGGAATAGCGCCGGAGAAATAGTTTACCGAGGTGAAAGCTACGTCAAGGACGTTATCTTTGACGGCATTGAGCAGTTCACCCGTCGGGACAACGGAACCGGCAGCGACGCGGTCGATATCGATTCTGCCATCGGAGACTGCCTCAACCCAGTCCATCCAGTTGAGGGCAGCCGCGGTAGCGCTGTTCCTCTTGAAATGCCCGAACTGGGGAGAAGGCTCGGTCCACATCTGCATCTTCCAGGTTACGGTCTGGGCAGGAGTGGTCGTGGTGGGGGCGGTAGTCGTCGGAGCGGCCGGTTTAGAGCAACCGATTCCAAGCGTGCTGATGATAACGAATAAGCACAATACTAATGAAAATTTTGCAAACCTTGACATTAATCCTTACTCCTTATTATTCACTAAAACAGCTTGAGATTATTTATTCGTATCGGCCTGCGTTATCACCTCCTTTAGCTAGACTAATCAGATACCGATTTACAGCCGGGAAAAAAGGGCACTCTGAAAGGCATTCTATCATTTATCCGCCTTGGGTGCAATATAATTCACCTCGTTTTGGGAAGGCAGCGAATGACGATTTGTGATTTACCTCTAGCGCTTTTTTCGGTAGGATTTCGACTTTAAGACTACAGATGGTTCCATCCGTTTGACATACGTAAAGTTGATTGCTTCCTGTCTTGAACCGTATTTTGCTTTAAGCTCATCCATTGTGCCGGCATCCAGCGCGCGCATGGGACAGGCTTCCACGCAGATGGGCTTCTTGTTTTCTCCCCAGCGTTCCAAACATAAATCGCACTTTTGCATCTTTGCGTTGGGCTCGGCGCCGAACTGGGGGGCTTCATAGCGGCAGGCTTTGCGGCAGGCGTACTTGCACTTCTCACCGCCGATGCAGGTCTCGCGGTTGACTATCACGATGCCGTCTTCCGCCCGCTTGGTGATGGCGTTTACCGGACACGCTTTGATACAGGTGGGTTGGGCACAATGGAAGCAGGACTTGAATAAGTAGCTTAGTTCGGTGTTGGGGAATTTGCCTTCCTCTAGAGCCTGCACCCGTATCCAGTTCGCCGGGCCGGCCGGTGTATCATGCCAGTCTTTGCAGGCGACCGCGCAGGTAAAACATCCCGTGCACCGGGACTGGTCAAAATAAAAACCTTTCTGCATTAGTTTTCCTCCTGGAATTTCTCGACCTGCACCAGGCAGGTATTGTAAGGGAAAGCCCCCTGCGGCGATATTCTTTCGCTGGTGAGCACGTTGGCGCAGCCGCCCCGGTCGATGCCGTTTTTATCGGGGTTGTACCACGCACCCTGGGGCACGTCTATTACGCCGGGCACTATCGTATCGGTCACTTTGGCAGGAATCACAATCGTCCCTCGGTCGTTGAACACCTTTACCTTGTCGCCGCTCTTGATATTCCGCGGTTTGGCGTCGGCGCTGTTGATGAGGAGTTCCTGCGCCACCAGTTCCCTGAGCCAGGGCACTTTTTCAAACTGCCCGTGCGTCCGCCTCTTGAAATGGGTGCTGATGCACTGGAGCGGGTATTTTTTAATCAGCGGGTCGTTCCGGCTTTCCCAGGTCTCGATGTACTGGGCAACCGGCGGAATCAAGGGATTTTTCATATCCGCCCAGGTCTGGGAATAAATCTCTATCTTGCCGGATACGGTCTGGAAAGGATTATGCTCCGGGTCTTCGATTTGCTTCTGGAAGGGGACATAGGTCTTACCCGGATTGATTTTGAGAATGCCCTCCCGCTTGAAATCTTCGTAGTTGGTGATTTCAGTGCCGGCGGCGGCGAATTCTTTGATAATGGCTTCTTCCGTATCGTTGCCGTAATTGGTAATGCCCAGGCGCTTCGCCAGCTCGCGGACGATTTCGATGTGTGTTTTACATTCGCCCTGCGGTTCGATAGCCTTGTTGACCGAGCCGTAGAAGGGAGTGCCCACACCGAAGACGATATCGTTTCTTTCCAGGAAAGTTGCCGTGGGCAGAATGATATCGGCGAACTTGGCGGTTGCGGTCATGACCTGCTCGACCATGACGCTGAAATCGATTTTCTTTAACGCCTTGACCATCAGGTTGACGTTGGATTGCTGGTTGAGGTAGTTATGGTTGACGACCATCAGCAGCTTGGGGTCGGCGTTGTAGCCGCCGGACTTCCCCCTCAGGATAAAATCCGCGACGTTGGACATATGCACGCCGGAGGGCAGGTAGATCGCCATGAAACCGGCAGTCCGTTCCTCGCCCAGTACAGGATTGGTGCCGTCTTCCGGGCGCAGGCTGAGTCCGTAAGGCATTTTATAAGGGTACCAGCTTCCCGATTCCCAGGCTCGGCCGGCGGCGTTGCCCCCGGAGACACCTACGTTGCCGGTCATGGCTGCCAGGGTGCTGGCGGCGCGGTGATATTGCTCGCCGTAGGCGGTGCGCCCCGGCGCCACGCCCGCGAGCAAAGCTCCGGGTTTGACGGTGGCGTACTCTCTTGCCAGGCGCGTGATGGTGGCAGCGGGTACTCCGGTGATTTTCTCCGCCCAGGCGGGCGTCTTGGCAATGCCGTCTTCTTTGCCGAGGACATAATCGCGGAAATGCTCGAAGCCAACCGTGTATTTATCGAGGAATTTCTGGTCCTGGAGGTTTTCGTTTAACATAACATACGCCATCGCGATAAGCATGGCGGAATCGGTGCCGGGATAGATGGGTATCCATTCATCGGCGAGGACGCCGGTATCGGTGAGTTTGGGATCAATGGCGATGATTTTGGCGCCCTTTTCCCGCGCCCGGGCAAGGTACCAGGTGGTGTTGGTGCCGCAGATGGTGTTCGCCGGGTTCCAGCCCCAGAGGATAATCAGGCGGGAGTTCAGAAAATCATCCCGGGTGTTGGTGGTGCGCCACGTCCCGAAGGTGGCGTTGACCGAGGCGATGCCGCCCTGGTAGGACATCACACCCCAGCACTTGGTATAGCCGCCATCGAGCGCCAGCAGCTTGTGGAACAGGCGCATGCCGACGTGCACCTCGTTAATATCGCCGCTGGAAGAAGCCAGCACTCGCGATGCCGGACCGCCGGCTTCCTTCGCCCACTTGAGCTTCGCGGCAACGGTATCGAACGCTTCGTTCCAGCTGATGCGCTCGAACTTGCCTTCCCCGCGCTCGCCTACCCTTCTCAACGGGTGAACGATGCGGTCCGGGTCGTATACTCTCTGCCGGTAGGCTCTGCCCCTGGCGCAGGCTCTCAGCTGCGGTTCCGGGGAATCATCGCTTTCAATTCTGGTAATGGCGCCGTCTTTAACGTGGACGCGGAACACGCAGGTACCGCCGCAGTGGCTGGCGCAGGTGGTCCGCACTATCTTTTCTTCAGATTGATTCATGATGCTCCTGGTTTCTATATTTTTATTATTTGTACCTAATTCTATACCCTTGCGCTTGCCTAATTCAAATTTATTGTCCGAGGGATCTGCCTTGCCTGACGGTAAAATTGACACTTGAACCGTACCATTATTATACTAAGACAAATTATTGAGCAGCCGGACTAAAATTATCGTTCGAGGTGGGTGGGCTTACGGATATTATCGGACTAATCGGAGTGGGCGCCGGGCTTATCGGCGTTTTTGCCGGTGTGGCGGCGGTGTTCTGGGGTTTGGGCGTTAAGGAATATCTCGGGGGTAAGAAAAGGATGCCGGTCGGGTATGTCGATAAGGAGTCGCTCAAAAAGAAGCTGCTCGCCCTGAATTCGCCGGACGCGCCTTACGAATTGCAGCCTTTCGACGAAACTGACCTTGTCCTGACCTGGAAAATCGTTGATGCGAAATGGTTTGCCGTGTTTGCGAAAGAACGTTTGAAACAGACCTACCGGGCGTTTATCGTGCTGGATGAGATGCGGCGCTCGGTACGATATTGTGAAGAGTTCGCCAGCGTCCGGTGGATCGCCGGCAGCGAGGGGCTGACTCCCCATATCTCCTACCAGAGCGAGTTCTTCAGAGGCAGAATCCTGTTTCAGAAGTCATGGAATGTGCAATACGGTATTAAAGAAGACCTGACTATCGGTAAAGTTTTCCAATATTCTTTTGATATCCGCGACGTGCGCGATCCGGTAAAGCATGCCATCCTGGAAAGCGGCTGGGAGTTCGTGCCGGTCGTCCGGAAGGCGCACGCTACCTACAGGAGTCTAAAGGCGTATTAACTACTCAGCGATGGCGGAATTATCGTTATCCCAACTGCGGGCAGCCCGCCTCAAGCACCAGTTTTTGACAGGGCGGTTACCTGTCACCAGGGTGCTGGAAGTGGTGCGTGCCCTCGGCGGGATTCAGGCGCAGCTTCCTTCCGCGGCGGCGCTGGCGTTGCGGGTCAGGACTGACGGTCTCACAATCGGCATGGTGGAAGCAGCAACAGTCACCGAGCATAGTCTCGTCCGTACCTGGTGTCTGCGCGGCACACTGCATCTCCTGGCGGCGGAGGACGTCGGCTGGATGGTGCCCTTGCTGGCACCCTCGGTCAATGCGCAAAACAGGAGCCGCTACCGTCAGCTCGGGCTGGATGAAGCTACTTTTGAACGGAGCCAGATGGTAATCCGGGAAGCGCTGCAAGGCGGTCCCCTGCTCCGGTCTGAAATCGCGTGGCAGCTCGAGAAAAGCGGTATTGATACTTCGGGACAGCGTATTGCTCATATTGTCAGTCACGCCGCGCTGGCAAACCTCATCTGCCATGGTCCCGATTTGAAGCGTAAGCCTACCTATGTTCTTTTGAAAGACTGGATAGTTACGCGCAGCCCGGTGTCTGAAGAGGCGGGACTGGCGGAGCTTGCCCGGCGTTTCCTCGGCGGGTACAGTCCGGCAGACCCTGCCGATTTCGGCGCGTGGACAGGGTTGGGCATGAAAGCTGCGCGTACCGCCTGGGGGCTTATCGCTAGTGACATTGCGGAAATGACTTTTGCCGGGCGCTCTCTCTGGATGCTGAAAAAACAGGCCAAAGAATCTCCTGATGAAGCGGCACAGGTTGTCCGGCTGCTGCCGGCTTTCGATAATTGTTTCCTCGGCTACCGCAACCGGGATTGGGCGGTTGCTGCGGAACACCAGCCGCGCCTGTTTCACGGCGGACAAATGGTGCCTGCGGTAATCAGAGGCGGCTCGGCAATCGGCGTCTGGCGTTATCAACAGAAGGGAAAGTCCGTCTGCATATCCGTCGACCCGTTTGAGGGCTTTGCCCCGGAGATCAAGCCGCTGCTCCGGGAAGAACTGGATGACATTGGCCGGTTCTTGGAATCGGCGGTCAGCGCTTCGGTTGGCGGAAGACCTATTTCCCGGCGGTTTTCCCCACGATGAGGACCAACTGGTAGTCGTCTTTCTCGATGGTCTGCCCCGCCACGGGGTAGGGCTCCACATTAAAATGCAGGTCGTAGCTGCCGTAGGTCTGTACTGAAAACTCGCTTGTGCCGCCCGTCTGCGTCAATTTTAGCTGCTCTGTCTTTTTAGTGTCACCCACCTCAACAAGGCAACTCACCTGCCCCGCCCAGATGCAGGTGACCCCCTGAGGACAGCGGCTGTCTTCCGTAACCTCCAGGAACTTGATGCGGAGTCCTTCACTGTTGATAACCACGCTATCGCCGGGACTTAGCGCGAATTCCTCGCCGAGCCGCGGTCCCGTGCAACCGGCGAGCGGTAACAGCAGCGCGAACAGGAAAAACAGGATTAAATATTTTCTCATATTTTTACTATATTACACCTTCGTCCCGGGGGGAATACGTAGACCTACTTATTTTGAGGGTTCTCACCCTTGTTTCAACTTTATTGCTGTGGTGTAATTCCACCGGAAGGTGTAAAATAAGTATGAATACGTAGTGAACACTACGGGCATATACGTATTGACTATTTTGAAGAAATACTTATTTTACCGCCGATTGAGACGGGATGCAGGGGGATAAGATGGGGAAGAGGCGGTTGTTCCGGGCACTGGTCGCTCTAGTGCTTAGCGTTGTGCTGCTCTTCATGATATTTCCGGCTTTCAGCCAGGTCGTCTTTGCTGATTTGCCCGAGCCTTCCGCTTCATATGATTGCGACGATGCTACACTCAGCATGTACCAGCGTCTTGCCAGGCTTGGTATCAAAGCCACTCCGATACTGGGCGACCTCAAAGCTACCGGAGAAACATACGGACAGACTACCCATGTCTGGCTGCTGGTAAAACTGGGCAGCGTTTCAGTTGCATTCGACTGGGGTACACCCTGGCTCGACCGGCAGCATTACGAAGGCTACCAGATAACGCTAGACCAGCTTGTAGAGTTCGTCCACCAGGACACGGTTATTGCGGCGTCGAAGCCCGGCAAATAGGTTTTTATACCGCTTGCGTTGCAAATGTTTTTTTCCTGTTGTATAATTACGGTAGTTGGTTTAGGGGCTTCTCACGCTCACGAATCTTCTCAGATTCACTCAAGTGTTGGATGACCCAAACTCAAACTAATACATAAGAGAGGAGGGTCATTCAATGGCTCAGGACAAACAGATCCAGTGTTCCGATTGCGGAGCAACCTTCACCTTCAGCGCGGACGAGCAGGAGCTTTTCCAGTCTCGCGGCTATACCAATGAGCCGAAGCGCTGCCCCACGTGCCGTCAGGCAAGGAAATCCGAGCGCTATGGAAATAGCGGCGGCAGCAGCGGCGGTTTTGGTGCCGGCCAGCGGCGTCAGATGTACCCCGCGACCTGTGCGGAGTGCGGCAAAGCTACCGAGGTTCCCTTCGAGCCCCGCGGCAGCAAACCGGTCTACTGCAGCGATTGTTATCGCAAGCTCCGACCCAGTCGGTAAAATAGCTTAAGACCTTAAGACATACACGGGCTGGAGACTTATCTGGCCTGTGTATGTTTTTTAGAGAGGTGTTTATCATGTCCTTAGATGTTTCTGTACGGGATGGCGAGTCACAGGACTCGCTGCTCAAGCGCTTTCAGAGGGCGGTGCAGATGGAAGGCATCCTGCGGGAAGCCAAGACCCACGAGCACTTCGTCTCCAAGGGCGATGCCGCTCGGATGAAAGCGAAAAAGAACGCCCGGCGCCGCCGCCGCCCGGAGTAGGCTGACGCCAATCTTACGTCAGGATTACAATGAATATTTACGTAGGTAATCTGGCGCTCGCGGTGACCGAAGCGGAACTGCGGCAGGAATTCTCTGCGTTCGGCGAGGTCACTACCGTGAGCATTATGAATGACAAATATATCGGCAGCGGGCAACCGCGCGGCTACGGCTTTGTCGAAATGTATTCCAAGCTGGAAGGACAGGCTGCTATCTCCGCTCTTAACGGCAAGATGCTGAAGGACCAGGTACTTACGATTGTCGAAGCGCTGCCGCTTTCCGGAAGGGGCGGAGTGCCGCACAGCAGCCGGCGCCACGGTCAGTTCAACCGGCGCACCCGCGATAGAATCGCGAGTTAAATCCGCTGTAAAAACAGGAAGAGGGGCGATTAAGCCCCTCGTTTTATTATCCCCGTAAATCGCTTACTCGGTGAAGTTGATTTCCACCTTCTTCACGTCCCACAGAGTTTCCAGTTTCTCCATGATTTCTTCTTTGATGGCAACGGCAAACTGGTGGTTGGCAGGCAGGTCGACCGTCAGGCTGATAGCACCTTCGTTAATCGTGATATCTTTGATCATCTCGGTGCGTATGATATCCAGTCCGGTGAGCGGGTTCATCACCTTGCGCAACCGCCGTCTGATAACTTCGATTGTAGTGGGCGTCTTCTCTGTAACCAGTCCGTGACGCTCTTCGTAGTTTTCAATTGCGGAACGCAAGCCTTCCACCGCCAGCACCGAGCAGTGCGCCTTAATCTTGGGCAGTCCGCCCAGGGCTTCCGCCGCCTGAGTCCAGGTGATGTTTTTGGCTTCTTCCAGCGTCTTGCCCTTGGCAAGCTCGGTAATCATGGAGCCGGTGGCGATGTTTGAGGCGCAGCCGTACGATTCGAACTTGGCATCGGTGATTTTCTGGCTTTCCGGGTCGACTTTAACGTAGACCGCCACCATGTCTCCGCAGGCGGGGCTGCCTTCAATCGCCTTGCCGTCCGCATCGTCCATCTTGCCGACATTGCGGGGATGGCGGAAATGTTCCATTACTGCATCGCTATAGGGGTACTTCATCGCATCCCTCCTTGGTCCTGCCCAGCGGGCTGATTTTGCGTAATTCTGTGACCACCTCGGACAGCGCGCCGACGATGGTATCAACGTCTTCTATAGTATTATACCGCCCCAGGGTCATCCGCATCGAGCCGTGCGCCCGTTCATGGTCGCCGCCGATGCCGTAGATAACATGGCTGCCTTCCAGCGAGCGGCTGAAGCAGGCGGAGCCGGTGCTTACCGCGATGCCGCGCATGTCCAGGTGCAGGGTAATCGATTCTCCTTCAACATAATGAAAGGAGATATTGGCGTTCTGCGGGACTCGCTGCTGCCGGTGTCCGTTCAGTGAGGTGTCCGGAATTTCCGCCAAAATGCGGTCGATGAGGACATCGCGCAATCCCTGGATTTTCTGCGTCTCTTCGGGCGTAATCAATTCGACGGCTTTGGCGAAGCCGATGGCGCCGGGGATGTTTTCCATTCCGCCGCGCAGGTCGAACTCCTGGTAGCCGCCGTCCATCCACTTGGCGATGCGCGTCCCCTGGCGGATATATAGCCCGCCGATGCCCTTGGGACCGTGAATAGTATGCGCCGCCACGGATATCAGGTCGACGGGCAGTTTGCGGGTATCGATTTCGACACGGGGAAAGGTATGGGTCGCGTCCGTGTGAAAGAGCACTCCCTTTTCGTGGCAGATGCGCCCGATTTTATCGATGTCCTGCAGCGTGCCGATTTCCTGGTTGGCGTGCTGGATGGATACCAGAATCGTGTCCGGGGCAATCGCCTCACGGAGCTTGTCCAGATTGATAAATCCGTCGCCGTCCACTTCCAGGTAGGTCACGCGGAAGCCCTGTCTTTCCAGAGCGCGGGCGCTGTGCAGCACCGGGAAGTCTTCAATCTTGGAGACGATGATATGCTTGCCTTTCTTCTCGCTCAGCGCCAGCGCCACGCCCTTGACTGCCATATTGGAAGATTCGGAGCTGCCGGAACTAAAGACGAACTCCTCCGGTTTGGCATTGAGCTTCGCCGCCAGTGCCGTGCGCGCGCCGTCCAGCGCTTCGCGCGCTTCAATGCCCTGAGAGTAAGCGAATTCAGAGGTGGCGACGGCATACTTTTCCAGGAAATAGGGCACCATCGCGTTCACCACTCGCTCGTCCAGGCGGGTCGCGGCGGCATTATCAAGGTAGACTATCTTATCTGCCATGTCGCCCTCCTATTAAATAAACAGGGTTATCTTGGAGTCCCTGGCTTCGTTGACATAAGTACCGACCGAG
>JAQTVW010000118.1 GCA_028706655.1 Dehalococcoidales bacterium | reverse complement strand
ACTGGCAGCGAGGTTGTCCTGCGAGAAAGTGGTGACCTTCGCCGGCTTGTCCGCAAAGCGATACAGGGAGAAATCATCCTTGCTGTGGCAAATCATGCAAACGCGCTGCGCCGGGTATTGGGGCGCGCCGCACTTGTTGCACTTGACGCCGTACAGGGAGAGACCGCCCAGGTTATCCCGCCACAGCGCCACCGCGGAAGGCCGGTCCTGGGGCGGGCGGGACGGCGGCTCGGAGATGAGGATATCGCGCCAGCGCAGGTATTTCTCATAGGTCGGAATCATTCTCTTCGCCGCAAGGTGCTTTTTGATGCCCCTCTTGCCGGCAATCTTGCCGATTTTATCGGTAACGGTGATGGAATAGATGTCGCAGCCGTCGCCGTAGGTGACCCAGAGCAATTTATCGCCGGCTTTGGCGTTCTCCAGGGCTTCCACCAGCAGCATGACGGAGAGCGCGGCGCCGGTATTGCCGACGGAGTCTCCGATAACGCTCTGCACCTGGGTCTTGGGGTCGAAGCCCAGTCCCTTGACGATAGAAGTCAGCAGACCGGCATTCGGCACGTTGCAGACGATCTTGGTGTAGTTCTTCGGAGTCGTTTTGAAGGCGGCGAGGGCAGCTTTGACCGTCTCGGTAATGACCCGGGTATAACCCTTCTCGCGGACGAAACGCTCTTCGGAAGACTGTACATAGGTATCAGCCTGCGAGCGATAGACATCAATCATTTCGTTGAAGGCGGAATAAGCGTTGTCAATCGTGGCAATCGGCTCGCCGTCACCGATGAGCAGGGCGCCCGCGCCATCGCCAAATTCCATTTCCTTGGCGCTGTTCGGCCAGGACAGGCGGATATCGGCGGCACAGACAAGCGCATTCTTCGCAGTTTTGGACTTTACGGCGTCCATGGCGATTTTAACGCCGCTGGCGCCGCCGCGCATCGTGCTGGCGAGGTCCAGGGTAAAGGCACAGGAGTTGATATCTACGCCCATGGCAATCACGGAAGCGGACTGCTTCTCTTTATACGGGAAAGTGGTGGAGGCGAAATAGACGCTGTCAATCGTCTTGGAATCCATGCCGGAGATGCAATCACGGCAGGCGGCGACCGCCATCGTAACGCTGTCTTCATCAAAGTTGGCGACTGCCTTTTCGCCGCGTCCGGGGGGTCCGCCCCACGCCCGCGCAACCTCAGCCCGGCTCAGCCGGTGCCACGGTACATAAGCGCCACAGGATAAAATTCCTATCATCTTTACACCTCTCCTTATATATATTGATTCTTATGAAAAACGACCGACGGGAATAATGGAAATCTGATGAGATACTGCGCCTGTAAAGCGGAAATTTCCTGCCCGATTTTTACACACCGAATTACCTTCATGCGTCAAAAAACTGCGTGGAAACCCAGAGGACGGATTAGTCTAATTTCAATCCAATATAACGCTAAGCGCTGCGCATTGTCAAGGACAAGATAGCCCTGCCTCCGTACAGGCTATTGACAGTATTCTGTAATTAAAGTAAGCTACCGATGTGAAAAAGCCCCTGATACAGCCCTGGCTCCAGATATTTATCGTCGGAGCGTTGCTCTATGCCGGCGCGGAACAGGCGCTGAGAATCACGAACAATCCCAACTTCTTTCCTACGGTCATTCTGCTGGGCGCATTTGTCGTCCCGATTACCTTTGTCACCTATTTTTACGAGCATGTCCGGCACCGTGAGATTTCCCTTCCCCTGCTGACCTCGGCTTTCGTCGTGGGCGGAGTGCTGGGACTGCTGGCAGCGGGGGTACTGGAATACGGCGCATCTATAAGCCTTAGCATTACCCACGTCCTGACCGTCGGGATTATCGAAGAATCGGTCAAACTCATCTTCCCGCTGGTCATGTTCATCGCCTGGCATCATCAACATGAAGCGGACGGTCTGCTCTTCGGGCTGGCGGTAGGCATGGGGTTCGCCGCGCTGGAGACCATGGGCTACGGGTTGACCACTTTCGTGCAATCTAATGGAGATATCGCCATGCTGCAGCAGGTGTTGATATTGCGGGGCTTCGTCTCACCGGCGGGTCATGCCGCCTGGACGGGATTCGTCTGCGCGGTGCTCTGGCGGGAACGGGAGAGAAAAGGGCACGTCGCCATCAACGGAGCAGTTATCGGGGCTTTTGCAGCCGTCATAATCCTCCATACATTGTGGGACTTAATCACCGACCTGCCGTTCATCATCGCGATTATCGGCAACCTCATCATTGCCATCATCAGCCTTACGCTGCTCTTCCGCCGCTACCGCGAATCGAAAAAATCACTGCAAGTATAGCCCCTTCAGATTGACAAAACTCCGCTAAAACTTGTATAGTGAAGCCGATTATGTGCTCATCCTCACGCAGGATTTCTGATGCCTGCCATTCCATAATATATAAATAAAGGAGAAGACTGTGGATTTCAATTTGACCGAAGAACAGCTCATGCTGCAATCAATGTTGAAGGACTTCACCGCCAAGGAAATCGAACCCCGCGGCAGACAACTCGATGAAAGCGGCAAAATCCCGCCGGATTTGATGAAGAAATATGCCGATCTCGGTCTGTTCGGCATGGCGGTACCACGGGAATACGACGGCTCTGATATGGGCAACTTCGCCAAGATACTGGCGCTGGAACAACTGGCATACGCCGGCTGCCCCGCCTGGTGGCCCGTCGCTTTCAATAACAGTCTGCCCTACGTGATTTACAAGTTCGGCAACGAAGAACAGCGCCAGAAGTACGTCAAGGGGAATCTGGACGGTACCAAGACCTACAGCATCCAGTTCACCGAGCCGGAGACCGGTTCCGACCCTACCGCCCTCAAGACCACTGCCAAAAAAGACGGCGATTACTACATCATCAACGGGCAGAAGCGCTTCAGCACCTTCGGGCAGAAAGACGGCACCGCGATTGTCTGGACCAAAGACGATGAAGGCGGGTGCACCTGCTTCCTCGTCGAAAAGAACAAGCCGGGCTACACCGCCCCCACGGTCTGGGAACTGATGAGCGGCGAAGGCGAGCCCGCCGATGTCTACTACGATAACTACCGAGTACACAAGGACAACATCCTTCACGCCAAGGGCAAGGCTTTCGATGTCCTGCTCTTCTGGATTTCTGTCGAAAAGATTGAAGGCTGCATCGTGGCGACCGCAATGGCGCAGGCAGCCCTCGATGAAGCAGTCAAATACGGCAAGGAGCGCATCGTCCGCGGCAAGCCGATGTCCGATATGCAGGGCATCCGCTGGGAGTATGCGGACATGTATGCCAAGATTCAAGCCTGCCGGTGGATGACCTACCGCACCGCCGCCCTCCTCGATACCGACCCCAAGGCATTCCAGCGGGAAGCTGCCGCCACCAAGATATTCGTCCAGCCCACCTGCACCCAGGTCATCCTGGATGCGCTAAGACTGCACGGCGGCTACGGCATCACCAAGGAGTTCAAGATAGAGAGACTGTACCGTTCCCAGCCGGGCAACATCGTCATTTCCGTCAGTTTGGAAATCAACAAGTCAATCGTGGGTTCGGCGCTGGTCAGATAGTAAAGTAAATCAGGAAGTAAATACTGCCGCACCGAACATCAAACGATGTCCGGTGCGGTGGTTGTTTAGGGGGCAGTAATGATAAAGACGAGAATCACAGAGCTATTCGGCATCAAGCACCCTATCATGCTGGCGGGCATGAACTGGGTCACTGAACCCGGCATCGTCTCCGCCGTCTGCAACGCCGGCGCGCTGGGCGTCTTTGCCACCGCCCACTGCACTCCTGAAGAGACCCGCAAGAACATCCAGGAAATCCGCAAG
>JAQTVW010000040.1 GCA_028706655.1 Dehalococcoidales bacterium | reverse complement strand
GAAAGCCAGCTATTGAGCGTCAGCACCTCCATCATCTTTCCGGGTAACTATCGTATCGGATGGGGCGGTCTGGACCGGGAACTGGTAGTCAGGTATCCGGAAGAAACGGCAGCCCCGAATCCCGCCGCCGTTGCACCGACGGTGGTCACCGCTCCCAACTTCAGCGGCGTGGACGTGGTGACCGGAGCCAGAATCACGCTCTCTCAATTCCAGGATAAGACGGTGCTCCTCATCTTCGTGAACTACGGCTGCGACCCTGCGCTAAATCAGAAAGTAGGCAACCAGCTCATCGCCATCCGGGACCTTGCCAAACAGCGCAGCGATTTCATCCCGGTTTCGGTCTTCTGCGGCTGCTGCCCGCCTGAAACCCTGCGCAAATTTGCCCGGGATAACGGCTTGAACTGGCCCTGGATACTGGACAGCGATAATTCCATCGTCAACAGGTACGCTTCCTCGCTGAGAAAATACGGTTATCCCACGCTGATTTTCGTGGATAAAGACCAGGTTATCACAGCGGTCGCGGGCTACAGCAACATCTCAACCCTGAATACCAGGCTGGACGCGATGCCGAAATAGATATATCGGTACAATACAACAATGCAATTGAGGGAATGTATGAACAAGCTAAACATAATTTTAATTGTAGTCCTGCTGGCGGTAACTGCCGCCCTGCTCGGCGCCTGCAGCGGAAGCTCATCGATACGGGCGACCCGGGTCACCCCTGCCATCACGGAGGACATGGTGTCTCTGCAGTACAGTGAAATCCAGGCGAACAAGATATCCAGTTTTTCCGTGGCGACAACCTCCGGCGAGATATCCTTTATGGCGTATGACCTTGACGGCAAAATCTATGCCCGCGCGGATATCTGCCCGCCCTGCCGCTCGGACAGCTTTTCTCTAAATGGCACTACGCTGGTCTGCGATACCTGCGCCACGGTCTTTGATGCCAGAACGGGCAAAGGACTCAAGGGAGCGTGCGTGAATTACCCCAAGGCGCTGGTGCCCTTTACCGAAAACGGCGGCAAACTGATAATGAAGGGCGCCGATCTCCTGAAAGCCTACCAGGACACACTGCAGCCAGGGTAGTCGTTAAAAATACCGGATTGCCTGTTGACAACTGCTATACCTTCAGGTTATAATGTCAACAAAAGAGATACAATTAGTCAACAATAACTTTCGAGATAATAAAAATGCCAGTCGTTAATACGATTAACTACAAGCTAGAACAACCGGGGTCGCCAACTACCCCGGTTGACTCTCTTTTACCTTCCTCAGTGATGCCCTCTGCGATGTGCCTGACCGGCATGATGCGGCGCTAGCCGCAGATATACTTTTATATTTACCCCGGTTCTCCTGATTCTTTCCCAGGATTCCTGTTACCATTTTGGTCTTTGAATTTTTATTTATGAAGGAGTATACAAAATGTCCGTTGATAATAGTCCTCAAAACTGGAGCCTCGATACCTTAGCCATCCATGCCGGTCAGGAGACCAGCGACCCCGCTACCGGCGCGCGGGCGGTGCCCATATACCAGACTGCTTCCTATGTATTCAAGAGCACCGAACATGCCGCCAACCTGTTTGCACTCAAGGAAGTGGGCAATATCTACACGCGGATGATGAACCCGACCTCCGATGTCTTTGAACGGAGAGTCGCCGCGCTGGAAGGCGGCACCGGGGCGCTGGCGGTATCTTCCGGACAGGCGGCGCAGGCGCTCGCTTTGCTGGCTATCACCGGTCTGAATGACGAGATTGTCTCCGCCAATAATCTTTACGGCGGGACTTACCAGCAGTTTCACCATACTTTCGCCAAGCTGGGGCGCTGGGTCAAGTTCGTCGATTCCCGCAAGCCGGAAGAATTCAAAAAGGCGATTACGCCGCGCACCCGGGCGATTTACGCCGAGACTATCGGCAATCCCAAGCTGGACATACCCGATTTTGAAGCGATTGCCCGGATAGCCCATGACGCCGGCATCCCGTTCGTCGTGGATAATACCGTCGGCGTGGGGCTGATTCGTCCTATTGATTACGGCGCCGATATCACTACCCTGTCGGCGACCAAGTACATCGGCGGGCACGGCACCTCCATCGGCGGCGTCATCGTGGACTCCGGCAAGTTCGATTGGAGCCGCGGCAAGTTTCCCGATTTCACCGAGCCCGACCCCAGCTATCACGGCATCAAATACTGGGATGTCTTCGGCAATTTCCCGGGACTGGGCAATGTTGCCTTCATCTTCAAGGTGAGAGTTCAACTGCTGCGCGACCTTGGTGCGGTGCTTAGTCCTTTCAACTCCTTCCTGTTTTTGCAGGGCTTGGAGACTCTGCCGCTGCGGGTCAAGAAGCATTCCGAAAATGCCCTTGCCGTCGCCCGGTTTCTCAAGGCGCACCCGGCGGTTGCGTGGGTCAATTATCCCGGTATGGAGGAGCATCCCAGCCATGCGCTGGCGGTAAAATACCTGAAAGGCAATTTCGGGCCTATTATCGGCTTCGGCATCAAGGGCGGCTTGAAAGCAGGCAAGAAGTTTATCGAATCGGTGCAGCTGCTTTCTCACCTGGCGAATATCGGGGATGTGAAAAGCCTGGTGATTCATCCGGCTTCGACCACGCACCAGCAACTGACGGCAGAGGAACAGCGGGCGACCGGCGTGACCGAGGATTATATCCGCTTCGCTGTCGGCGTGGAAGACATCGAGGACATCAAGAAGGACGTCGACCAGGCGTTGCGCAAAGCGGTGGCGTAAGCGAATCAGATAGGAAGGAGGCAGCTATTGCTGGTCAAAGAAGAAACAGGTATCGGCGTGGTGGAAACGCAGTACTTTACTATTGCCGGCGGATTGTCGCTGGAAAACGGCGAGAAACTCAATCCGGTGACACTCGCCTACGAGACTTACGGCAGGCTGAACGAAGCGAAGTCCAATGCCGTTCTCGTGCTGCATGCGCTCACTGGCGATGCCCATGCGGCAGGCTACCATGCCGGCGAGGAAAAACCGGGCTGGTGGGACAACATGATCGGTCCCGGCAAAGCCTTTGATACTGAGAAATACTTCGTTATCTGTGCCAACGTCATCGGCGGGTGCCGGGGTTCGACCGGCCCGTCTTCAATTAATCCGCAGACCGGCAAGCCCTACGGGCTGGATTTCCCGCTGGTGACTATCCGGGATATGGTCGCGGCACAAAGATACCTGATAGATTTCTTGGGTATCGATAAGCTGCTGGCGGTTGCCGGCGGTTCGATGGGCGGCATGCAGGTCTTGCAGTGGGCGGTCTCGTATCCGGAACGGGTGCGGGCTGCCATTCCCATCGGGACGGCGGCGCGGCACTCGCCGCAGCAGATTGCCTTCAACGAAGTGGGACGGCAGGCGATTATCGCCGACCCCAACTGGCAGGACGGCAACTACTACGGCGGCACGCCGCCGACCCGCGGGCTGGCGGTGGCGCGGATGGTGGGGCATATCACCTACATGAGCGATGTTTCTATGACGGAGAAGTTCGGGCGCCGCGCCCGGAACCAGCAGAAGTTCTTCAAGTTCGATAACGATTTTGAAGTGGAAGGCTACTTGCGCTCCCGGGGCGACAACTTCGTGCGGCGGTTCGATGCCAATTCGTATCTCTATATCACCAAGGCAATCGACCGGTTCGACCTTGCGGAAGGCAACAGCCTCAGCGAAGTATTACGAAACGTCAGGGCGAAATTCCTGGTGATTGCCTTCAAATCGGATTGGCTGTACCCGTCGTATCAGTCGCAGGAAATCGTGCGCGCCTGCAAGACCGCCGGGGTCGATGCCACCTACTGCGAAATCTGCTCCAGCTACGGTCACGATGCCTTCCTCCTGGAAACGGAGCAGCAATCGCGGTTGGTGTCGCATTTTCTGAACCGGGTCGCCGCCGGCGGCGGAGTGAACGATGAATAAGAAAACAGACCCGACCGCCTTGCAGCATAAGGTTATCATGGAACTCATCCCGCCGGGCGCTGCTGTGCTGGACCTGGGCTGCGGAAACGGCGAGCTGATGGCTAAGCTCGCCAGGGAGAAAGCGGCGTCAGTCCGGGGCATCGAGGTGAACGAAACTGAAATCTATAAATGCGTCGCGCGGGGCTTGAGCGTCTTCCATGACGATATCGATAGCGGTCTTTCCGAATACGGCGATAAGTCCTTCGATTACGTGATACTGAACCACAGCTTTCAGCAGGTGAAAAAGCCGGAGGCAGTGCTCGGCGAGGCGCTGCGGGTAGGAAAAAAGGTGATTGTCGGCTTCCCCAATTTCGCCCATTATTCCGTGCGCTGGCAGATGGGTATTCGCGGCAGGACGCCGGTCACTCCGTCTTTGCCTTACGAATGGTACAACACCCCTAACATCCACTTCCTGACGATTTCGGACTTTGTGCGGTTCTGCCGCCGGCGCGGCATCCGCATCGAGAAAAGTTGTATTATCGGCAAGAGCGGCAGGGTGAAGCTGTTCGGCAACCTGTTCGGGGCTAGCGGCATTTTCCTGATTTCCAACGGGCATACTTCTAAAATGGGTAATAACACCCTAGTCTAAAGGCGCCGGAACCAAGTAGGCTTATATCAGGATGCTGATTGGTAAGCCTGCACGGAATATTATATCCCGGCTGCTGATACCGGTCATGCTGGCGCTGCTGTTTGTCCAGTGGGGAAGCGCCGGTGTGATTGCGGCCTCATATACCCCTGATCTAATCGTAAAATCAATTTCCTTCTCGCCGGAGAATCCCACGCTCCGGGACAAGCTGACCATCACCGCGGTTATCCATAATGCCGGCAACGAGCGCGCGGCGTCATCGAAAATCGAATGTTACATCGATGGCGAACGAATCAATTCAACCTATACCGATTCGATTGTTCCCGGCGCGGACTACGTGCTGACATTTCAGTGGAAGACCCGCGCCGGCGACCACACCATCAGAGTAGTGGTTGACGGGGAAAAGACCGTTGCCGAAAGCGACGAATCGAACAATGAATCGACACTGGCTTTTTCCGTCCTCGCGCCCAATCTCTTAATAAGAGAGATAAGCTGGCTGCCCGAACATCCTTCGGTGCAGGACAATGTTACTATCACGGTGGTTACGACGAACGAAGGCAATGCCGGCGCCTCAAACTCGAACCTGGAGTTTTACATCGATAATGCCTCGCGCGGCTATATCGAGATTCCCCGGCTCGATGCTGGAAAGAGCACGATAAACACTTTCAAATGGCTAGCGCAGCCCGGCACTCATGAATTCAAAGCGGTTGCCGATGTGTTGAACCAGGTGGTTGAAGGCAACGAAGCGGACAATACCGAGGTTGTCACCTGTGCGACACTGGCCCCCGACCTGATAGTGTCGGACATCAACTGGACTCCGGTCTCCCCGGTGGAGAGCGATAACGTG
The DNA here is from genome assembly GCA_028706655.1 of Dehalococcoidales bacterium. Classification (GTDB taxonomy): domain Bacteria; phylum Chloroflexota; class Dehalococcoidia; order Dehalococcoidales; family RBG-16-60-22; genus JAQTQH01. The sequence goes on along the minus strand of JAQTVW010000040.1, from coordinate 11,118 downwards.
ACTTTCACTGTGACCATCAAAAATCAGGGCGATGGCAGGGCGGTGTATTCACGCGTAGCTTACATGATAGACGGCGGCTTCGTCGGTACAGCGCCCGTCCCCGCGCTGGCCGCAGGTGCCAGCGTTAACCAGACTTTTTCGTGGATTGCCGCGGCGGGTCTGCATACCGTTGGGGCGATCGCCGATTCCGGCGGCGAAAATATCGAAAGCAACGAAAACAACAATCAGAAGACGAAGAGCCTTGCGCAGGCAACGGCTGACCTGGTTGTCCAGTCAATAACATGGGTGCCGTCGCGTCCGGTAGCGGGTCAGGATGTCACCTGCAACGTGACGCTGCTGAACCAGGGTTACGGCATTTGCGGAGTGTCCTCGCTCGATTTTCTGGTCGGTACATCGCATTATTCGGCGACGATACAGGCAATCAGGGGCGGAGGCACTGCCTGGACGGTCTTTTCCTGGGTGGCGCAGGAAGGGCAATCTACCCTGACCGCGGCAGCCGATGTAGAGAACAATATCGAAGAAACCGATGAAACCAACAATACTCTGACAGTCAGCATGACCCCGGATAACCGGCTGCCGCCGCCCGACCTTGTCGTGAAGAGCCTGGTCTGGTCTCCGGAGCAACCGGCAGCGGGGGATCAAGTGACCATGACCGCAGTTGTCAAAAACGAGGGAAGCAGCCCGGCAGCCGGTTCTACGTTCAATGTTTACCTCGCTGGCGAGTGCATCTTCTCCAGTGTAATCGATAATCTGGATGCCGGGGCATATGCCGAGGTCGGTTTTACCTGGCAAGCCCGGGCGGGAACTCATCAGCTTTCCGTCCTTGCGGATGCCGGTCGCGTTATCAACGAGGCGAACGAAGACAATGCGCTCGTCGCTAATATCAAGGTACTCGCGCCCGACCTGATAGTCAAAGAACTTTGGGTGGCGCCCGCCGACCCGGTGCCGGGCAAGGAAATGACAGTCAGCGCGACCGTAGCAAACCGGGGCGATTATCCTTCGGCAACTTTTTACCTGGCGTACTATGTTTCTGGGATTCTGCGCGGCAGCCTCTATGTGGAAGCACTGGCGCCCGGCGGCAGCGCCGTCAAGACAATTGCACTGGCGACACCGGATGGAGCCTGTGTTCTGAAGGCACTCGCCGATGTGAAGGGCGAAGTCCCCGAGTCCGATGAAAACAACAACGAGAAAGCAGTGACGCTGCCGTACCCCGACTTTGTAATTGAAGGTCTGACCTGGCAGCCGCAAGAACTATCGCCGGGCAACAGGGTCGTACTCAGTCTCGCCGTCAGAAACCGGGGCGGCGATACCGCTCAAAAAGCAACGGTGAATTTTTATGTTGATAATAACCCGCTGGCTAATCGTGTTCTCGACCTGCCCCAAGCAGGCGATTCAGTCAATATTACCCTGGAATGGATAGCGCAGCCGGGTCTGCATATCGCGAGGTTTGTTATCGATGAGCCGGATGCGGTCAGTGAGAGCCGCGAAGACAACAATGTAAAATCAATTGAAATTAAAGTGGCGGCACCGCCTTCAACTCCTGTTCCGCCGGCGACGCCGCCGCCGGTTACGGCTAATCCGGCACCACCTGTCTCTCCGCCGGCGTCGATTCAGCCGGTCGTGCCTCCGATACCAGCAGCACCTGAAAAAGGCGCCACTACCGCCAAATCTCTGCCCGCGGCTAAATCTCCCGCGAAGGCAAATCCATGGTACCAGCGCTGGCTGGTAAGCGGTCTTATCTCCGCCGTTATCATCACGGCGGTCACCGTCTGGATGTTATTCCGCAACCGCAAAGCGAAAAACAGTCAAACTGCCGCCAGACCCCAGGGCGCGGTCAGCTAACCAATTCCCGGCGTTATTATGCCTCTGCTATTCCGACTCCTGCGGCACTTTGGTCGGGAAGAGCGCCTCAATGGAACTGCTCAGCACCTCTTCGACAAAGTCAGGATTGTGGATGCCGCTGCTGGCGTCTCCGTGAATCAGGAAGTAGTTCCAGCCGGCGCGTACCAGTACATCGCTCAACGTAATGATTGCCGTCTTGCCGTCGGTGGTGATGTCGCCAAGCTGGACTTCAATCTGGTTAAGGGCAAGTGAGTGAGGTTGCTGCCCGGCCGGGGCATAAGTGAAGTTGACCGCTTCCTTGAACTTAATCAGGAAACCCTGCTGCCCGTGCGGTTCCACCGGCTCCACTGAGACGATGTTGGTCTTGTTGATCACTATCCCATCGCTTTTCAGGTCGTAAGTTACGCCGTTATAAGTATGCGGAGTATAGTCTTTGACCGTCACCTGGGCGGTCAGTTTACTCAGCAGGTACTGGCCCATCTTGAGCCCCAACTCTTCAAGTTGCTCTTTGTAACTGCTCTGGAATGCGGCGGCATCCAGCACATCGCTATGACAGGAGGAGCAGAGTTTCAGGCTCGCCTTGAAGGCGTGGTTCGTGCCTGCGAGCTGGTAGCTCAACTCCGGCGGCGGCGGCGTCACTTCCATGTGACAGCGCACGCAGGAATCGGTAATCGAGGCGTGCGGGGAGCGCTGGCGGGGACGTACGAGGTAGGCATTTTCCCCGAGCAGCACATCGCCCTGCGCCGAGACGTGCGGCGCGGAATAGCTGGTCGGCAGGTTAGAGTCATTATGCAGTCCGCCCCGGGTATTGTGACACATGATGCAGATTGCGCCCCGCCCCACGTTGCGCGCCTGGAAGCCGGCAGGCAGGAGCGACGTGTTGCCCTGGATGCGCACGGTTGTATTGTTGGGCTTGCCGGAAACCGTGCCGGGATTGTGGGGGTCATGGCAGGTGGCACAGGTAATCGGCTGCACCGTGTCTTTGGTCAGTCCGAGGGCTTTCAGCTCGTCGGCGGTGGCATCGCCCTTGGCGCCCTGGATCCGCTTGGTCTGGTCCGGCTGCTGTATCCAGGCAAGGAAACCCTGCCCGGTGTGACAGCGCCCGCAATGCCCGGCGGAAGCGCCGCGCGTTTCCACACTGCCTTCGTCAATAGCGAGCTCGAAATTGGCATGACCGCTTTCGTCCCATTGCTGGAACCGGGCGTGCCGGGGCGGTTCGCCATGGCAGGAGGCGCAGACATCGGACGCGATGCTGATGCGTGCCGAAGCCGGCGTGTTATCCGGATGGAGCGCGGCATGGTTATTGGGACCGTGGCAGTTCTCACACTGGATATTCGCCATCCGGGCGGTCTCCGGGAATTTGGACATGACCGTCGCCCAGTTATTCGGGTCGGGCTTATTCAACAGTCCGGCATTCAGGAAGGCATTATAATCGGAAGCATCGTCGAAACCGGCGTTTTTCACCGTCTTGTCGAAGCCGACGGTATGGCAGGAGAAACAGTCCTCGCCGTAGTGCCCGCCGGTGTTGAGGTTCTGGGTGAACACTTCAGCGTGTCCTGATTCCTTCCACGCGGTAAACTGGTCTTTCGCGATTTCGCCGTCATGGCAGGTGGTGCAGGTAGCTGCCAGCGGGCGACCTTTGTCGTCCATGCCGCTGACGGCGCCCTGCCAGGTGCCGGCATAGACTTTCAGTGAGGCGGCGCTGCCCTGCTCGGCGACGATGTATTCGCCGGAAACATCAGGCGTGAAAGAAGGGTACCGGCTGGCGGCATCCGCGAGGTTCGCCTTGGAACCGGCGGGCGCGGTGAGCGTCCAATTATAGCTGTTTTGGGTTTTGCCGTGTAAAAGTACGGGGATACCTGCAGGCACGTTACGCAGACCGGGGGCAACGGCATAAGGGAGCGGCACGGTAATATTCACCATATCGGTGTAGCTGCCGCTGGAGGTGTTCACCGTGACGCGGAAAACACAGGTCTCGGCGGCTTCCAGTTCGTGCGGATTGACCGCCTGGACATCGACGCGCTCCAGCTTTTCCAGGAGCGTCATGAACTTCTCTTTATAAGCGGGCAACTGGCTCAGAGTCACCTTGGTCGACCGTTCCCGCGGGCTTTCGATGCTTGCCGTGACGCCGGAAACCTGCGTCCACTGGTAGGAAGTCACCGTAGAGCCATCGAGGGTATCTGCGGATGCTTCCAGGGTAACCGATGCGCCCGGCGAACTTGCCTGGTCGTTACCGGCGGCAGTGACGACGCGGGATACGGGTTGCAGGATGGCATTCTTGGTGAAAGTCTGTCCCGCCACCAGCGAAACGGTCTGGCTGAGAGCATTGAAGTTTGCCTTCTGATACTTAAGTGTGTAGATGCCGATGGGCAGAGTCGCCGAGTAGCTGCCGGCGGCGTTGGTGGTGATGGTAACACCGGAAATTGCAGGATCAGTGACGACCTGCACTCCGGAAACCGGCTTTCCGGTCAGGACGTTGGTTACTGTTCCGCTGACCGTCCCGGTGCTGCTGCCGGGCTGCCCCTGCGGACCCTGTGTAGCGGGCGCGGGCTGGCAGCCCGCGGATATCACCAGGGTCACCAGAAGAGTAAGCAACCAGACTTGCCTCATGATACTCTTCATTTGCACCACCTCCGTCTGCGGCACAACCGGCGCCGCATGTCCGTGTATTGTCCGCTGCTACTTCAGCGGCTGTGACAGCTCAACGTGGCAGAGGTCGCAACTCACGTCAATCGTGGGACCTGTGCCGGCGGCTGTCTTTTCGACAAGTTTGCCGTGACACCGGAAGCACCCCGGCGATTCCTGATGGGCGGCATTATTCCCATAAGTCTCCCAGGTGACCTGCATGTGGGGGAAGGTCGTCAGCCGGGCGACATTCTTCGCTTCGGTAATCGATTTATCGATGGCGGCTTGCTTCGTATTATAGATTTGCGGGTACTTTACCCGGTAGAAATCTTTGATTTGCTCCAGTGCGGCGTTGGCTTGCTCCAGGCTGGGCTGGGCAGGATAAAGGATATCCGTAATCTCTTTTTTGATGAAGGGCAGGCTTTTATCAATGGTGCCTTCGACCATAGCGGCATCCACCAGGTACTCAGGGGAGCGGAAAATATGAGTGGCGCGGTTGTGACAATCGATGCAGTCCATCAGCCGTTTTTCGGAATTTATCTGTGCCGGGGTCAGTCCGCCGGTGGCGGCGGGGTCGATGTATTCCCGGGTATAGCCGCCCGCACCTTCGACGCCCACCCAGTCAATCTCCTGCCGCTTGGCGTCCTGGCTGACAAACCAGACATTGGCGGCGATGTGCCAGTGGATATCCCGGGCGACTTCATCCTGTCCGCCGCCCACCTTCAGCACCCGGGCATCGGTCACTTCGGTATTGGTTTCATCGGTGAGGAAAGTCGTCCGCACGCGGACGAGGTCGCCGGCGAAGCGTTCCGGACGGTGGCACTGTTCGCAGGTATCGCGCGCCGGGCGCAGGTTCCGCACCGGCGTGGGAATCGGGCGCTCGTACGAATCGGTCAAAGTTGAAAAGATGAGGGGAATGCCGGTCACCTTGGAGCGCACGAGGTAATCCGCGCCCGAGCCGACATGGCAGTGCGCGCAGGCGACCCGTGAGTGGGGCGATGCCTGGTAAGCGGTATACTGCGGGTACATGACATCATGGCAGAGCGTGCCGCAAAAACCCACCGAATCGGTAAAGGCGACCAGGTTGTATAGTCCGAGTACCAGCAGCATCAGGCTGATGGCGCCGGCGAACATCAAAAAGAGGGCTTTGGCTCTCCTGATTTGAGCATCTGCCATTATTTTCCCCTTATTTCAGCAATCTTAAAATTGCGAAAACGAACACGATACCGCCGGCAACAAAAAGAATGGGGACCAGAATGTAGACGAAAACGCCGAAGAGGGGATGCTGTTCCGGCAGGTCTGAGTAATTGCTGAAAAGCACCACGATGCAGACCAGCACGAAGATCGCCCCGGCCGCCCGGGTGAGTCCATCGTTAAAAATGCCCCGCAGGTATTTCAAGACAGTTTCCCTTTATAGTAACTCCAATGGTAGTATATGTTGCACTTTACATATAGTCTATACGTAAACGTACCTATATCATGCCCTTTTTATAAAAAGTACCACAGTGTAGGATATGGATAGCAGTATACCGCGCTTTTAGGATGGAGTCAATAGCCCGGAAAAATATTTTTACCCGGTAGTCTTCATCCATTGACGTTGGCTTGACGATATTTGCAAGCCCCTGCTAGAATCTAGGGGTTGTCGCAAAGATGAATCTGTAAAATCAAAAAAGAAAAGGAGAGAGTATAATGGCGATTAAGAAAGTTGGCGTCGTAGGGTGCGGACAGATGGGCGGGGGAATCGTACAGGTCTGCGCGCTGGCAGGCTACCAGGTAGTCGTCTCTGAAGTGAAGGAAGAGTACCTTAAAAAAGGACTGGGCGCGATAAACTCATCCTTTACCAAGAGCGTGGAAAAGCAGCGAATGACCCCGGCGGACAAAGATGCGGCGCTTGCCCGTATCAAGGGAACCATCGATATGAAAGACTTCGCCGGCTGCGACCTCGTCATCGAGGCGGCGGTGGAAAATATGGACCTCAAGAAAAAAATCTTCGCCGAGCTGGACAAAATCTGCGGCAAGGACGCCATCCTCGCCACCAATACTTCCTGCCTTTCTATCGTCGATATGGCAATGGCGACCGGCCGCCCGGACAAGGTAGTTGGCTTGCATTTCTTCAACCCGGTGCCCATCATGAAGCTGCTGGAAATCGTTAAAACCATCACCACAAGCAACGAGACCATGGAAGCCAGCAAAGAGTTCGGCAAGACGGTGGGGAAGACTATCGTTATTGCCAAAGATGCCCCGGGTTTCCTGGTCAACCGATTGGTTATTCCGTTCATCCTGAATTCTATCCGTATGTACGAAGCAAACGTGGCGACCAAAGAAGATATCGATACCGCCATCAATCTGGGACTGAACCACCCGATGGGACCGCTCGCGCTGGCTGACCTCATCGGTCTGGATACGGTGCATTTTATCGCCAGCGGAATCTATGCCGAATTCAAAGACCCGCAGTATGCCTCGCCGACTTTGCTGGCGAAGATGGTGACCGCCGGCTGGCTGGGGCGCAAGACCGGCAAAGGTTTCTACGATTACAAGTAGACAGTAGATTTCCTCAGGAAATCAAATGAAGAAGGGGGGCGATTCGCCCTCCTTCTTTTTATTCAGCGGTATCAGCTGCCCCGCCTGGTATATTCCGGGCATTTCGTCGCATTGGGGCGGGCAGTATCGTGGCAGGCGCCGCGCCAGTTCCACTTGCAGTTATCGCACAGGAAGACGTTCATCCCCAGTAACTTCTTGATGCGGAAAACGAATTTATCCTTCCAATTTTGAGTCATATTGCAGATTGCTTCCTGAAAATTGGTGTGTTCCCTCTTTCAATATAACAAAATAGGTGGTATCATACAATTTATGCTAAAATAGTGGGTTATTTAACAAACCGTGAGGTAGGCTAAAAATGATTCTCCCTCGTAGCCATAAAGACAACACCGCATCCGGGAAGCCGGGCAACGTGATACCGCCGCCTGCAGACAAACCCCTGAACATGAAGACGATCAAGTGGGGCAACCTGACCTGGATAGATATCTCACCGCCGACTGAGAGGGAGACGAAGTATCTGGCAGAGCATTACAATTTCCATCAACTGGACCTGGATGACTGCCTGAGTAAACGCCAGCTCCCCAAAGTAGACGATAAACACAAAGATTACCTGTTCTGGATCTTTCATTTCCCGGTATACGATGTTAAAAAACGCATCTCGGTACACCGCCAGCTTACCGCGTTTGTCGGGAACGGCTTTCTGGTGACGCTGCACAGCGGGGAACTCTGGTCGGTAAAAAATGTATTTGCGACATGTGAACGGAATGAGGAAATTCGCGGCGATTATTTTTCCCGCGGCTCCGGCTACCTGGTTTACCAGATTGTCGACCAGGCGGTTGACCATTATTTCCCGATACTGGACAAAATCATGGGCAATCTGGACGATATGGAAGACAACGTTTTCAATGAGGATATCGAAGCAGCTCACGAACTTTTTATGCTGCGCCGCGATATCATATTCCAGAGCCGCATTGTTATCCCGATGCGGACAGTGTTCCAGGACCTGTTTAAAAGATTAGGCAGATTTGTAAACCAGCCGATGACCGCCTATTTTAGTGATATTATCGACCACATGAATAAAATATGTGATACCCTCGATAAAGCCAGGGAAGTTATCGAAGTATACAAAGACACTGATTTTCTTATGAATAACTATCGGCTGAACCGTGTTGTCCGGGTCTTTACTCTGATTTCCGCTTTGTTGATGCCGGTGCTGGTAATTTCCGGGATCTATGGTATGAACGTCGTGCTACCGGGCGGTGTAAACAGCGGCAACTATACCACCCTGTTTTTCCTGCTTCTTATCACTATGATTATCGTCGCAGTAATTATTTTCATCTTCAAACGGAAACGCCTGATATAATCTGATTAACCGAAGAAATTATAAGATGCACATCTCATATCGCCTTATGGTAATCACCGCCCTTTTTATCTCCTGCCTGATTGCCTCGAACGTCATCGCGGTAAAGATAATCGCCTTCGGTCCCGTCTTTCTGCCTGCGGCAATCTTCGTTTTCCCGGTAAGCTATATTTTCGGAGATGTTCTGACCGAAGTGTACGGCTACCGCTGGGCGCGCCGGGTCATCTGGCTTGCCTTCGCCTGTAATGTGCTGTTCGTGGTCTTTATCTGGATCGCCCGGGAATTACCGGCGGCGCCTTTCTGGACCGGACAGGCGGCTTATGAGGCTATCCTGGGCTACACGCCGCGTCTGCTGGCGGCATCTTTCTGCGGTTATCTCGCAGGTGAGTTCACCAACTCGTTCATTCTCGCCCGCATGAAAATCATGACCCGCGGGCGCTGGCTGTGGATGCGCACCATCGGCTCGACGTTCGCCGGGCAGGGGCTGGACTCGGTCCTTTTTATCACCATCGCTTTCGCGGGAACGCCCTCATTTCTGCCGGTGATTATCCTTTATCACTGGCTGGCAAAGACCGCCATCGAGGCGGTTGCCACGCCGCTGACCTACGCTATCGTCAATTTCCTCAAGAAGCGGGAGTCAATCGATACTTACGATTACGATACAAATTTCAACCCGTTTCTCGTCACCCGCTAATGACCCGGGAAAGGTAAGTCTGAATGAAGATAAAGTTTTTAGGGGCGCACAACAGCGAATCGAGCACCGTACGCCTCGCCAGTATCCTGATTGACAATGTCCTGGCGCTGGATGCCGGCAGCCTGACACGCAGCCTGTCTTTTACGGCGCAGCAGAAGCTCGAAGCAGTATTGCTGACGCACCAGCATTATGACCACATCCGTGATATTCCGGTGATGGCGATGAACCTCTTCCTTCATGAGACGGCCATCAATATCTATGCCACTACCGAGGTCTGCGCAATGCTGGCAGACCACCTGTTGAACCACGAGCTTTACCGCAACTTTTTGGAGTGGCCCCAGGGCAACCCGACGATTGTTTTCAATCTGATGGAGCCGTTGAAGACGATACAAATCGGCGATTATAAGGTAACTCCGGTGCCGGTCAGCCACTCAGTGCCGGCGGTGGGCTTCCAGATAACTTCCGGGGATAAAACCCTGTTTTACACCGGCGATACCGGTCCCGGCCTGGCGAAGTGCTGGCAGATGATATCGCCGAAACTGCTGATTATCGAGACGACCGCCCCGAACCGGTATGAAGACTTCGGGCGGAAATCGTCGCACCTTACGCCGAGTCTGCTTAAAGAAGAACTGCTCTCGTTCCGGCAGATAAAAGGCTATCTCCCCCAAATTTATCTCGTCCACATGAATCCCCGGCAGGAGAAGGAAATCGCCGCCGAGATTGCCGCCGTATCGTCAGACCTGGGTCATCCTATTACGCTGGCTCACGAGGGACTGCAGATTAACCTCTAGGTGGAGGTCTGTCACGGAACTCAAGTTTATCGTCGACCAGAACGTGGGGAAGCTGACCCGCTGGCTGCGGACGATGGGCTACGATACGGAGTTTTTTACCGGCACGAATGACAACTACCTGGTGCGGCAGGCGCTGGAAGAAGACCGCATCATCCTGACCCGGGACACGGAAATCATGAAAAGGCGGGCGATAACGACCGGCAGGGTGCGCGCCGTCCTGCTGACCGGCGACGAGTCTGAAGAACAGATGCGGCAGGTCATTACCGCGCTGAAACTGGACAGCCGTTACCGCCCTTTTACGATTTGTCTCGAATGCAACCGGCCGCTCGCCGGCAGGAGTATCGAGGAAGTGAAAGACCGCGTCCCGCCTTACGTTTTCAAGACGCAGCGGCAATACATGGAATGTCCCAACTGCCGCCGCATCTACTGGCGGGGCACCCACTGGCAGGCGATGATGAAACAGCTTGAAAAATTCTCTGGCGATATGCAATAAACAGGAGGTTAGGTAATGAACGTTCAAGAGGCAGTCACAAAGCGGCGCACCGTGCGCAGGTTCAAGGATGTCCCGGTGCCGTATGAGATGCTGGTAAAATGCGTCGATGCCGGCCGGCTTGCCCCGGCGGGTCGCAACTTTCAGCTTCTGGACTTTTTGATCGTCGATGATAAGAAGCTGCTGGACGAAGTCTTCCCGACGATTGCATCCTGGGCACAGGTGCCCCGCCCCTCCGGACCCCCGCCCGGGCATCGCCCCTGCGCCTATATTATTGTTCTGATTGATGCCGCCCGGGAAAAGGAAGTGGGCGGGACGCGCCGGGCAACGCAGGTAGACGCCGGCATGGCATCACAGAACATTATTCTGACTGCCTTTGAACAGGGACTGGGTTCCTGTGCCATTCTCTCCGCCGTGGATAAAGAGCTGCGGCAGGCACTCAACATCCCGGAAAAATATGAAATCGGCGTGTTGATAGCGCTGGGCTATCCTGACGAGACCCAGGTTGTAGAACCCCTCACCACCACGACCAAGCCTTATTTGGACGACCGCGGTGTGCGCCACGTGCCCAAGAGAAAATTGGAGGATGTGCTAAAGAGAAATAAGTTTTAAGGGTAAAAAGGGGCTCAGCATCCTCTCTGAAATCCCTCCCATCTCCCTTAGAAAAGAGAGATGGGAGGTCAGTTTACCTCTATTGACGAGCGTTTAGGGTGCGGGAACCAAATCCAAAGTGCCTTCCATAGCAACCGTCTCGCCGCTTACTCCACCTTGTGCGGGC
>JAQTVW010000039.1 GCA_028706655.1 Dehalococcoidales bacterium | reverse complement strand
CCCGGTGGTCTACCTGGAAGAATATGATATGGCGCTGGCAAAGTATGTCTGTTCGGGAGTCGACCTGTGGCTGAACACGCCGCTGAAACCGCTGGAAGCATCCGGGACGAGCGGCATGAAGACCGCGCTCAACGGCATCCCCAGTCTGAGCATCCTGGACGGCTGGTGGATTGAAGGGCACGTCGAGAGCGTCACCGGCTGGTCTATCGACGACGGATGGCGGGAGCAGAGCAACCGGGAGGAAGAAATCGCCTCGCTCTACAACAAACTGGAGAAGGTGATTCTCCCGATGTACTACAAAGCCCCTACTGATTATATCGCGGTGATGCGTTACGCAATCGCCCTGAACGGCCCCCATTTCAACGCCCAGCGCATGGTCATGCAGTACCTCCAGAACGCCTACCGGCACCCGATAAATGCGTAATGATTGCCCCAAAATATTTTGCCCCAGAAACACCCTGGACTATTGATATTTTACATGAAATACTCTATACTCTATACTTAATAAAGGACAACAATTAAAGGAGAGCATTAGGTGAAAACAGCAACACAACTGAGTTTGTTCGACCTGTCTTCAGACGACAAACCCCCCAGTACCGGTTTTTCCCGCACGGAGGCTGAAGAGCCCCCAAGTAGCCCCCTGTCTTCAAAAGACGATGATCCTCCGCTTAAACGCAGCGCCAGCACCAACCGCACACGGTTTTTTGGCAACGTCTCAGACCGTGACTGGAATGATTGGAGATGGCAATTCCGCAACCGCATCACCACTGTTGATGAGCTAAAGAAAGTTTTTCCTGTTTCCAATGAAGAACTGGCTCAACTCAAACTGGTCATTCTGAGATATCCTCTCTCGGTGACCCCTTACTATCTGTCGCTCATCAACACGAACGACCCGGCTGACCCCGTACGCCGGCAGGCTCTCCCCTGCCTGGATGAGGTCACCATGGGCGCCATGGGCATGGAAGACCCCCTCGAAGAGAAACGCGATTCCAAGGTACCCGGACTGGTACACCGTTACCCTGACCGTGTCCTCATGGTTTTGACGGATATATGCCCCATGCTCTGCCGACACTGCACCCGCAAACGCGAGTGGCAGCACGGCGGTTGGGTGCGCAGTATGGCGGAAATCGAGCGGATGCTGGATTATATCCGCAAACACAAGGAAGTACGTGATGTCATTATCTCCGGCGGTGACCCCCTGACCCTCGCCACCAGCCGACTGGAAGAGATTATCTCACGCATCAGAAGCATCGAGCATGTCGAGATTATCCGTATCGGTACCCGCTGTCCGGTGGTCATGCCTCAGCGTATCGATGACGAGCTCTGCACGATGCTGTCTAAATACGGACCCATCTGGGTGAACACTCACTTCAACCACCACAACGAGTTGACCCCGGAAGCCGCGCGGGCGGCGGACCGTCTGCTGCGCGCCGGCGTGCCGGTGAACAACCAGTCGGTATTGCTGCGCGGCGTGAACGATTCGGTCGAGACGCAGTTGAAACTGGTGCGCGGTCTGCTGCGCATCAAGGTACGCCCGTACTACCTCTTCCAGTGTGACGAGGTACAGGGTACGGAACACCTGCGCACACCGGTCGAAGTTGGTATCAAGATAATTGAAGGCTTACGCGGTCATACATCGGGTCTGGCCGTACCGCACTTCGTGATTGACCTGCCCTTCGGCGGCGGTAAAGTGCCCCTGCAGCCCAACTACGTGCTGGAGCACAATAAGGACGAGCTGCTCATCCGTAACTACCAGAACAAGCTCTTCCGCTTCCGCAACCCGAAGGGTGATGAGAATCCGGATGCTGATTTGGAAGCGGTCACATTGACCTACCACCCGAACAGCAGCTCAATGGGGAACCCTATGAGAGAGGAAGAACCGGATGCGGATAGGGTTGTCGTTTGACCTCAAAGATGCCCTGACGCACGCAACCGGTGAGCCGGAAGACGCGCTGGAAGAATACGACTCTGCCGAGACGGTACAAATTATTGAAGACGCCATCTCGGCAGAGAGACATAATGCTATCCGGTTAGGCGGCGGCAGAGAGTTTCTCCATAATATCCTCGGCAAGAAGGTGGACTTTGTCTTCAATATCGCCGAGGGCAGAGGCAGCTACCGCAGCCGCGAAGCACAGGTTCCAGCAGTCCTGGAGATGCTGGACATCCCTTACTCCGGCTCTGACCCGCAATGCCTTTCGCTCTGTCTGGACAAGCCGCTGACCAAGCAAATCGTTGCCGCAGCCGGCATCAACGTGCCCCGTTCAAATACGATTGCGGGCGTAGATGAGCTTGCCGCTTTCAACTGGCAGGACTTTCCCTTCCCCGCCATTATTAAGCCCGCTTTTGAAGGCTCCAGCAAAGGCATCCGGCTGACCTCGCTGGTGGAAAGTGCCCGCCAGATGACAGAATCGGTTAGCGGTCTGCTCAATGCCTATCACCAGCCGGTAATGGTCGAGGAATTTATCGATGGCGACGAGGTTACGGTCGGCATGATAGGCAACAGTCCACCGCAGGCAATGGGTATGATGCGTATCATCCCGAAGACGGAAAATAAACACTTCGTCTACTCGCTGGAAGTCAAGCGTGATTACAAGCGCCTCGTGGAATATGAATGCCCGATAAAACTTCCCGACCAAACAATAAAAGCAATCTCCGATGCCAGCCGCAAGTCCTTCGAAATCCTCGGCTGCCGTGACTTCGCCCGCATCGACTTCAGAATCAATTCAAACGGTGTACCTTACTTTCTGGAAATCAATCCGCTGCCGGGACTCGGCACTTACAGCGACCTGATTATCATGGCGCTCAAGATGGGCTGGACGCACCGCGGACTGATAAGCGCGGTACTGAATGCGGCGCTGAAGAGGTACCCGCAATGGGCACGCGCGTAGCAATTGTTTACAGCGAGCCGATAACCAGTCAATACGATGCTACCGGCGAGGAAGCCGCCGAAAACGGCGTGTTGAATGCAGTTGCCGCAGTTTACATCGCCCTGAAAGAACTTGGCTACCAGGTACGGCAAATACCGTTGAAACCCCCGCAGGAAACCATCGAGGCAAAACTGCGCAAGCTGAAAGTCGACCTGGTTTTCAACCTGTTTGAGGGCTTCCCCGGCAATCCCGCCACGGAAGCCATCGTGCCTGAAATACTCGCCAGGTTGGGCATACCTTTCACCGGCTGCAGTCCGGAAAGCCTGCGGCTCGCACTGGATAAAGCCGGTACAAAGACCATGCTCAAAAAAGCGGGTGTCCCCACGGCTGATTTCCAGTTGCTGACTCCCGAGACGGTTGCTTCTTTTTGTCTGAGATACCCGTGTATCGTCAAGATGAGCGGCGAACACGCCAGCCACGGACTTTCCGAAAAAAGCGTCGTATTTTATTTTCCTGCGCTGAAGGAGCAGGTAGAGCGTATCACCTCCCTGTATGGCGGGGCTGCCCTCGTTGAGGAGTTCCTCGAAGGAAGGGAATTCAATATCACAATCATGGGTAACGGCGAATATACTACGCTGCCGCCGTCCGAGATAACCTATTCCCTGCCCGCCGGTGTCCCCAGGATTCTCACCTTCGCCGCCAAGTGGGAAGAGGACAGCGTCTATTATAAAGGCACGAGAGCGGTCTGTCCTGCCCCGATTTCCACCGAACTACTGAATAATATTATCGCGCTTGCGGAAAAGACCTTCCGCCTGCTGGGCTGCCGCGGCTACGCCAGGGTGGACTTGCGCGAAGACAGCGCGAAGAGGTTAAATGTAATCGAGGTGAACCCTAATCCTGACATTTCTCCCGGCACGGGCGCCGCACTGCAATCGGAAGCCGCCGGATTGCCTTACACCGAGTTTATCAGAAGGATCGTTACTTACGCATTGGAGAAGAATTGAACCATGAATCTTATAATCCGCCCCATGACCAAACAAGACAAGAAGCCGGTGATGCACATCCTGAAAAACACGCCGGAATTCCTGGACTTCGAGGTAGATATAGCCGAAGAACTGATTGATGCCAATCTCAAAGACCCGGTAGGCTCAGGTTACGTCGTGCAAGTCGCCGAGATTGACGGCAAAGTAGTCGGCTACATCAATTACGGCTCGACTCCCGTGACGCAGGGTACCTGGGACATCTACTGGATGGCGGTTGCTGCTGACCATCAGGGACAGGGCATCGGCAAGGCGCTTATCCGTTTTGTGGAAAAAGACATCGCGAAAGCGCAGGGCAGGCTCATCGTCATCGAGACAGCCGGTAAAGCGCAATACGAGAAGACCCGCCGTTTCCATTTCAGTCTGGGTTATGAGGAAGTGGCGCGAGTGCCTGAGTATTACGCCCCCGGAGACGATAAGCTCATCCTCTGCAAACGGCTGAAATAGAGAGGTAGTATAACATGTCCGGCTGGTTTGCCCAACTGGTACTGGCGTTCGTGCCGCTTTTCATCGTGATTGATTCCCTGGGGAACCTCCCCTTTGTCGTTACTCTGACCGAAGGAATGCCCTCCGTGGAAAGACGCCGCGCTATTCACGTGGCAACCCTGACTGCCGCAGTCGTCGGGCTGGTCTTTTTATTTTTCGGAAAACTCATCCTGAGTGTGCTGGGCATCTCGGTCGGCTCTTTTGCCGTGGCAGGCGGCATTATCCTGCTGGTACTGGCAGTCCGCTACATGACCACCGGCAAAATGTCAGACATGTCCCACGAAGACATGGTAGGCGTTGTACCTATCGGCACGCCCCTTACTGTCGGTCCTGCGACCATTACCACCCTTTTACTGCTTGCCAGCCAGTTTCCAATCTACACCGTGCTTGCGGCATTTGTCCTCAACCTGATAGTTGTCTGGATTATCTATCAGCTGAGCGGCGGTATCATCCGCGTGACCGGAAAAGGCGGACTTGCCGTAGTATCCCGGGTTTTCGACCTGCTCCTCGCGGCGATTGCCGTAAGTATGATTATCCGCGGACTTGACCTGCTGGGAATAATCTCTACCGCCGGCGGTTAAAGCGTATTAAGCACAAAAAAGAGGGGGCTTTTCGCCCCCTCTTCGTATTTTCTTGGCTGAGACTGCAACAAGTCGAACTCTCTGTTACGCTCCTTTAGCCGGTTACCGGCACCCCGAATATCAGGTTGGGGAACCATAGTACAATCTGCGGGAATATCATGCAGACGATGAGCCCGATGACCTGCATTACGACCCATGGTATGACGGAACGGTAGATATCCACCATGGTAATATCCGCAGGAGTACAGGCTCTCATGTAGAAGAGGTTGATGCCGAACGGCGGAGTAAGGAAGCCGGCTTCCATGTTCACGATAAAGAGTACGCCAAACCAGACCGGGTCGAAGCCAAGCTCCATGATGACAGGCACAAAGATAGGCACCGTAATCATTATGATGCCGATGGGATCCAGGAAGCAGCCAAGCGCCAGGTAAATTACCTGGATGATGACTATGACAACCCAACGGTTTACCGCCAGTCCTTCCATCAATCCCTTGACTACTTCGACGCCGCCAATCGCTTCGTAAACGCTGGCAAACGCCGAAGCGCCCATGGTGATGAACATAATCATGCAGGTATGCTTCAATGTCGCCTGACTGCTCTTGGACACCATCTTCCAGTTCAGTTTGCGATAGATGGCGGCGCACAATGTAGCACCACCTGCTCCCACTGCAGCAGCTTCGGTCGGCGTGGCTACACCCATCAGAATTGAACCCATCACAACCATGATGAGGATAATCGGCAGGATGACACCCCTTAAAGAGATAAATTTTTCTTTCCAACCGACCCGTTCCTCGGGCGGCAGTGCGGGACCAATATCCGGCTTGAGATAGCACATGACACCGATGTAAGTCACATACATTAGAGAGAGGAGCAAGCCGGGAAACACGCCTCCGAAAAACAAACGCCCCACAGATTCGGTCGCCCAGAAGGCATAGACTACCATCGTCACGCTGGGCGGAATCAGAATGCCGAGGGCGCCGCCTGCCATAATACAGCCCATTGCCAGGTGCTTATCATAGCCGCGTTTGAACATTGCCGGCAGTGCGATAACGCTCATTGTCACGGTAGCAGCTGCGCTGACGCCCGCCATTGCAGCAAAAATCGTGCAAATCAGGACTGTACCCATCGCCAGACCGCCGCGTACGGGACCGAACCAGCGGTACATCATGACGTACAGCGCTTCCGCGATACCGGAATGCTCCAGCATTTCACCCATGAAAATAAACATGGGCACGGCAATCAGAACGATGGTCAGCATCGAACCGATGGCAGTAGTGGTAATCATGCCCAGCATGGCAGGTCCGAAGTTTATCCAGGCAAAAACCACAGCGAGGCAACCCAGCCCAAAACCGATAGGTATACCAGTCATCAGTACCACCAGGATACTGCCGAACATTACTGCCGTCATCATCTCTACGCTCACCGGGTTACCTCCTTCCCGGTGATGGCAAAGTAGATTTCACGGAGAAACCTGCCAAACACCTGCAATAACATCAAGGAAGCACCAATCGGAATCGCCGTCTTCAAAGGATAGTACGGCGGCGCCCAGACTGACATGGTTACTTCCATCCTTTCCCATGAAGAAATTACCATGGGGATGCTCTTTACCAGCATCGTGCCGAAGTAGAGAGCAATCAGCAGGAAGACAAAACAGAATATCCCGGACTGGACACGGGGAGAAAAGCGACGGACCAGGATATCAACGTTCACGTGAGAACCATAGATATATGCGTAGGCACCTCCGAACATGATGGCAAAACCGAAGAGGTGCTGAGAGGCTTCATGCGCCCAGACCGTCGGTTTACCGAAGATATAGCGGGCAAACACCTCGAATAACAGTACCAGACCTACCATGGGCAAAATATATTTGGCAATTTCGCCCACACGCAGGTTTATCTTATCGATGGTTCCTGCGAAACTTTTAATGAAATTTCCTACCATGTCGCTTACTCTCCCTTCAAGAGATATCCGGATTAAGGCTAGTTCAGGTAACCGACATCCTTCATGAAAGCCTTGATTATCTCGCCGATTTCCTTGCAGCGGGCGTTAGGCGCCATGGCTTTCTCCAGCATGGGCAGTGAAGCTTTGGCGACCGCATCAAGGACTTCCTGTGAGAGTTGTACTGTGGTGACGCCCCAGACTCTGCCCATCTTGGCTTCCATCTTAATAGACATGTTGTCGTTGGCGATACGGGCATCATAATAAGCAAGCTTACTTTCATCTTCGATAATTATTTTGATGTCCGCCGGCAGGGTCTTCCAGGCTGCCAGGTTGGCTAACATCGTCCACTGGCCCGGCGCGCCGATGTACGGGACATGATAATACTTGGCAAACTCAAAGTATTTTTCAGTCTCGTACATGGTCGGGGAAGTGCTGGAAGCATCGATAGTACCGAGCTGGAACGCCATGTAAGTTTCCGCATGCGGGATATTGACCGTCGCCACGCCGAGGGTTTGTAAGACTTTGGCGGTATTGCCCGGCGCTCTCATTTTAATCCCTTTGAGTTCAGCGACTGTCGTGATTGGTTTCTTGGTCCAGAAGGTGTGCGGCTGGTTGCCGCCGAGTGCGATGAGATAAGTCTTGTTTTCTTCATACACCGGTCTCATGACGCTCATGAGACTCTTGGGCTTGCGCTGGTAGAACAGTTCTTCCATGTCCTGAACAGTCCGCCAGTTGCCCGGGTAGCCATTGATAATATCAAATTCGGGGGCTTTACCTGACCAGTATTGAGAGGTTGAGTTGAGCATCTGGACGATGCCGGTTTCACAGGCGGTATAGTTCTCGGCAGTCGGTATTAAAGCATCAGCGGGGTACTGAGTAATCACGATACGTCCGCCGGTAGCAGTTTCAACACGTTTGAAATAAGCTTCTGGAATAGTCAGCTGGGGAGTACCCATTGTCCATGCTGATTGGCATTTCCATTTGATAACATCCGCCGCCGGTTTAGGCGCCGGAGTGGTAGTTACCGAAGTAGTCGGCTTCGCTGTTGTCGCAGCAGGAGTAGTTGCCCCGGGAGTAGTCGGCGCCGATGTGGGAGCAGACGTGGTGGGGGCGGCTTGTTGGGTACAGGCGGGCAGAAGTAATATTACAATTAAGCAAATACTGGCAAGGACAGTTAATACTCTTTTCCCTCTCATCAAACACTCCTAAATAATATTTAAAACCCGATTAACAAATTTACTCTTATGCGTTGTCTCTCCCTCACCTCCCTTCATTCTCTTCTCCCGGCACGGGAGACGCCATTTACCCGTAGTACGATCATCATGTTTATTGATTAAATAGTAATTTAAAGGTTGTAGAAAGTTTTCCAGAACAAGTAACTTCGGTCTGTCGCATTTAGATTAGTGGCAATATACCATTTAATCATCCCAGTGTCAATAGTTTTTTCCTGACCGTGGAACAGGAGGGCGTATTTCGGGAAAATACGCCCATTCCCGTAATTATTCTTAAGTTAGTCAAGACCCTAGCGGTTCACAATCTCAGGATAGACGCTGCTGGTTATACCGCCATCAACCGTCAACACTTTACCGGTCATATAAGCCGATGCATCTGAAGCCAGATATAGCGCAGCTCCGACGACGTCGTCCGGTCTGCCGAAACGCCCTAGCGGGATTCTTTTCAACTGCGCCAGGCGGTACGGCGAATCCGCCTTGGATAGTTCGCGGGAAAGCGCGGTAATAATAATGCCGGGGGCAACCGCGTTAACCCGGATGTTGAATTGCGCCCATTCCATCGCCATAGTCTGCGTAAAATTAATGATGCCGGCTTTGGCGGCGCCGTAAGGGGCGCACCAGAGCATCGGCCCCAGACCCGCCATAGAAGTGGTATTGATAATATTGCCCGATTTCTGCTTGACCATTACTTCACCAAATTGACGGCAGCAGTTGTAAACGCTGGTCAGGTTTTCCTTTAGTATCGCATCCCAGCGCTCCGGGGTGGTATCCAGCACCGGTGCCAGGATATTGCCGCCGGCGTTGTTATAAAGAATATCGACATGCTTAAACGTGTCGAGGGTTCTCTTGAGTAAATTAGTGACCTGGGCGTAATCCGAAACATCAGTCGGTACTGCAATAGACTTTCTGCCGGTATCACGCACTAATTTAGCAGTCTCTTCAACTTCGGCGGCGGTTCGTGCAGCTACCACGACATCGGCACCCGCTTTGCCATAAGCGATGGCTATTTCACGCCCCATTCCCCGCCCAGCCCCCGTCACTACCGCTACTTTCCCGGTCAAGGCAAATAATGACAAGTCAATGCCCATTTTATCCTCCTTTAGAAATAGATTATTGCAGGTCCAAACATGGATTTGTCTTCAACACCTGGTCTTGCCAGATATAGAGGGAGCGCCGGACTTACGTACCAGGCGCTCCCTCTTTCATTAGAATAGTGACTTCAGACTATTTCAGGTAGCCGACCGACTTCATGTATGCCTTGATGATTTCGCCCATTTCTTTGCAGCGGGCGTTAGCCTTCATCGCATCCTCAAGCAGGATTAAACCGCCTGCGGAAGCTGCCTGAAGGACATCGCTAGGCAGTTGGACGATAGTGGTGCCCCACAGTGCCGGTGCCTTGGCTTCCATCTTGGTCGCCATGTTGTCGTTGTACATGCGGGCATCAGCATAAGCTAGTTTGAACATTTTCTCGGCAAGGACCTGCAGGTCTGACGGCAGGGTCTTCCATGCCGCCAGGTTGGCGGCATAAGTCCAGTGTCCCGGCGCGCCGATGTACGGTACATGGTAGTACTTGGCAAACTCATAGTATTTCGCTGTTTCGTACATGGTACCGGAAGTGCAGGAGGCGTCAATCGTGCCGAGCTGGAATGCCATGTAGGTCTCTTCATGAGGAATGAACGCAGTAGCTACGCCCATCGTAGCCAGAACCTTGGCGCTGTTGCCGGGAGCGCGCATCTTGATGCCTTTCAGATCAGCCAGGGAGGTGATGGGTTTCTTGGTCCAGAAGGTATGCGCAATGTTGCCGGAAACCGCATTAAGACGGATACCCTGTTCGGCATAAGCTTCACGCAGGACATCAATCAGATTCCTCGGTTTGATACGATAAAAGAGTTCTTCGTTATCCTGTACGGTACGCCAGGTTCCGGGGAAGCCGGATTCGACAATGGCTTCGGGCATCATGCCGGGCCAGTATTCAGCGGTGGTGTTAATCAACTGAACGATGCCGCTCTTCACGCCGCTAAAGTGTTCGGCAGTGGGCATCAGGGCGCCGCCCGGATAGTCCGTGATCTTAAGACGTCCGCCGGATGCTTCCTCGATTATCTTGGAATACTCAGCAACCACAAAGTATTCGGCAGTGCCGGGAACCCAGGCTGCCTGGCACTTCCAGTTGAAGACCTGTGCGGCCGGCTTCGTCGCCGGAGCGGTGGTCGCGGGAGTGGTCGGTTTGGGAGTGGTCGCGGCGGGAGTCGTTGCCGCGGGAGTGGTCGGTTTGGGAGTGGTCGCCGCAGGAGTAGTTGCCGTCGGGCTCGTCTGTTTGGCGCAGGCGGGCAGTACCAGTGTGGCGATCAACAGTATGCTGACGATTAATGCTATAATGCTTTTCCTTGTCATCCAATCCTCCAAAATATAATATGGCATATTATACCGAATTTTGTTTAGTTTACTCATTATTTTTTGGTCTTTGTCTGCCACCACCCCCTTTTCTGTTATTTTGTTTTTATGCCGCCAGCTAGCCACCACGTGTATCACATCAACTTATAAAAACAACAAAGGATAAAACGGTCAAGAAGATGTATTGTGCTCTCTGATTACACGTAAATCCCATTCGCTGGTTTATGGAATGATAGCACCTGTAAACCCGTATGTCAATAGTGGTACATCGTAAAATAGTTGTTCTCCGGCTGTTATCTTTGCTATCAGTGCGTACAATGTGGTCTCAAGCTCCAATTGTATGTTATAATGCTGTGAAACATTAAGGGTGACTCCATGATATTTGAGCGGTGCTGAAACCATTTTTCTTTTACAGCGCCGCTTTTTTCTTTAAGCAATATAACACTGCTATCAATCTCTGGCTCACCGCTGAGCAAAAGGAGTAGCAAATTGAAACTGGCGCTGAAAGATGTCAAGGTAATTGAATACGGCGAGTATATTTGCGCCCCATATGCCGGCAAACTGCTGGCTGACATGGGGGCGGAAGTAATCAAGATCGAGAAACCGGGAGTGGGCGACATCGCCCGGCGACGCGAGCCTTTCCTGGATGACATCCCGGGACCTGATCGCAGCGGTCTTTTCCTCTACCTCAATACAAACAAAATGAGCGTCACCCTGAATGTAGAAAAGCCTACCGGACAGGAAATCTTCCAGAAACTTATTAAGGATGCCGATGTCCTCATTGAGGATACCGCCCCGGGCGCTATGGCTAAAATGGGGCTGGGCTATAAAGAACTGAAGAAGATAAATCCCTCGCTGGTGATGACCTCAATCACTGCGTTCGGTCAGAACGGTCCGTGGAAAGACTACAAGACCTCCGATTTAGTAAACTGGCAGGTCATCGGCGCGGGTTATGTTACGCCGCGCTGGGCAGGCACTGCCGACCAGGAGCCGCTGCGCGTACTGCATACCGGCAGCTACATGACGGCGACTGCCGCAGCGGTGGCGACGATGTGCGCTCTGCACCACCAGCGCCGCACAGGTCACGGGCAGCAGGTTGACATCTCCCAGATGGAAGCATTGATGGGTCTTGTCGCCGAACATATGAACTGGTGGCCTTATGAGCAAATAAGCCCCACCCGCACCTCCATACCGGAGGGCGCGCCCCGCCATTTCTTCCAGGTCAAAGACGGCTGGGTTTTCCTCTATGCCGATGAGCCGCACCACTGGGAGCGGCTCGTGGAAATCATGGGCAAGCCGGACTGGGCGAACATCGATATGTTCAAGACGGGAAGATCGCGCGGCGAATACTGGGACAGTCTGCGGCCGCTTATCGCCGATTGGATTAAAGATAAGACCAAGGCAGAAATCTTCGAAGCCGGCAAAGCCAAAGGTGTCCCGCTTTCCCGGGTAAACACCATGGAGGATGTTCTTAATAATCCCCAGTTCCAGGAACGCGGCGCTTTTGTCGAAGTATCGCACCCGGTAGCAGGTAAACTGACCTATCCCGGGGGACCTTACAAGTTCACCGCCAGTCCCTGGGCTATCCGCTCTCCGGCGCCGATGCTGGGACAGCATAATCTTGATATTTATGTAAACCGCCTCGGCTATACCAGGAAAGACCTGGTGAAATTATACGAGGTCGGCATTATATAAGGAGCATACAATGAAAAAATTAGAAAGAGCCAGAGCGCTGGACGGCGTTAGAGTTACCGAATTTACGACTTCGTGGGTGGGCCCCGAAGCCGGTCTGATGTTATCCCAGATGGGCGCCGATATCGTGCGCGTGGAAAATCCGGCCACGCCAGACTACTGGCGAAGAGTTTCCCCGGCATACTTCCGCGGCGAGGGCGTGAACAAGAGCGGCTATTTTGCCATTCTCAACCGGGGCAAGAAGAGCATCGTGCTCGACCTGAAAAAGCCGGAGAACGTCGAAATCGCCAAGAAGTTAGTCAAGATAAGCGATATCGTTATCGCAAACTTTGCCCCCCGGGTCATGGACAGCCTGGGACTGGGCTATGCTGCCTTAAAAGAAGTCAAACCGGATATCGTGATGATCGCCGCCTCCGGTTACGGCGCCACCGGACCGGACCGCACCGGCGTAGCGTTCGGACCAGCACTAGAGCCTTATTCCGGCGTAAGCATCCTCTTCGGCAATCCCGGGGGACCGCCGCTGCCATCGGGAGTCACGATTACCGACCATCATGGCGCCGTTACCACGGCATTCGCGGCGCTGGTCGGGCTGCACTTCCGCGACCAGACCGGCGAAGGGCAGTACATCGACCTCTCGGAAGTAGAGACACTGCTGACCATCATGCCCGAGGCGATTATGTCTTACACCATGAACCGCACCGTACCGCCGCCGGACGGCAACCACAATGAAGTGATGGCACCCCACCGCTGCTACCGCTGCGAAGGCACCGACAAGTGGGTGGCGATTGCCGTTTGTGACGATGAAGAATTTAAGGCGCTCAGCAAGGTGATGGGTCAACCGGAACTCACGAAAGATGCGCGTTTTAACGACGGCTACCGCCGTTTGAAACACCAGGATGAACTGGACAACGTCATCAACGATTGGACTCTGACACAAACCGCGAACGATGTTATGGAACGGCTGCAGAAAGCAGGAGTCGCCTCAGCGCCGGCTTACAGCGCCGAAGAGCTTTACAGCAATCCCCAGTTGCTGGCACGGAAATTCTTTGTGGAACACGAGCATCCTGAAGTCGGCAGGAAAGTGCTGCCGGGAGTTTTCGCCAAACTGAGCGATACCCCCGCCGAGATCCGCGGGCGCGATCCCTTGTTCGGCGAACATACCGATTGGGTGGTCAAGGAACTCCTGGGATTAAGATAGCGTCCATCAGATTCTTTCCAGCAACACCAATCCCCTCCCCGTTCTTTTTCGGAGAGGGGATTTTTTATATCCTTGTGACAATGACACCAAAAGTATTAGTACCGCGTCATACTCCCCGAGCGTGACTTTCTGGTGATTGAGTATGTGTGTGCTCTGTTTTACAATCTAAACAGATAAAGCGCCAGGAACAGCGTACTGACGGTGGGCTGGCAGCAGTGAGGGGGGAGATAAATGAGGTTTCTATTCGGGTTTCTTCTGGTGTGCGGCAGTCTCGCTGGACTGACCATGAGCTTTCTCGGAGATATAACGGTAGCTTCCACTTTTCAAGTGATTAACGGATTGGATATGTCAACCGGGTTGCTGGCATTCTCCGTTGTCGCTCTAATCAACGGGTTGTTCATATTATTCATGGGGAATTAAAGGCGGCATCCGACCAAAATTTACGCCGACCCATCCACATCTCCCTCCCTATTTCCTCCGGGAGGGAGATTTTTATTATCAGCTTGATAAATGAGTCCATAGTAGCTTAAAATACGGACTGATGACCCGCACGAAAGAAACCGTAATGGGCAGGCTTTCCCTGTTCGACAGGTTCCTCACCCTGTGGATTTTCCTGGCGATGGGTCTGGGGGTAGCGCTGGGCTACTTCGTCCCGCAGGTCGCCAATTTTATTACTTTGTTCCAGGTGGGTACCACTTCTATCCCAATCGCTATCGGTTTAATCCTCATGATGTACCCGCCGCTGGCGAAGGTCAGGTACGAGGAACTCGGGCGGGTCTTCCGCAACTGGCGGGTGCTGGGACTATCCCTGGTACAGAACTGGCTAATCGGCCCGGTGCTCATGTTCTTCCTCGCGATGTTGTTCCTGCGCGCTTACCCCGATTATATGGTCGGCCTCATCATGATAGGACTGGCACGCTGCATCGCCATGGTCATCGTATGGAACGCCCTCGCTAAAGGCGATACCGAATATGCTGCCGGGCTGGTCGCATTCAACTCCATCTTCCAGATTCTCTTCTTTTCGGTCTATGCGTATATCTTCATCACCGTCCTGCCCGGCTGGTTCGGACTGGCGGGCGCCTCCGTCGATATTACCATCGGGCAAATAGCACAGAGCGTGCTTATTTACCTCGGCATCCCTTTCTTCAGCGGCATGATTACCCGTTTCGTCCTTATCAAAGCACGCGGACGGGAATGGTACGAAGGCAAGTTCATCCTCAAAATCAGTCCGATTACTCTGGCGGCGCTGCTCTTCACGATTGTCGTCATGTTCTCATTGAAGGGCGAAATCATTATCCAGCTGCCTCTTGATGTCGTCCGCATCGCTATCCCGCTGCTTATTTACTTCGTAGTCATGTTCCTGGTCTCGTTCTACATGGGCAAGAAGATTGGCGCGGACTATTCCAAGACGACGACCATCGCTTTCACCGCCGCCAGCAACAACTTCGAGCTTGCCATTGCGGTGGCGGTAGCTGTCTTCGGCATCAACTCCGGGCAGGCGTTCGCCGCCGTTATCGGGCCGCTGGTAGAAGTGCCGGTGCTAATCAGTCTGGTTAATGTAGCACTGTATTTCCAGCGCCGTTATTTCAAGACGGCATAGCCCCCTCTTGACACCTTTCGCGGTGACACCTAAAGTATACCTGTATGCGCCAGAACCCCCACCTGTATGAAATCAACACCGTACTTTTTCTGCGGCGGCTTTCCGAAAAGTACGGCCATCACATTTCTCTAGCGACCGTGCCGGACGAGGAATGGCAATACCTTTATCAATTGGGCTTCGACCTGGTCTGGCTGATGGGCGTCTGGCGGCGCAGTCCCGGCTCAAAGCAGAAGGCGCTTACTTACTCCGGTCTGCATAAGGAATACAGTGCGGCGCTGCCCGATTGGAAAGCGGAAGATGTTATCGGTTCTCCATATGCAGTATATGGCTACAACCTCGACCCGCGGCTGGGCAAGCCGGAAGAACTGGCGCAGGTCAAGGCGAAGCTCAACAGCCTGGACATGGAACTGATACTGGATTTCGTACCCAACCACCTCGCTTTCGACCATCCCTGGACACTGGACCATCCCGATTGGTTCGTCAACGGCAATGATAAGGTAATCGCAAATCACCCCGACTGGTTTTTCTCACCGCGTCCCGGTCTTCGCCTCGCTCACGGCAGAGACCCCAATTTTGCCCCGTGGACCGACACCGTCCAGATAAATTACGCTTCCCCCGAAGCGCGGGCAGCCCTCATCGGAGAACTGGACAGCATTGCCGAAGTAGCGGACGGCGTGCGCTGCGACATGGCGATGCTGGTGCTCAACGAGGTCTTCGGCAAGACCTGGGCGGAGGCTGCCGGCAAGTCCCGCTTGAAAGAGGAGTTCTGGTCGCAGGCGATTGGGCGCATACGGGCTAAACACCCTGATTTCCTGTTCCTGGCGGAGGTCTACTGGGACCTAGATGACAAACTGCAAGCACTGGGCTTCGATTTTACTTACGACCGCCGGCTGTATGAGAGATTGAGGCACGGTACGCCGCGTGATGTCCGGGGCGACCTGGCACAGGATGCCGCCCGCCAGTTACGCACTGCGCGTTTCGTGGAAAACCATGACGAGCCGCGTGCCGTTACCGCTTTCGGGAGGGAACGCGCGCAGGCGGCGGCAGTCATCGCTGTGACAACCACCGGGCTTCACCTTATCCATGAAGGACAGATGGCAGGCAACCGCATCCGATGGCCGGTGCAATTAGCCCGCGTTGCCGCGGAAAAACCTGATATTGATATGATTCAGTTTTACGATAAGCTTCTCCGCTTCGGTAATGCGCCCGCGTTCCACCGGGGCATCTGGCAACTACTGGAGTCCCATCCGGCATGGGGCGGCAACGATAGCCATGACAACCTGCTCGCCTGGCTGTGGCATTACGCCGGACAATACCACCTGGTTGTAGTGAATTATTCTCCCAGCCACGCCCAATGCCTGTTGAAGCTGCCTATTTCCTTCCCAACCGGCGCGAAGGTCATCTTCCGCGATGAACAGAACGATGCCAATTATCTGCGCAATCCGGAGGAACTCGTCAACCACGGACTTTACATCGACCTTGAAGGGTATCATTCCCACCTGATGAATATCTCCTTTATGTAAAGTATTTCCATCTGCGATTGCGTACTGGCACTCACATCAATTGCAGCAACATACCCTTGATAGCATCCCGCCGT
>JAQTVW010000038.1 GCA_028706655.1 Dehalococcoidales bacterium | reverse complement strand
CCTCTCGCAGCTGAGTTGTTCGGACTGAGAGCGCATGGGGCAATCTTCGGATTATCCAGCTTTGCTACTCAAATCGGAGGCGCTGTTGGCTCACTGGTTGCCGGTCGCATATTTGATATAAGCGGCAGCTATTATTGGGCTTTTATACTCTGTATCATACTTGGTATAGTGGGACTGATTCTGTCAATAGTATTAAAGGCTGCCCGAAAATGAGAATTGGGCAAGGAGGCTCGGCGCTATGACTGCTTGCCCGAAAAGACTTTCGACATAATATCACTCAAAGTAGGATACAGGCTGTCAGAGAAAGGTATAGAATAAATCGAGTAAAACACTTGCTTCTTGCTTGCTGTGGAGATTGACTCCACGAAAAAAAGTAATATCATTATTAAAGTAGTTGCGAATTTTTTAGGTGGGTCAGTGAATTCTATTTTAATCGGTGAGGAGAAGATATGGAGTATCGCAAATTAGGCTGGACAGATTTGAATCTCACGACTATCGGACTGGGTACCTGGGCGATAGGAGGCGGTGACTGGTCATTCAGTTGGGGGCCTCAAGATGATAAGGAATCTTTGGCGACGATTAGTTTAGCTATTGAAAAAGGCATCAACTGGGTAGATACCGCACCGGCTTATGGACTGGGACACAGCGAAGAAATCGTTGGCAAGGCGCTCAAACACCTTCAACGGAAACCCATCATCGCGACAAAGTGTGGAATTACCTGGAACAAAGAAAGAAAAACCTCTCGCCAATTGAGCGGGAAGAATATTCGGCAAGAGGTCGAAGCCAGTCTAAAAAGGCTTGGGGTTGATGTCATTGATTTGTATCAAATACACTGGCCTGATCCTGATTCGGAACTGGAATCTGCCTGGCAGCAAATATCGAACACGGTGAAAGAGGGCAAAGTACGTTATGCCGGTGTGTGTAATTGCAGCATAGGGCAGCTAAAGCGTATCCAGCCGATTCATCCCGTGGCTTCGCTCCAGCCTCCTTACAGTATGATCGAGCGCGGTGCAGAAGATATCGGATTGTTGGACTACTGTCGTGAGCACAATATCGGAGTTGTCGTATATAGTCCGATGCAGAAAGGTCTTCTTACCGGGAAGTTCACCAGACAGCGGATTGAACAATTGCCTGAGGATGACCACAGGCGCAAAGACCCCAATTTCCAGGAACCTCGTCTCAGTGCCAACCTGGATCTGGTTGAGAATCTGCAAGAGCTTGCCCGAAAGCGCAGAATCACCGCGTCACAGATAGCTATAGCCTGGGTATTAAGGCGACCGGAAGTAACAGCTGCCATAGTTGGAGCAAGGCGTCCCTCTCAAGTAGAGGAAACTTTCCTTGCTGGAGACTTAAATCTTTCAGATGAAGATATC
This sequence comes from Dehalococcoidales bacterium, assembly GCA_028706655.1. Lineage (GTDB taxonomy): Bacteria > Chloroflexota > Dehalococcoidia > Dehalococcoidales > RBG-16-60-22 > JAQTQH01. The sequence continues at coordinate 15,480 of JAQTVW010000038.1, read as the reverse complement.
AAGGCTATCAATCAGATTATCGCAGGACATCGAAAGGCTTTGAATCGTGTTTGACGCAGGAACCATAGGCAGTTCATTAGGATTGTAACTCTCTGGTTTTGAATGTTTGAAGAGATGCAAGGAGAAGTATGACTGCTGACAAGCTAAGCAACTGGGGTAAATGGGGCGCGGACGATCAGCGAGGCACGCTTAACTATATTACGAAACAGGCAGTTCAAGATGCCTTCCGCATGGTTCAACAAGGACGTATCTACAGTCTTGGGGCAACCCTGGGCGGGAGAGGACCTTTCTTCACCGATGTGCTGCGTCGGGAGCCGTGGCGCTTTACCTCTGTCGTCAATATTCCCTGTCCCAGCAAGACGTCATGGGCAGAAGATATGATTACCATGAGTACACATAGCGGCACTCATATCGATGCCCTCTGCCACGTATGGTATGAGAACAGACTGTATAACGGCTTTCCTGCCGATGAAATTAATGGACTTGGCACAAAAAAGAACTCTATTGAAAACGTAAAGTCATTAATCGGTAGAGGTATCCTGCTGGACATAGCAGGCTACAAAGGTTTACCGCACCTGGAAAGGAGCTATGCGATAACTCCTCAAGATATGGAGAATTGCCTGAAGGCAGAAAAACTCGAAACGAAGCCCGGAGATATTATCCTGGTACGGACCGGATGGCTGAATGTGTTTTACGAACAGGGTCCCGAGATATTCCATAAAGAAGCAGGCGCCAAACAATCCGGTGAACCGGGGCTTAGTCATGACATCGCCGGCTGGCTACACCTGCGGCAGACATGTGCTATCGGTATGGATAACTATGCCTGTGAAGTGCAGCCTTCTCAGGTAGAAGGGTTCCCCCTGCCGTTCCATGCTGTTTTCCTGCGTGACATGGGCGGCTACTTGATAGAATTTATGAACCTGGAAGAATTAGCCCATGACAAAGTCTATGAGTTCCTTTTCATGGCAGCACCCATTCAGTTCAGCCGCGGCTGCGGCAGTCCAATCAATCCGCTGGCAATTATCTGAAAACTGGTTTTAAAATAGAATGGTGTGGCCACTTCGTGGAAGCGGATCGATTTAGTGTTCCATCTGGATGACGCGTTCATGTGTTAAATCTAGCATCCCAGTCCTTCTTGACTTGGTAGAATTTACTTCAAAGATTCCAGGCAAGATCGGAGAGATGGGACAACAACTTCTCTCTGCCAACTGCAAATGTTGTCTAAGCTAATCTCGGCGCTCAGAGTATCAGGGGCACTGGCAAGACGTTCGAGGCTAGTTAAAGACCACAAGAGGGAAGGATCCAAGGACAGGCTGAACCCGAGTGATTTTCGCCACTCTTTCAAGCGATTCAAACGCTGGACCTGCTCCTTATTGAGACGTACGAAATTATTTCGAGGCGGCAAGGTTATCGGCGGAGCAGTTAATCCTTTAAGTATTGCCTGCCGTAGACCTTGTCCGAACCGTTTCAACCAAACTTGCCCGAGACCCGGTACTTCTGAGAAGTCTGCTGATGGATTGGTGGCGAGGAAAATAAGGGAAGCATCAGGAATCACGTAGAACGGTGGCCGATGCCACCGACGTGCTTGTTCTTCTCGGAAAATAACAAGACTTTGTAGAACAGCCATCTCTCGTCCACCTAAATCTTTAACCCCTTTGATTGAAAGGTATGCGGTCTCTAAGTCCGGAGCAATATACCGCACCTTTTCGATCTGGGCGAACTCTTGGGAAACCCACTCTTCCCGCCCCAGACTCCGTAGCCTTTGAGCCAACATCTCCTGCAAAGCGATCAGATAAGAGACGTCCGTAGCAGCATACTCAATAGCCTCAGCAGAGAGCGGGCGTCGCCCCCAGTCACTTTTCTGTAGTCGTTCGCTTTTATTTATGGTTATTCCCAACAGATCTCTTGTCAGAGCGGCTAAGCCAAATTGGGCGACTCCGATGAAGCGGGCGGCGATGCTGGGATCGAACAGGTTGTGAATATGAATACCGGAGTGCCGGTCAAGGCAGCGAATATCGTAGTCTGCAGTATGAATCACTTTCTTGATGGATAAATCTACCAAAACGCCTTTGATGGGAGTGAGGTCATTAAGAGATATCGTGTCTATAATGTATATTTTATGACGAGAGGCGATTTGAACAAGGCACAGCTGCTCGGGGTAATAATGCCGGCTGTTGGATTCTGTATCCAAGGCTATAATATCTGAGTCGGCCAAATCACGAGCGACGGCTACAAGTTTATCGGGCTGACTAACGATCTCAACAGGGAGTGCTGGTGATCCGGTCAAGTTACCAGCCCCTGACTTCCTGTTAATGCATCCCCTAAAATACGGGAGATATCGATGCACATAGTCACAGTATTGGTTTTATCCTTCTCTGGTTCAATTCCATTCAACCATCACGTGCGGTTCCCCATACACATATTAGGCTTTAGTATCCATACCGTCAATAATCTTAACTATGCTATTGACAAACTGTAACCATTACCCTCACACTAGCTGTACCTAGCGTTGAACGTTGAGGCTCCCTTTTCTTGTTTATTGATAGTGTCACAGAATCGCAAGGGGTGTATAATTAAAAAGACGTAAACGGTAAACTGGAAATGCAAAAAGAGGAACCATGAGTGATCTGGGAATTTGCCACATGTCTGCTTTTGATATGGCACGGGCAGTCAAGACTAAAAAACTATCTCCAGTCGAGATAATGAAGGCTGTTTTCCTTCGCATCGGTCAACTTAACGCAAAGGTCAACGCATTCTGTACTCTCGCCGAGGAAAGCGCTATGGACCAAGCGAAAAAAGCCGAATCCCGGGTCATGAAAGGGGAGGCTCTCGGACCTTTGCACGGCGTTCCCGTTTCCATCAAAGACCTTGTATTTACTAAAGACATCCGGACGACGGCAGGGTCCATGATATATGAAAATTTTATTCCTGAGCAGGACGCTATCGTTGTCGAACGGTTAAAAACTGCCGGTGCGATTATTATCGGCAAGACCAATACTTCAGAATTCGGCTGGACTGCGATTACCGCTAATCGGCTTTTCGGCACGACCCGGAATCCATGGAATCTGAACCTTCATGCCGGCGGTTCCAGCGGAGGCGCCGCTGCTGCAACAGCTTTGGGGATGGGCGCCTTTGGCATTGGTGGTGACGCCGGCGGCTCAATACGCATTCCCGCCAGTTTCTGCGGCGCTTTCGGTTTCAAACCGTCATTCGGGAGGGTGCCTCAGTATCCCGCCTTTTCCGGTTGGGAAACCCTCGGCCACACTGGTCCTATTACACGTACGGTCAGAGACGCCGCTCTGGTTATGGAAGTCATCTCAGGCAGAGACGACAGGGACCATTTTTCTTTACCTGACGCAAGTCTGCATTTCCCACAATTTCCTGAACAAGCTCTAAAGGGTTATAAAATTGCGTGGAGCAAAGACCTCGGATATGCGCGAGTTTCTCCGGAAGTCTCGAAGGTAACTGAAGCGGCAGTAAAATTCTTCAGCAATTCAGGAGGGGAGGTCGAGGCAGCCAGTCCCGAGAACAACAGCCCTGAAAAACTTTTCTCTGATACAGTCGGAGTCGGTCTGGCGAATTTCTTAAAGAATAAACTTCCGGTATGGAAGGATAAGATGGATCCCGCCCTGGTCCGCTTTATCGAGATGCACTTGAATGTGCTGGCGACAGAGTACGCCGGAGCCTTTCAGCAGCAACTGGATTACTGCGGCAGAATGCAAAGTTTCTTCCAAAAATATGACTTGCTCCTGACACCCACAGTAGCGGTTCTGCCTTTTGATGCCAACAAGTATAGCGTTAAAGAAATTGACGGTGTGAAAGTATCGCCGCTTGCGTGGATGGCATTTACCTATCCGTTTAATGTAACCGGGCAGCCAGCAGCCACAGTCCCGTGTGGTTTTACCGATGACGGCTTACCCGTCGGGCTACAAATTATCGGCAGGCGATTTGACGATGTAGCGGTTTTGAAAGCCGCGGCTGTATTTGAACAAATATCGCCGTGGGCTCACAAACGACCATGTTTGGAATAATTTTACAAATCACTACAGCGGGATGTTCCCGTGTTTCTTCCACACTGTTGGTTCCAGTTTTTTGTTTTTGAGTGATTCTAATCCTTTTATGAGCCACGAGCGGGTATCCGCAGGCCGAATCACGGCATCCAAATATTGCTTGGAAGCAGCATAATATGGCGAAGTAATCGTCTCTTTATATTCTTTAATTTTATCCTGACGGACTTTCTCGGAGTCTGCTGCTGCACTAATCTCCTTTTTATGCAGAATGGCAACCGCCGCTTCTGCGCCCAGCATGGCGAATTCTGCAGTCGGCCAGGCAAAAAACAGGTCTGCACCTGTTTCGTGGCAACACATAGCGGGGATAGCACCGCCGTAATCTTTGCGGAGTACGCAGGTGATCTTGGGTACCGTGGCTTCAGAAAAGGCATACAGCATCTTGGCGCCATGCCGGATTATTCCTTTTTTCTCCTGTTCAATCCCCGGTAAATAGCCCGGAACGTCAACCAATACTATTAGCGGGATGTTGAAGCTATCACAACAACGTATGAATCTCGCGGCTTTATCTGCGGCGTTAATATCGATCGCTCCTCCAAGACGCCTGGGCTGATTAGCTACGACTCCAACTACCTGTCCGTTAAGGCGACCAAAACCGATTATCATGTTTTGGGCAAAAAGCGCTTGAATTTCCAGGAATTCCGAGCTGTCCATTATTTCTTTAATTACCAATCGCATATCATAGGTCTTCTGAGGCGATGTGGGTACGATTTCCGTGAGGACATCATTCGAACGTAAGGGATTGTCTTTGACAGGTGCTTCCGGAGGACTCTCTTTGTTGTTCTGGGGAAGGTACGACAGCAATCTCCGAATCGAAGCCAGACAATCGGCGTCATTCTTCGCGACCAGGTGAGTCACTCCTGATTCTTTTGAGTGGACTAGAGTACCGCCCAATTCTTCAAAGGTGTACTCTGCGTTAGTAACTTCTTTAACGACCGCCGGGCCGGTAATAAACATCTGCGCAGTCTTTTCGACCTGAATAATAAAGTCCATCAGAGCCGGCGAATAAACTCCGCCGCCGGTACATGCGCCCATAATCCCAGCTATCTGCGGTATTACCCCGGAACACCGGGTGTTTTCGAAAAACATCTGCCCGTAGCCTGACTGGTTTTGCATCCCGTCCTGGAGGCGCCCCCCACCCGTTTCATATAGTCCAATCACCGGAGCGCCCGCTTTACAAGCCATCCTGAGCAGATGATTGATTTTTTCCCCTTGAGCGCGCCCCGTTGACCCGCCGAACACGGTTACGTCTTGCGCAAAAACGTACACCCGCCGCCCTTCAATAGTGGCGAATCCGGTAACAACGCCGTCGCCGAGTATTTTCTTTTCCTGCATGCCGAATTCAAAGGTCTGGGTTTCCGCCAGCATATTTATTTCCACAAAGGACTCTTTGTCTACGAGGGCTTCTATCCTTTCCCGGCACAACAGCTTCCCCTGTTTTTGTTGGCTCTGTTGCTTATCTCGCCCGCCGGCTAATTTTGCCAGCTCCTCTTTTTCCTTAAGACCGGCGAGCAGCTCTTCCCATGATTTCATGAATGGACTCCTTTTTTCTGTCATCATTCTATCGCGCACAAATGCCCGATACGAATACTAATCCGATATGTTTTTAGTATTGTACCATAATATTACCTTGACATCGGATTGGAAAAGGATTAAAGTGTTGAAAATTCGTTTTCTTTTTAGCGCTTATTTTCAGCGAATATAACGCCCTTGCTTGCGATGCACGGGGAGAGGAGTTGATGGGTGATGTGAATCGTTAGTCAAGCGCATTCAGCCAGTCGGTCAATTTTTTCAGGAGGGACAAAATGAAAATCAAGATATTCTCGGCATTAGCAGCTATAAGCCTTGTGTTAGTACTGCTCTCTTCTCTGTTGCTCACCGCCTGCGCTAACAGTGTAGCGCCCGCGCCAACTACTACCGCGCCAACCACTGCCGCTCCGGCGACGACCCCGGCAAAAGTACAAACCATAAAATACGGGCATTATTTCCCGCCCCAGGACTTCCGCGATCTGGTCGCGATACATTTCGCAGACCTGGTTTCTGCCCGCAGTAATGGCAGGATAAAAATTGAAATCTTCCCGGCTGAGCAGCTGGTCAAGGGTAAAGACGGATTTAGTTCAGTTGCCGCCGGCATTGTAGACATGTATCCGGTAAACACCAACTATGCGGCCGGCGCGATCCCGCTGGTGGATATCTGGAACATTCCGCTTCCTGCCCATGATGATACCGGTTCCGCAAAGATGTTCCGCGAAGGGCGCCACCTGATTGACCCCGCCTTTACCAAGAATAACATCAAGATACTTGGCGTAATCAACAGTACCGGCCCGGGCAGCCTTTATTTCACCAAGCCGGTCCGAGTCCTCGAGGACTTCAAGGGAATCAAGCTGCGCGGTTCCGGCGGCCTGTTTGAAAAAGCAGCCACCATGCTTGGAATGTCCGTCGTCACCATGAGTGCCGCAGAGCAATACATGGCGTTGCAGACAAAGACCATTGACGGCACCAGCACTACTTACATGTCAATTATTTCCTTCAAGCTCTACGAGGTAGCCCCATACTGGCTGTTCGTTAACCTGGGCGGTATCCAGCCATATTTCGCCCTGATGAACCTGAACAAATGGAATGGATTCTCTGCGGATGACCAGAAGATCCTCGCTGGCTCTGTCGATGATTCTGAAGGCTGGATGTTGACGGAATTCAAAAAGCTTAATGATGCTTCAGAATTAGAGATGAAGGGACTGATGAAGGAAAAGATAATCCCGGCTAAGGCGGAAGAGGAACGCTGGCGGAATATCTTGAAACCGCTCGTGGACGAATATGTCAATAAGGTAGGACCGGATGGCGCGGCGCTCCGAGCCATCATGGATAAAATCGCCCTCGAGTACAAGTAACAAAAGGCAACTAACAACCAGAACCTGGCAGTAATATGATGAGTGAGAGAAGCTCCTGTCAATCAACGCGTTTCTCTCACTCATCCGATTTCTTACATGCGCGCGGAGGCTTGAGATGAAAGAACAAGGAGAGCCTGTCTCTATGTTAAAAAAGTCAATTATCAGCATTAACCGCTGGGCATTTTATGTGTCAGCAGTATTGCTCTTTTCTATGATGCTGATAATGTTATATGAAGTAATAATGCGCTATGCGTTCAATGCCCCTACTATCTGGTCAACTGAAGTCACCGGTTATCTCGTGGTGATTATCTGCTTCTTAGGGCTGGGGCATGTCCTGCATCTGGGCGGGCATGTTAATGTAGACACCGTTCAAAGACTTTTTTCTAAAAGAATCCAGGTTATATTGAACTTAATCTTTTCCTTACTGACGCTGGCATATATCGCGTTGTTGCTTTGGCAATCCGGATTGATGGCATGGAACTCGTATCGGTTAGACATAAATGCCTCCAGTTTGTTCGGGACTCCCCAGTGGATTCCCCAGCTGTTTCTTCCCCTTGGTTCATTACTGCTTTGCCTTCAGCTCATCCGTTTTATATTCGAATACGCCGCCGGAATTATTAAGCGCTGAAAGGAGACACCGTGGATTTAGGTTGGCAACTACAGGGAGTAATATTATTCGTCGCGCTGTTGACGTTATTAATGCTGGGCATGCCGGTTTCCTTTTCATTAGGCGTGGTGAGTCTTTTCGGCATATTGTTTTTTCTGGGGCCTAACCTGCTCCCTGTTTTAGCTCATACTACCTGGGGTGCGGTGAGCGTGTTCGTGTTCGCGGCTGTGCCATTATTTTTCCTGATGAGTGAAGTAATTACTTTTACCGGGATATCCAGTGATGTATTTGATGCAACATACAAGTGGCTTAACTGGGTTCCCGGCGCGCTGGCGATTGTAAGCGTAGTTACGTGTGCCATCTTCGGTGCCATCAGCGGTACCGGCGTTGGAGTCGCCGCAATGGTCGGCACCGCCAGTATCCCGCAGATGTTAAAGTACGGATACGAGAAGAAGCTGGCTACCGGTTCGGTAGCAGCAGCGAGCGCGCTGGGCATGGTCATCCCGCCAAGCCTCCCTCTGATTATTTACGGAGCGATTACCGAACAATCAGTGGGGAAGCTGTTTATCGGCGGCATAATTCCCGGACTGGCGGTAACCGCGCTGTTTTCGATATACATCGCCCTGCGAGTCGTTGTCAATCCCGATATGGCGCCAAAACACATCGTCAACACCACGTGGAAAGACCGAATTGTTTCATTCAAGAAAGTGTGGCCTATTGCCACTCTCATCATTTTAATAATCGGCGGTATTTATGCGGGTGTTTACACTCCTACGGAAGCTGCGGCAGCCGGAGCAGCGGGTGCGATTATCATCGCCGCCGTGTACAGGAAACTTACCTGGAGAAAACTGTGGGACTCGCTTATAGCTTCGACCAGAATAACCAGCATGGTAATTTTCATCGTGGTGGGAGCCATGCTGTTTGGTTATCTCCTGACGAGCCTTGGAGTTGCGCGGAATCTCAGTACATGGATTGTTGATTTGGGGATTTCCAGATGGCTCGTGTTTATTATGATTCATCTCGTCTGGTTAATCCTCGGCTGCTTTATTGAAGTCAGCTCCATAATCTTAATCACAATACCCGTTTTTTATCCTATCGCGATAGCGTTAGGGTTTGATCCAATATGGTTCGGGATTGTCATGATGATTAACATGTGCGCCGCAGTTGTAACGCCCCCGATGGGACTTTGCGCATTTGTCGTTCACAGTGTTGCTCCAGAAGTCCCCCTGTCAGATGTATTCAAGGGCATTATTCCCTTCATTATTATCGTATTTGCCGCAATCGTGCTTTTCTGCGTGTTCCCTGATATTGTTATGGTACTGCCGAACATGATGTTTGCAAAATAGAATAACCAACGTCTGCTTAAAAGCATTATTAAATCAGCTATGAAAAGGGGGGTGATGCGTCCCCCTTTTCTTTTGCCATCTTAAACTGATAGGTGTTATAATCGCTGCAGTCTGGACAGCCGTTATTCCTTGAGACACCCCCTCTTAAGGAACCGTTTTGTCCCGGTTGAAGGCTGACCATAGTAGCAGAACATGAACGAAATCACACTTATCGCAACCGCTGCATTCGGGCTTGAAAAAGTTGTCAAGAATGAGCTATTAGCCCTCGGCTTTGAGAACCTCAAAGTATCAGAGGGGAAAATCGAATTTGAGGCGACACTTGCGGATATTCCCAGGGCAAACCTGTGGCTCAGGTCTGCGGACCGGGTGTTGCTTAAAATGGGGGAATTCCCGGTGCTTACCTTTGACGAACTGTTTGAAAAGACAAAGGCGCTCCCGTGGGAAGACTTTATAACCAGAGATGGGAAATTCGATGTAAACGGGAAGGCAGTAAAGTCCACGTTAGGCAGTTTTCGGGCATGCCAGTCCATCGTGAAAAAAGCCGTAGTGGAAAGACTGAAAGAAAAATATAAACAGGAATGGTTCGAAGAAACCGGGCCGGAATTCACGATACTGATTTCGATGCTTAACGATGTTGCCACTCTTACAATTGATACCTCCGGTGCCGGTCTGCATAAGCGCGGGTATCGAGAGGCGGGTGGGGAAGCTCCGCTGAAGGAAACGCTTGCCGCCGCTCTTGTTATGCTCAGTTTCTGGGATGCGGACAGGATATTAATCGATCCCATGTGCGGTTCAGGGACTATACTCATCGAAGCGGCAATGATCGCGAGGCACATAGCGCCGGGATTGCAGCGGGCGTTTGCTTCTGAAAAATGGCCGGCGATTGATGAAGACGACTGGAGCGAGTCCAGGCTGGCTGCGCGCGATGCTATTATTCCCGTTCACAATCTGCAGATATACGGTTACGATATCGATGTAAAAAGCATCGAGGTGGGCAAAAACAACGCCGCAATTGCCGGAGTCGGAGACGATATTCACTTTGAACAGAAGGACATCAGGGATTTATGGATCGATAAACAATACGGTATTGTTATTTCTAATCCCCCTTACGGCGTACGAATGTCTGACTTCAGGGACATTAACGAAATCTATATTGCCCTGAACAAGGCGTTCCGGAAAAAGCGGGGATGGTCCCTCTACATATTGACGGCTGACGAATTGTTCCCCAACTATTTCAAACGCGCGCGGCCGGATAGAGTAAGGAAGTTATATAACGGCAACATCAAGGTCAATTACTATCAGTATTACGGTGAAAGACCGCCAAAAGATATGCCCGAGCAACAAGACCCAACCGAAGGTGACGACTCATGAGGCGAGCTTACAGGGACGATAGATACTGTGCCCCTATTGATTTGAAACTATAACTGCCTATCTGCACGATTAAGTTCCCTTTTGGTTGATAGCCCGCTACCGGTCATGGTGAGCTTGTCAAACCACGAGCGGCTATAAATTAGCTTCACCCTTCGACAGGCTCAGGGTGAGCGGGATATATTATGCGTCAACCAAAAAGGAACGTTACCCTGCCTGACCTGCTTTTTGGAGCGGAATAACCAGCTACATTCCGGAATTTATTGAATAAAGCAGCCGATCTACTATTTGGGGGGAGCCCGAATTATCGCTGTCCTGCACAATCTTTTCACGCATACTTCGGGCATCCGCACCCAATCTGATTTACCAGCAGCAATAGCCGCCATCAAGAAGTACGACGCTTCCGGTAACAAAGCTTGACGCTCTGGAGGCTAAGTAAAGCGCAAGCCCTTTAATTTCATAAGGTTCGCCAAACCTGCCCATAGGGCTCAAGGAAAGCCACTCTTTAGCCATGTCAGTATTGAGTACCGGACCTGTCATTTCTGTTTTCATATAGCCGGGGGCGATTGCATTCACGCGGATATTATATTTTGCCAGTTCCATGGCGAGACTTTTGGTAAAATGCGCGACCGCCGCCTTGGCAGTGTTATAGTGGGTCTGTTTCTGAGGGCGGTTCACAATAAACCCGCTCATCGAGGAAAGGTTAATAATGCTGCCTTTCTTTAGCTTCACCATCTCACGCGCGACCATCTGGCTGCATAAAAAAGTTCCTTTTACATGGATATCCATCATGGTATCCCAGTCTTCCTCAGACATGCCGAGAAATGATTTCCCTTGAGCGATTCCGGCATTATTAATCAAAATATCGATTTTGCCGAACTTTTCTATGACCGTATTGACCATGTTTTGAACATCGTCCGCCTTGCTTACATCCATTTTAATAGCCAGTGAATCCCTGCCCAGTTTTTTAATTTCGTCCGCCGTCTTTTCCGCTACTTCCACGTGCCTCTGTGCCAGAGCTACATCCGCCCCGGCTTCTGCCAGGGCTAAAGCCATCTCCCTGCCAAGCCCTTGACCGCCGCCGGTAACAATTGCCTTTTCACCTTTTAAATCAAACAGGGACAAAACATTCATTGACCTTCCTCCTTCACTCATCTGCACTAATAATATATTCCGTGACACCTGTCTGTCCATTGTCCTTGAGCAACTGCCAGGTGTCTTGACCGCGACAATTACGTAGACCTACGTATTGCGGTGCCCGGTACGTTGTTTTATGCTCAAAGAGGGGAAGGCAATAAAGGCAACAAATTTTTATAGGACTATTCGTGGAAGCGCTGCAGTCCGATTTTATGCACTGGGTTGTGTTCTCGCTGGGCATTACCAATCTGGTGATGGGACTGGCTATCTATTCTTCCTGCAGACTGCTACCGATGAGCCGGCGCTTTGCTGGCTTTACCAAATCCAAAGCTTATCAGAGTTTCTACCGCTATCACGCCGTTATCTGGCAGGTATTTTGGGCTTCTGTACTTGTGCATATCGTCATCGGCTCGTTGCACGCCGGCTTACCCTGGATGCATTAAACCAGATTTGCCGCACCATTGCCCGCAACTGACACGAAAGAGTACGCATTCCGCCTAGGGCAACCGGCTGAACCACAACAGAGAGAGTGTCCCGGCAGCGAGCAGCAGCACAATCGCCAGACCGGTAAATCCCGCGGTCAATTCTGTCTTTTCCGGCGTAAGCACGATATTGGTGCTGAGCGCTTCGTAAATATCGTGCAGGTCGGTCTCATTACTGGCTTTATAGTAAGTGCCGTCGGTGTTCTGCGCAATCCGCTTTAACGTATCTTCATCCAGGCGCACCCGCATCGAAAATCCGTCTGCCCTCAATACTGCTCCTTCGGTGCTGCCCAGTCCCACGGTATAAATCCGCACGCCCCGGTTGGAGGCTTGCTCGACTACTTCGAGAGGCAGCGGTCCGGTGTTGCTGACGCCGTCGCTGAGCAGGACGATGACTGCCGGAGCATAAGTGCCCGGCGGTACTTGTTTAAAATCGGGCGTGGGGGTAGGCTGACCCAGGGGGTCCCTGCCTCTCGTTACGGGATTAGCAACATCAGGCTGTTCAAAAATAGCGTCCAGAGAGGTCAGAATACCGCTGCCGATGGCGGTTCGCCGCTGCGGCGCCAGCCGGTTGACTGCGGCAATGATTGCTTCGCGGTCTTTGGTCGGCGCCTGTACTATCGAGGCGCCGTCGCTGAAAGAAACGATGCCGATACGGATGTTCTGCGGCTGCTTCCCGATAAAGGTCAGCGCCGCTGATTTAGCCGCTTCAATGCGGTTAGGTTTGATGTCATCGGCACGCATGCTCCCGGAAACATCGAAGGTCAGGATAACCGTCGCCTGCTGGGAAGGCAGCATTACCGTCGCCGCCGGTCGCGCCAGGGCGAAAATCATGACCGCCAGACCGGTCAGGAAAATAATCGCGGGAATATGGCGCCGCATCCCCGGTCCGCGTCCCGCCGCGTCACGGACGAGCGCCAGGCTGGAGTACCGTACCGCGTATTTCCGCCGGCGCCGCTGGGCGAGAACATAAGCCAGCACCAGGACCGGTATTAAAAGCAGCAGCCACAACAACTTTATCCACAGGAATGACATGTTCCCCTCCCTTAACCCACCCGGACCAGTCTCTCATTGGTTCTGGCAAAAGACGCCGGCGACATTTTACGCTGCCGCCTGATGGTGGCGAACCGCACCATCTCTTTTGCCAGGTCAGCTTCTGTAGATAATTTCAGAACGTCAACACCGGCGCGGCGGAATGCCGTGTTCAGTTCCTGCTCGCGGCGTTGCGACGATTCTTCAAACCTCCGGCGGAATCTCTTGTCATGAGTATCGATGAAAAGCTGCTCGCCGGTTTCCGAGTCTTCCATCACAGTCAGCCCGATATCCGGCAGTTCCATTTCACGCGGGTCGAACAGGCGCAACGCCAGGACTTCATGCCTTTGCGCCAGCACGCTGAGCGGCTTTTCCCATCCTGGTGTGCTGATAAAATCGGAAATGACAAAGACCAGAGAGCGGCGGCGGATAGTGCGGAACGCCGTTTCAAACAGGTCGGCAAGATTGGTCATGGCAGTGTGTTGCGGCTGAGGCTGGTTGAGGATATCATTGACCATGCGCAGGACATGGAGCCTGCCGCTCTGCGCCGGCACTATGCGTTTTACCTGGCTGTCATACAAAATAGCGCCGACGCGGTTGCCGTGACGCGTGAGCAAACGCGCCAGCAGCGTCACCAGGTCCAATAGGAGATTACTCTTGAGCGTGTCTACCGTGCCGAAATCTATCGAAGGACTCAGATCGAGGAGGAACCACGCGGTGACTTCACGGTCTTCAAAATACTGGCGGACGTACGGCATCTGCATCCGCGCGGTCACGTTCCAGTCGATGTAGCGGACATCATCGCTAAGCTGGTACTCGCGGAGTTCCGCCAGGTCCAGCCCGAAACCGTGGAACAGGGTACGGTAATCGCCCTGCAGGAGACCATCAAGACGGCGGATGACCGTCCATTCCAGGCGCTGTAAAATTCTCTCAGGATTTTTCATCGGCATGTGCCTGCAATGGTTCTGCCGGGGCAGGAATAGCTTCCATTATCCGCTGGAGCAGCATATCGCCGTTTATCCCGTCGGACATCGCTTCATAGGAAAGGACAAGGCGGTGGCGCATCACATCGAGCGCCATATCTTTAATGTCCTGTGCGACCACGTAGTCCCGCCCGCGGACAAAAGCGAGGGCGCGCGAAGTCAGAATCAGGTTGATGGAAGCGCGGGGGCTGGCGCCGTACATGATGTATTTGGCGATATCGGGAATGCCGTACTTGTCCGGTTCCCGCGTTGCAGTTGCCAGGTGCACCGCATACCACATGAGCGCCGGGTCGGCATAGACGCGGCTGGCTTGCTGGCGCAGTTCAATCAATTGCCGGGTGTTCACTACCGCTTTTACCGGAGCCAGCGCCCCGGTCATCCGCTCCACGATAACAAACTCTTCGGCTTCTGCGGGGTAATCCACGATTACCTTCATCATAAAGCGGTCGACCTGCGCTTCAGGCAGGGGGTACGTCCCTTCCGTTTCGATAGGGTTCTGCGTCGCCATGACGAGGAAGGGTTCGGGCACTTTGAAAGTCTGTCCGCCGATGGTCACCTGCCGTTCCTGCATCACTTCCAGCAACGCACTTTGTACCTTGGCGGGAGCCCGGTTGATTTCATCCGCGAGGAGAAGATTGGTAAAAACAGGACCCAATGAAGTGCTGAATTCCCCGGTCTTTTGATTGTAGATACGCGTCCCGATGAGGTCTGCCGGCACGAGGTCAGGAGTGAACTGGATGCGTTTAAAGGTGCCCTGAACGGCTTCCGCCAGGGTCTTGATGGTAAGCGTCTTTGCCAGCCCGGGCACGCCTTCCACCAGCAGGTGCCCCTGGGACAGGATGGCAACCAGCACCCGCTCCAGCAGGTGGTCCTGCCCCACAATTACTTTCTTAATCTCGTATAACAGTTGTTCCATCAGGGTAGCTTCTTCCGGAGTTTTTACTTCCTCAACCATATATCCTCCCAACCAGAATGTCCGCAGTTTGGATGACTATACCGGCGGCGCGCCCGCCGCGGCTCCGGCAGTCTCGATGGTCACGGCAAAGCCGATGCCGATGAAAAATTATTCGTCCGTGGGATTAAGCAGCCCGGTGACGATGCCCACGACTTCACCATTGCGGTTGATGAGCGGTCCGCCGGAGTTGCCGGGGTTTACCGCGGCATCGAATTGAATCAGATTTCGCAGGGTAATGTCGCTTTCGGGCAACTGGAAATCCCGCCCCAGCCCCGAAACAACGCCCGCCGAGACCGAATTGAGTACGCCAAACGGATTACCCACCGCGATAACTTCATCGCCGACCTGCAGACCTGCCGAACTGGCGAGGACCGCAGGCACGAGGTCATCAGGAATTACCAGCGCCTGGAGCACGGCAAGGTCGTTTTCCGGTTCAGTTCCCAATACCGCCGCTTCGGATTCGCTGCCATCGGCAAAGATGACCCGGATTTCCTCCGCATCCGCGATGATATGCAGGCTGGTAACAATCACGCCGTCCTGGTCGACAATCACCCCCGTACCCAGGGAACCGTCGGTTGTTCCGTCAGCCTGTTTGATGAGAGCCTGCACCGCAAC
>JAQTVW010000037.1 GCA_028706655.1 Dehalococcoidales bacterium | reverse complement strand
CCAGCCGGCTGGTGCCGGCAACGTATTTGTTACCCTGTGCTACATTATACAACGAATGACAGGGTAAAAAGATAGGTTTTTGAATATGATATGTCAAACCGCCCGAAGCGGGCAGGGTAATTGACAAGGCTGTAAATCCTCTATAATATTGTATAACGTTTGACTGCCTGTTAGTCAAAACCATAGCTGATATCCGAAGCAAAGTTGCATATTCCGCCGGATATGATAAAATATCACAACAATGGAGGTTTTTGCCTTGCCTCATATTATCCGCCCCATGCGCAAGGAAGATGTCTCCCAGGTCAATGAAATCGACCGTGAAGCCTTCCCCGGTCAGTGGCCCCCGCCCAACTATAAACACGAGCTGCAAAATCTGGTTGCCCGTTATATTGTCGCCTGTGAAGAAGGCGCCGTTATGCCCCCGCCCCCAGGGGAGGCTCGCGGCTGGTGGTCGCGGCTGGTTACGTGGGGCAGGAAGTCCCCCGCCGCTCTCCCGCCGGAACAATTTATCTCCGGGTTCGCCGGCATCTGGATACTGGCGGACGAAGCCCACGTGACCAACATCGCCGTGCGGAAAAGTCACCAGCGCCGTGGCATCGGCGAATTATTGCTGATTCACATCATCGACCTGTCGCAGAAGCTCAAAGCAACCAACATGACGCTGGAGGTGCGCGCCTCCAACACCAGCGCCCAGAGCCTCTACCGCAAATACGGATTCATCGAAATGGGCGTGCGGAAAGCATATTACCTGGATAACCGCGAGGATGCGCTCATCATGTCCACGGAAAATATCCACACGGATTCATACCAGGCGCTGCTGAAACAACTGAAAGAAGTGTATCTGCAAAGATGGGACAACCATTTGCCGTCCGTTTAGGGATTGTCCAACCCGGCGAGACATGAAATAATCCGGGGGATAGCGTAGGTCGCCGTCTCCCGCCGCGAGCCTCCGCACAGCACCACCACCAGCCTGCCGCCGCAAATGCGGTCGGCGACGTTTTTGATAATCTTCGCCAGCTCTATGTGGCAGTCCGGCGTCAGTCCCTTGTCCCCGTAGTCTCCCAGCGTAGCATCGTACCCGAACTCCCAGAAGATGTATTCCGGCTGGAACGCCACCACGCGGGGTACGAACTCCTGCCTGACTTTAGCCAGGTATTCCGCATCGGTCGTGCGATTGGGGATAAGCACATCCACCTTATTCTTATTATCGGCATAGTCCTGATGACAGAAACACACATGGAGCACATTGGCGTCAGCAGCGAAAATATCCCGTGTGCCGTCAGCATGGTGACAGTCCGTGTCCACGATGGCGAACCTGCGGGCGCCCTGCTCCTTCAGGATTTCGATAGCGAGCGCCGCGCCGTTGAAGTAACACATGCCGCCGAAAAAATCCCGCCCGGCGTGATGGTCGCCGAAGCTGGTGAACACGAAGGCGTTATCGATGTTGCCCCGGTTGATTTCCTCCGCCGCCCGCACCGTGCCGCTGGCGGAGTATAGCGCCGCATCAAAGTCTTCGGTGAGTTGTATTTCCTGTATCATCTGCCAGGAATGCACCTTGCGCAGTATGTCAGGCTGGAGAGGTTCGAGGTAGTAAAGCCCGTCACGCTCTTCGTAGACGGCGTCATAGTAGGTTACGTTTTCTTTATCGAGGATACCTGCCAGCGCCCCGGGGAAATCGCGCAGCCGCTCACCCTGGAAATAGGTAAAAAAGATGCCCGTCCGCTTTTTCGGAGCCATATTAACCTGCAGGAGGTTTCTGTCTTACCGTTTGCCGCCGAACAAGCCGCCGCCACCGCCGAACAGGCTGCCGAGTATCCCCTTGTTCTTGGGCTGAAGAGCGGGATTGTCCATATTGGTGCGCAGCCATTCGCGCAGCTCGAACTGGGCGTCGGTAACTGTCCCCTTGATGCTCGCCGGGTCGACTCCAACAAGATGAATGTCCGCGCCGGTTTTTATCGCCCGGTCCAGCTGGACGTTGATGCCCACGATAGCTTCATAGGCTTTCGTCAGTTTTTTCACGATTTCGGTCGGGACGAAGTCAATCTTGTATTGATTACTCATCCAGCGCTTCGTGCGGAATTTTTTGATTTTCTGCCCGGTCGCGGCGGCGCCGGTGAGCTTCTCATTGTATCTCAATTCATCGAGCACCGTAACCACCCTGCCCAGTGCCGAACGCTCCATCTTGGCTTTGCGGACGAAGAAGTTCGCCACCATCAGTCCCAGGATAACTATAATTAATATTACGTTAAGTACTGTTTCGCTCATCTGTTTACCCCACCTTCCAATTTTGGAACAATCTCCTTAACTATATTAAATGCCAGCCTGAAAAGCAAGGCAGGTACAATTTGGCAAAGTTCCCTTTTGATTATGTGCATCTGACATGATAAAATCTATTGTTTAGATTGGGTCTCCCGGAGGAGGGTGACGCTATGTCAGGACATTCCAAGTGGGCTAATATCAAGAACCAGAAGGGCGCCGCCGATGCCAAGCGGGGACAGCTCTTCACCAAGCTGACCCGTGAAATTATCATTTCTACCCGCCAGGGCGGCAGCAATACGGAATCCAACTTCCGCCTGCGGCTGGCAATCCAGAAAGCGCGTGATGCCAATATGCCTATGGACAACATCGACCGTGCCATTAAGAAAGGCGCCGGTGAACTTGAAGGCGTCATCCTTGCCGAAATGATCCTCGAGGGTTATGGCCCCAGCGGAGTAGCGGTACTGGTCAAAGCAATGAGCGATAACCGCAACCGCGCCGTGCAGGAAATCCGCAGCACCTTCACCCGTCACGGCGGCAGCCTCGGCGAAAGCGGCTGCGTCGCCTGGCTTTTCGACCAGAAAGGGCACATTACAGTGGATGCCAAAGGCTTGAATCCCGAGGAAATCGAACTTTTTGCGATTGATAAGGGCGCCGATGACGTGCATGTCAGCGGTGATATCGTCGAAATATACACTAAAACGGAAGACCTGGAGAAAGTGCGCCTCGCCCTGAAAGAGAAGAATATCCCCACAACCACCACCGAGCTGTCCATGGAGCCCAAGACGCTGGTACAGCTTGATGAGAAATCCGGCGTCGCGGCGCTCAAGCTGCTGGACAAGCTGGAAGAAATCGATGATGTGCAGGCAGTTTACAGCAACGCCGATTTCTCCGATGCCGTGCTGGCTGCCTACCAGGAACAGGCAGGCATGAAATAGCCTGATTATATTGAATGTAATATGATAATTCTGGGCATCGACCCGGGCACACTGGTCATGGGCTACGGCGTGATTGATAGCCGTGGTGACGAAATTGCCCTGGTTGCCTGCGGTGCTCTTACCGGTTCCGCCAAACAGCCTATCGCCGAACGTCTCTCCAATCTTTACAAATCGCTGCAGGAACTCATCCGTCTCCATCACCCTGAAGTCGTCGCCGTGGAGCAGCCGTTTGTCGCCAAGAACGTCCATTCCGCGATGGCAATCGGCAGAGCGCAGGCAATCGCCCTGCTTGCCGCCGCCGATAATCATCTCCCCGCCTTTGAATACACCCCCGCCAAAATCAAGCAGAGCGTCGCCAACTACGGCGCCAGCAGCAAGGAGCAAATCCAGCAGATGGTCAAGCTCCAGCTCGGCATGGCGGAGCTTCCCGAACCCAACGATGCCGCCGATGCGCTGGCGGTCGCCATCTGCCACTCGCGGGAAGCGCATCTCACCGGGCTTCTGGAACGAGGGAGGTAACCATGATAGCGAGCCTGACCGGTAAGCTGGAATCGAGCGGAGACAACTTCGTCATTATCAACGTCAACGGCGTCGGCTTCCAGGTCTTCGTACCGACGTCTGTTTTAAGCGACCTCCTCGGAATCAATACCGAGGTCAAGCTATACACCCATCTCCAGGTGCGTGAAGATAATCTCTCCCTTTACGGTTTCGCCGCTTCTGAAGAGCTCTGGCTGTTCGAGACGATGCTGGGCGTCACCGGCATCGGTCCGAAGCTGGCGCTGGCACTGCTTTCCGCCATGCCTGCCGACCAGCTTGCCGCGACGATTGCCACCGGCAACGCGGATTTGCTCACGACTGTCCCCGGTATCGGCAAGAAGACGGCGGGGCGCATCATTCTTGAGCTTAAAGACAAGGTGGGCGCCGGCTGGACGATTACCCCCACCACGCCCCCCGCCCCGGAAAACGCCGATGTCCTGGCGGCGCTTATCGGTCTGGGCTACTCGGCGGCGGAAGCATCCCGCGCCGTTTTTGCATTACCCGCCGGCAAACAGACCCTCGAAGAGAAAGTGCGGCTGGCGCTCCAGTTCTTCGGCGGCAAATAAGGAAATAAAATCTCCCTTAATCCCTCTTTTCCAAAGAGGGAAACTTGCCGGCTTCTCCCCTTAATAAGGGGAGACCGAGAGGGATTTTCAATCGGAGGTCTTTATGAAAGCAACCGAAGGTAAAATCGGCAGGGTATTCGTCCTGCGGCTGGAAGACGGCGATATGATTCCCGCCTGCATCGAGGAGTTTGCCGCGTCTAAAGGCATCAAGACGGGGCATGTCGTCCTCGTCGGCGGCATCGGCGAGGGGCAGCTTGTGGTCGGTCCCCGTCATTCGGCGGAAATGCCCCCCGAACCCATGCTCCTCCCCGTGGACGGCGCGCATGAGGCGGTCGCCAACGGCGTGCTCGCCCCGGACGCATCCGGCAAGCCCATCCTGCACATCCACGGCGCGCTCGGCCGCTCCGGACAGACCATCGCCGGCTGCCTGCGCCACGGCGTCAAAACCTGGCTGGTCGCCGAAGCTGTCATCTACGAGATTGTCGGCGCTAAAGCCGCCCGCAAAAAGGATAAAGCCAGCGGCTTCACCCTGCTGGAGGTGGAATAATCATGCCTTACATGATTGGAATTATCGTTATCGGGGTTGGAATTATCGCTGTCGCGATTGCGGCTGTGGTGTTCCTGCTCCTCAAGCGCCGCCGGCAGGGGCAGCCCGGCGAATACTGGGAGGTCATCGGGCAGGGGCCGGAGTTTGCCGGGGTGCCCGGCTGGGTGAAGAAGTACTGCACGCAAAGCAGCCTGATGGGCGACCTGGTGAACAACGCGGAATATTTACTTTTGCACGGGCGCGATTGCGATTACCGGGTGATTGCCGCCGGTCAAAGCGGGCAGGAAGTGGTAGTTCAGAGGAGAAAAAGGTAGGAGGAGGGAGAAGACTGCATTACTATAAAGCCCTAGAGAAATCAGGCTATAGTAAACTTACTGCGATTTTAACCAGTTCTATAACTACTGGAAAGAGTGCAAGAGCAATTATGATGTTAATGATTATAGGAATCATAATCGCCTCCTTATTTATTTGCCTAGGAAGTGTCGACTCACCGCTTGACGCTACAGAGTGCACATGCTAATATGACACTGTTATCCATAGCTCCCCAGGTCTTAGTATGTGAAACTCCTTGCTTCAACAGGGGGTTTCACGTTTTTTGGACACTAATCAATCTCTCCCTCCTACAATTATCATACTAACCGAGAATTTCTCTTTTGTCAAGCAACTACGGTTATTGGCGACTAATTATATACTATAGTATATAGTTTGTCAATATGTCATGACATGTGTTTGCTCTTGTTTTCTCTCTTTTACTACCATTTACTACCATTTACTACCATTTACTACCATGTACTACTATGTACTCTATCCTAGTATTAACCCTTCCAAATAGACATTAGCTTTTTAGGTGCTGCTTTTTACCCCAAATACATACTCTCCATGTTGCCGCCTGCCTTCCTGTTATTTAGACTTCAATTAGATAATTTTTTCAGGAGGCAACATGTTATCCACCCATTTTCTGCTGTTCAATATCCTCATGCTGCTCGGACTGGGCGCGGTCATCGCGTTCTGCCACCTCGTCCTCAAGCCGTTCCAGACGCACTGGGCAATCGTCCACGCCCGCCGTATGGTTGCGGAAAACCGCTGGCAGGACGACTGGCGTTCCCGCAACGTTTACCGCATGCTCGCCACCGCCCGCAACGACCTGGAAGCCGCCAAACTCTGGCAGCAGCTTGACGCCATGAAAGGACTCCCTCACAGCCGGTAGCTTTTTTCATTCTTGAGGAGCACCAGCGACGAAGAATCCGTTACTCTATCAATTACGGATTCTTCACTTCGTTCAGAATGACTGGCACTCCCTATTTACTTCCCCTTGCCCAAGTAAGCTATACTGTAACTGGAAACATAGTTATTTTGGGGAGGGGTGGATATGGTACCGGCAACAATTATCGGTGCGGTCATCGGCGGAGGGGTGGGTTGGGTCATCGGCTATTTCGGCAGCAAGGCTAAAAGCACGGGTCCCTGCTGAGGCGCTTCGAATAACCCCTGGTCAGGGGCTATCATGGGCGCGCTGGCGGGACTGCTCATCGGCGCGATGGTAGGCTCTTAAAAATCAACAGGAGGGAATCATGAACGGCAAACTCTGGCTCACCGCGGGTATCTTCGTCGTCATCCTGGCAGTCATTGTCGCACTCGCTTTCCTCGCCATCTCGGAAAATCAGGTTTCCCTCCAGATCGCCGTACTCCTGCTGGCGGGCGGCGCCATCGTGGGGTTCGATTATTTTGTCATCAAGCCTGCCCTGCTGGCATCGGCGAAAGACAAGGCGAAGCAGTACTGCGAGGCGGGACAAATCCTCGATCCCAAGCTGCATGCGAAGCTCTGCAAGACCCTGGGCAGCGCGCCGAAAGACCCTGAAGCCGCCGAGCTGAAAAAGAAGCTGGACGACCTCCCCATAAAACCGGAATAGCGGAGTCCCATGCCCCAGTTCGAAATTGTCTCCGATTTCAAAATGACCGGCGACCAGCCGCAGGCGGTGGACAAGCTGGCGGAGGGACTGGAGAAAAACTACCGCGAGCAGACCCTGCTGGGCGTGACCGGTTCCGGCAAGACCTTCACCATGGCGAATGTCGTGGCGCGCGTGCAGCGTCCCACGCTCGTCATCTGCCACAACAAGACCCTCGCCGCGCAGCTTGCCGCCGAGTTCAAAGAATTCTTCCCCAACAACGCCGTCGAATATTTCGTCAGCTATTACGATTATTACCAGCCGGAAGCCTATGTCCCGCGCACGGACACCTACATCGAAAAAGAAGTCGATATCAACGACGAAATCGATAAGCTGCGCCACGCCGCCACCCGCGCCCTCTTCGAGCGGCGGGACACGCTGATTGTCGCCTCGGTCTCCTGCATCTACGGTCTCGGCGAGCCGGAGGAATACCGCAGCTTTGTCGTCAGCCTCAAGAAGGGCGCCGCTTTCGGGCGGCAGAACCTGCTGCGCCGCCTCGTCGATATGCAGTACGAGCGCAACGATATGGACCTTTCCCGCGGCAAGTTCCGCATCCGCGGCGATACGCTGGAAATCCAGCCTGCTTATGAAGACATGGCGCTGCGCATTGAATTCTTCGGCGATGAAATCGAGCGCATCATCTCCGTCGATCCCCTCACCGGCGAAATCCTCTCCGAGTCGGAATCGGTGGACATTTATCCCGCCAAGCACTTCGTCACCTCGCACGATAAGCTCATGGCGGCAATCGATGCCATCAAGCAGGAGCTTGCCGATAGGCTCAAGGAATTGCGCGCGCAGGACAAAGTGCTGGAAGCCGCGCGGCTGGAATCCCGCACCAACTATGATCTCGAAATGCTCCGCGAAGCCGGTTACTGCTCCGGCGTGGAGAACTATTCCCGACACCTCTCCGCCCGCGTGCCGGGCAGCCCGCCCTGGACGCTGCTCGATTACTTCCCGAAAGATTACCTGCTATTTATTGACGAATCGCACATGACGCTGCCGCAGATACGCGGCATGTTCCACGGCGACCGCTCCCGCAAGCAGACCCTCATCGATTACGGTTTCCGCCTGCCTTCGGCGCTGGACAACCGCCCGCTCAGCTTCGATGAGTTCCAGACGCGCTTCAACCAGATTGTCTATGTCTCGGCGACCCCCGCCGATTACGAGCGGGAGCACAGCAAACAAATCGTGGAACAGCTCGTCCGCCCCACCGGATTATTGGAACCCACCATCGAGGTCAAACCCACGAAGGGGCAGATTGACGACCTCATGGCGGAGATTAAAAAGCGCGTGGACAAGGGCGAGCGCTGCCTCGTCACCACCCTCACCAAGCGCATGGCGGAAGAGCTTGCCGATTACCTAATCGAAATGGGCGTCAAGACCCATTACCTGCACTCCGAAGTGCAGACGCTGGAGCGCATCGAAATCCTCCGCGACCTGCGGCTGGGCGTGTATGACGTCATCGTGGGCATCAACCTGCTCCGGGAAGGGCTCGACCTGCCCGAGGTTAGTCTGGTCGCCATACTCGATGCCGATAAGGAAGGCTACCTGCGCTCGGAGCAAGCCCTCATCCAGACGATGGGACGCGCCGCCCGCCACATCGATGGGCACGTCGTCATGTACGCTGATAAAGTAACCATGTCGATGCAGGCTGCCATCGACGAGATTGTACGCCGCCGCCATATCCAGGAAGAATATAATAAAGAGCACGGCATCACGCCGCAGGGCATCCGTAAAGCGATACGTGACATCACAGAGCGCATCAAGGTCGTCGCCGAGGAGAAGGTGCCCTACGCCGCCGCCCCGCGCTCCAGGGAAGATTTGGCGCGGCTGGTCAAAGACCTCGAGCCGCAGATGAAAGCCGCCGCCCGCGCCCTCGATTTTGAGAAGGCGGCGCTCCTGCGCGACCGCATCATAGACCTGAGGAAGACGCTCGTGGAGATGGAGCAGGATGAAATACGAAGAGCCGCCCAGAGAGACCCGGCAGGAACGCCGCGCCGAGAAGCTAAGAAAAAAGCGTGAGCGCATGGCGCAGCACGGCAAGAGTATCGGGCGCGTCTATCTGGATGCCGTAATTAAGAAGCTCAAGGGGAAGAAGGACGCCTGAATCTACCGATGTTATTCAGGTTCTGATATAATCAGGGTGTAATAAACAGGTAAGAGGTAAGGAAAGTGAGCGCGGTAAAGCAGGAGTTGAATAAGCGATTTAATATCTCGCGAAGTGAACTTGCGTCTTTTTGCCAGCGCCATCATATTAAAAGCCTCGCCCTTTTCGGTTCGGTGCTTCGTGATGATTTCCGTCCGGATAGCGACATAGATGTTCTGGTTGAGTTCCAGCCAGGCAGAACGCCCGGTTTTTTCACCATCGTGGAATTGGAAGATGAGCTTTCAGTCCTTTTCGATAATCGTAAGGTTGACCTGCGCACTCCGCAGGACCTGAGCCATCACTTCCGTGAGAGAGTTATCAAAGAGGCAAAAGTGCTATGCCGGTAGTTGATGATGTCAGCCGGCTACAGCATATCATTGAAGCCACTCGTAAGGCTCAGGAGTTCGTTAAAGGGAAGAACCGCTCCGACCTTGATACAGACGCAATGCTGAGCCTAGCGCTTGTCCGCCTGCTTGAAATAATCGGCGAAGCTGCTTGGGGTATTTCAGAAAAGCTGCGCTCAAAATACCCTGAAATTCCATGGCGTGCTATGACAGGCATGCGTAACCGCTTGATTCACGGTTACTTTGACGTAAACCTTGACGTTGTTTGGGACACCGTGACCACTGAACTGCCGCCTCTCGTTGCTCAAATGCAGAAGGTGCTGAACAAAGGAGTTAAGTAACCGACGTCACGATTCAAAATGAGAAGAGGCTGGCGGGAGTGGGATAGGATGGTTGAAATTCAGACTTATACGTATAATTTAAGGCAGATTGATGACTACTTATATCCAATCCTCTAAACCAGTTGATTTCATTTGCGGAAATTGTCGAAATGAATTGAGCTTTTCTCCATCTCTGCCAATTATTTCTGATAGGTCCGGCTACTATTATCTAATTACTCCTTTTGGTGAACATTCAAAATTGCAGGTAGTAGAAATAAAATATGATGGATGCTTCCAGCCTACTGAAAATAAAAACATAATAGATGTAATATCCGTTAAGTGCCCGAAATGCGGAAAATTCAGTAGTTTTGCGATAGCAACGGCTGTAATCACACGTTATTCTAATGGGAAAGTCGAAGGGGTTTTAACTATTAAAGATAACAGCGGTGTAAGCGAACTTCCTATAATTGTTATGCAGAGGTTATCTGATGAAAGTTTCATGCCATTACGCATTATGGACATTTTTATCGAGAAAGACTAGATTCAGATGTGTACCATCATACTGAAACATACGCATGAAATAGCAAACATTCCTATGACCACCTGCTTTTAGCCCCCTACTTCCTCTTCATCCCGAAAAAGAACCGCAGCACATTCAGCCGCCGCACGAGGAACTCGTAAATCAGCATAATCCCAGTAAATGACAGCACTACGACTATCGGGTATTTCAGGCTTACCGGCAGGCTCCATTGCACCACAAAGAAACCGATAAGCAGAATCACCGTCTGGTGCAGGATGTAGAACGGCAGGACTGCCTCGTTGGCATAACTCCGCCACCCGTTGTTATGCTCCAGCAGGCGGCTCCCCGTGCCCAGCAGCCCGGTCAACAGCGTGAACGTGCAGAACGGCCGCAGATCGATGTCCTCATAAAAGTCGGGCCGGATAGCAATCATCAACGTCAGGTGCACGGCGGATAAGACCACGCCGCTGACCAGCAGCACCGGTCCCCATTTCTTGATTGTCTCCCGCAGATAGTCGCCGGCGAAAAACAGGTAGCCGAGGACAAACAGCGTCATGTAGGAAAGGGAATCCCAGCTGCCCATGTCCCTCGTGCTGCCCAGCCCGATGACGTCCGCCAGCGGCGCCATCAAGCCGAAGACCAGCATCAACAACAAAAATTGCCAGGGGCGGTCCAGTTTTGCCGCCAGCCGGGCAAGAACGCTCGTGCCGCCCGCGCGGGGGATGAAAAGGGGCAGCAGCAGCATGGAAAAGACAAAAAGCTGCATCAAATACCACAGGTGCATGCCGGGCCAGGCGAAGTTCCCCCCGAACCCGTAAAACCCCTCGAAATAATGCGGGATAAACTGGAAGAAATTGCCGGCGAACTGACCGTGGGTAAACCGTTCCAGGTAGACCTGTACCGGCCCCATCACGAACATCCCCAGCACGATCCACGGCAGCGCGATACGCTGGCACCGCTCTTTCACAAAATCTTTCGTCTTTCTTGATTGCAGGGAATAATAGACCGCCGCGCCGGAAAGCACGAACAAAAACGGCATTATCCACAGGTTCAGCGCATCCTCGAATATTGTGGATATGGGACTGCGCAGCGCGTTGCTGATATGCCAGTCGTTAAAGGTGAACAGGCGGTTGCTGTGGAACAGGAACACGAAGAACATCGCGAAAACGCGCAGCCAGTCGAGGTAGATGAGGCGGGCGGGACTTGCCGGTTTACTAATCGCAGCGACATCTCTATTATTCACAGACACTCCTCCGCTACAAATTAGCCCTAATCTTATTTCAAAGGAAGAATGTTGTCAATAGAGAGAGTATTCGACGATTTATGGTTGTCATTGCGAGGAGCGCAGCGATGCGGCAATCTCTTTTCCCTTCGAGAATGGTCTCGCAATAACAGCGCTTAGTGAATGTAACCTACCGGAGGCGTATCATCGGGCGCGTCGGTATCATCGTCAGCAGGCAGGTCTTCCCCGGCGCCCGTGCGCCGCAACTCTTCTTCGAGCTGTTCCATCAACCGCGCCGCCCGCGGATAGCCGATGTGCAGCCGCCGTTGCAGGAAGGATGTCGAGATGTGCTCGTGCTCATTCGCCATCGCCAGTGCCTGCTCCAGGAGCGGGTCCTTGGGATAGCCGTCCGTCGTAGTGGCGGTCGCCGCTGTCGCCAAGCTGTCCATCTTCAGCTGCTGCGTGTTCTCTTCCTGCCGCTGACCGCCCCAGAAATACACCAGCCGGTCAATTTCCGCATCGGAAAGGAAGCAGCCCTGCAGGCGCTTGGGCTTGGCGGCTTCGGTCGGCATGAACAACATATCACCCTTGCCCAGCAGCTTTTCCGCGCCGCCGGAATCGAGGATGGTGCGCGAGTCCACCTGTGAAGTGACCGCAAAGCTGATGCGCGTGGGGAAGTTCGCCTTAATCAGACCGGTGACCACATCCACCGAGGGACGCTGCGTGGCGACAATCAGGTGGATGCCCGTCGCGCGGGCGAGCTGCGCCAGCCGGCACAAAGTCGTTTCCACTTCGTCAAAGCCCGCCATCATTAAATCGGCAAGCTCATCGATTATCAGCACGAGATAGGGCAGTTTTTCGGCGCCGGTCTTGCCCTTGTTATATCCTTCGATATGGCGCGCGCCCGCTTTCGCCAGCTTCTGGTAGCGTTCATCCATTTCCATGCCCAGCCAGCGCAGCGCGGTCAGCGCCTTGGAAGCTTCGACAATCACCGGCGTCGCCAAGTGCGGAATACTATTATATTGCGTCAGTTCGACGCGTTTGGGGTCTACCATGATAAAGCGCACGTCATAAGGCGTATTGTGCATCAGCAGACAGCAGATGATGGCATTCAAACACACGGTCTTGCCGGAGCCCGTCGCCCCGGCGACCAGCAGGTGCGGCATCTTGGTCAGGTCTGACGATACCGCTTCTCCGCCCGCCCCTTTGCCCAGCGCGACTGCCATTTTCGTCTTGGCGACCAGCTTCTGGAAGGGATTGGACTCGATTACGCCGCGCATGCTGACCACGCCGGAGACGGTGTTGGGTACTTCGACGCCGACGATGGGCTTGCCCGGCACCGGCGCTTCGATGCGGATGCTCGGCGCGGAAAGCGCCAGCGCGAGGTCGTTCGCCAGGGAGGTAATGCGCTCGACCTTGACGCGCGTCTTGCCGGTCTCTACCGTGCTGACTTTAACGTTGCCGTCTTTGTCCTTTTCTTTGAGCTCTTTGGTTTTCCGGTCCCAGCCTGGTTCGACGCCGAACTGGGTCACCGTGGGACCGGTGTTTATCTGCACTACCTTGGCTTCCACGCCATAGCTCGAAAGGGAATCTTCGATTTGCTTGGCGCGGCGCATGTTATCCGCCTCGCTGAACTCTACCTCCGGTGTCGTATCCAGGATATCCAGCGGCGGCAGTTTCCAACCGTCGATGGTGATTAGCTTGCCGGACTGTCCGTACTTCTTCCAGACATCGGCGGCGACTTGCTTCAAGCCCGCCCGTTCCGGCTTGGCAGCTTCCGGCGCCGCCCCGGTTTCCATCTCTGCCGGGGAAGGTGTTCCATCAGGCGCTTCATCTTCAGTAGCCGCTGGAGTGACCCTCGCGGCACGCGGCGGACGGCTAGATTTCGCCGGTTGTAACGGTAAATGTGACCCTGTTGCCGGCGGTACGTGCATAAGGCGGCGCTGCTTCATCCGCCGTGTTATCCCGCGCACGGCGCGCCCGGCGAGCAGCCAGCAGGCAGCAGGAAATATCAGAATAACGCCTAAAAACATCAGCAGCCAGATACGCAGTGCGCCGAGGACATTGCCCCAAGCCGATTGCGGCGCGCCGATAATCGCCTGTCCGAAAGCGCCCCCCATCCTGAGGAAGCCCAGCACCCCCCACACCGCCATGAGGAAGGAAATACCGCCCAGCCACCAGTTCCAGCGCAGGACAAATGAGGCAGCCTTGCCCTGCCGCACCATCACCAGCACGGTAATCGCTCCGGCAATAAGGATAATCAACCCCCAGCCGAACAGGGCAGCCAGTCCACCCGCGGCGGCTTCAATCGCCGGCCATTGCCAGGTAAGCAGCACAATCATCACCGCGAGCAAAATCAACTGCCGCCACGGGGTTGATGTGACGGCGTGGAAAAAGCGGCTCAGCCCAGAGGCGCTGTCGTTATCGCGGGACTTACCGGCTCGTTTTTTTGCCATAACTCATCCGATATGCGGGTTAAGGACTACACCTTCACCATGAAGGGTAGAATCATCGGGCGGCGCTTGGTCTGCTGATAATAGAACTTCTCCAAGGTGTCCTTGACCTTGGTGTTGAGGAAGGTCCAATCCGCGGCACGGGCGCCGCCATGGTCGAGAGTCTGCGCGAGCACGTCGCGGCTCTGTTCAATCATATCATTAAACTCGCGGGTGTCCACGAAACCGCGGGTCACGATATCAGGACGCCCGACCACCTTGCCCGTCTGGCGGTTCACCGTGATAATCACCACCACGATGCCATCCTTGGAGAGCATGCGGCGGTTGCGCAGTACCACGCCATCGATATCGCCGACGCTGAGACCGTCGACATAGACGTTCCCGGAGCCTATCTTGCCGTTTATCTTCGCGGACTGCGCGCCGATTTCCAGCACCTGTCCGTCTTCCATCACGAAGACGTTGTCGTTAGACATCCCGATGGAACGCGCCAAGTCAGCGTGGAGACTCAGGTGGCGGTATTCACCGTGCACCGGCATGAAATATTTCGGCTTGACCAGGTTGATGAGGAGTTTTAATTCCTCCTGGCTGCCGTGACCGTGGACGTGCACATCGGCGAGTTTGTGATAGAGCACCCGCGCGCCCTGCTTGAAGAGGTTGTCCACCGTCCGGTTGACCAGCGCTTCGTTGCCCGGAATCGGCGTCGCGGAAAGCACAATCGTATCGCCGCGCTGGATGTGGACATGGGGATGGTCGCGGTTTGCCATGCGCACCAGCGCCGAGGTCGGTTCGCCCTGGCTGCCCGTTGTCACCAGGACGATTTTCTCCGCGGGCATACCGCGCACTTCATCGATTTGCCCCAGTATACCGTTAGGCGCGTTAAGATAGCCCAGTTCCACCGCCATACGCACCGTGTCGGTCATGCTGCGACCCGCGATGTAGACCCTCCGCCCGTACTTCGCTGCGGCGTCAATCACTTGCTGGACGCGGGAAATTAAAGAGGAGAAGGTTGTGACGATGACACGGCCTTTCGCCTCCGCCATTATCCTGTCCAGATATTCCCCGACCGTCTTTTCCGATGGCGTATAGCCGGGCAGCTCCGCATATGTGGAATCAGAACAGAGCAGCAGGACGCCCTGCATGCCCAGATGCGCCAGGCGGGACATATCGGTCGGTTTGCCGCTGACCGGTGTGTAGTCCAGTTTGAAATCCCCGGTATGCACCATCGTCCCCAGCGGGGTACGGATAATCAGTCCGGCGGCGTCCGGAATGCTGTGACAGACCGAGAAAAACTCCACGCGGAACTTGCCGGCAGTGATTTCTTCTCCGGGGGTGGCCACCTTAAGCGTCGCGCCCTGGAGCGCCTTCCGTTCCTTGAGTTTGACGCTGATGAGCCCATGGGTAAGCTTGGTGGCATATACCGGTACGTTAATCTGGGGCAGCACATAAGGCAGCGCCCCGATGTGGTCTTCATGACCGTGAGTAATAAAGATGCCGCGTATCTTGTTTTTATGTTCCAGCAGGTAGCTGATGTCCGGAATGACCAGGTCGATGCCCAGCATTTCTTCTTCCGGGAACATCAGACCGGCATCGATGATGATAATATCTCCCTCGAACTCCACCACCATCATGTTCTT
This sequence comes from Dehalococcoidales bacterium, assembly GCA_028706655.1. Lineage (GTDB taxonomy): Bacteria > Chloroflexota > Dehalococcoidia > Dehalococcoidales > RBG-16-60-22 > JAQTQH01. The sequence continues at coordinate 1,630 of JAQTVW010000037.1, read as the reverse complement.
GCCGATTTCTCCCAGCCCACCGAGGGGTATTATCTTTAGCTTTGATTTGGTTACCATTCACACCTCAAAATAAATTTAACTGCTTCTGTTGCTCTGCCGGTTTCTCCGGCTCCTGGACGGCAGGCGCGGCTTCCGCCAGCACCCGGGGAATCTTGAGCATATCCGCTTCGATGTCCTTGCGCAGGTTGCCCTGGTGCAGCGCTGCCGCCGGATGGTACATCGCGAAGTAGATGATGTCCCCCTCGCGCTTCGCTGTGCCGTGTATCTTGCTGATGGTTTTACCGGGGAAGTACTTCTCCATGGAAAAACGCCCCAGCGTGACAATCATCTTCGGGTGCACCAGTTTTATCTGCTCATCCAGCCAGGACTTGCAGTTCTGGATTTCCGTAGGAAGCGGCTCGCGGTTATTCGGCGGGCGGCATTTGACCACGTTGGCGATATAGACCTGTTCCCGCTTCAAGCCTATTGAAGCGATAAGCTGGTCGAGGAATTGCCCGGCGGGACCTACGAACGGGCGCCCCTGCTGGTCTTCATGCCACCCCGGCGCCTCCCCGATGAACATGATTTCGGCGTGTTCTGACCCCTCCCCCGGCACTGCTTTCGTGCGGGAGTAGCCGATTTCACAGCGGCGGCAGGCTTGAATCTGCGGATAAAGGTCAGTCAATGCGGACATATATAATTAACGGAGAAGCCAGTAAGACCATTTTCTTTATTAGCTTCGGGTTTATGATAACACCGCCCCTGCATCAAGTCAATTAATGAGGCGGTTTCAGTCAACAGTTATGACAACTGCCTGCTGCGGCTCCGCGCCGATGCTGCGGGTGATATGCCCGCGGCCTGTCGTATCTTCCGCCAGCAGGACATCCCCCACGCCGATTATCCTTTTACTGCCGTCGCCGATTTCGATTTCCACCTTGCCCTGTGTCCAGATGAGATACTGCCGGCGCGGCGCGGGATGCCACCCGAACGATTGCCAGTTGCTCGTCGTCAGGAACAGGATGCTGGTTGCCTTCATCCGTACTGATGCCATCACACTGCCCAGCGGCTGGTCGAGCGGATATTTCAAATCTTCGAAATGGGCTTCGCCATCAGCGCCGGTATAAAGACGGGTTACTTTCGCTACATCCATAACGTACTAGACCTCTTTCTTAATATGTTGGACATAAGAAAGGGAGGGGGTTCGCCCCCTCCCCTGTTTCTCTTCTCCGGAGCCGGTTTATAGTTGAACCAGCTTGGCGCTCTTGACATCTTTGAGCGCCAGAATCTTCTTGATGCTTGCCTCCGGCAAAGGCTCATCCAGCGCCAGTACCAGCAAGGCGGGACCTCTCGCTTCCAGACGGCCCAGGTGCATCGAGCTGATGTTGACATCGGCATCGCCGGTAATCTTGCCGACCGCCCCGATGAGTCCGGGCCGGTCGGTGTGGTTGCTGAAGAGGAAGTATCCACCGGCGGGCACCATATCCAGCCAGTAATCGTTCACCCGGACGATGTGCGTCTGCCCGTTGATTACCGTCCCGGCGACCGTCGTGGTGCCGGTGCTGGTTACTATGGAAACCGTGATGAGGCTGGCGTAGTTCTGGCAGGCGTCGTTCTTCTCCTCGGCGATTTTCAAGCCGCGCTGGGCGGCGAA
>JAQTVW010000036.1 GCA_028706655.1 Dehalococcoidales bacterium | reverse complement strand
CAGTATCGCAGGTAAGGGAGACAGGGCAAAGCAGGCAGTCAAGATTGTAACCGATTACTGCCGCGATATGGGCTATACTTCTTACAAGGTGCAGTAAGCCATTTTTACACAGTAATCTAAGGTTGCAAAGTTTTGAGGAGGGGAAAATTGAATAGTAAAAGGTTATTGACTTTACTCGGCAGCATCTGTCTCATTATCGTGGTCATTTCATCTTTGGTGCTCTCAGCTTGTGCCAAGCAGACTGCGCCGACAACTCCTGCGGCGACTACTCCCGGCGCGACGACACCATCTGCGACTAAACCGTCAGCCACAACTCCTGCCGCGACCACTCCGGCCGCCACCAAGCCGGCGACGACACCTGCAGCACAGGTCATTAAATGGAAGCTGCAGCAGATTTGCCCGCCTAATGGCCTGTTCTGGAACAAGACTTACGTGCCTTTCGTCAAGGATATTGAAGCAGCGACCAACGGCAGACTTTCCATCACATTGAATCCGCCCGGTGCCCTTTGCCCTGACCTTGATATTTTCAAGGCGGTCAACACGGGCATGATTGAAATCGGCATCAGCTCTCCCGGATACCAGAAAGGGTTCTTGCCTGAAATGGATGCCGTGAGTCTTCCGTTCGGCTGGCGCCACCTTGAAGACATGGTCATGACCTATCTCAGCTACGGTCTGAAAGAACACTTTGAGGCAGGTTATGCCGCCAATGGTGTTCATCTGCTCGGTTTCCAGATGAGGGGCGGCTCTCCTGTTATCTCCAGGGTCCCGGTCAATCGCGCAGCGGACTGGAAAGGCAAGAAGGTCAGAACTCATACTACCCTTGCCATGTTCCTCGAGGGTCTCGGAGCATCTACCGTCATGATTCCGGGCGCTGAGGTTTATACCGCCCTCGCCAGCGGCACTGTCGATGGTGCTACCTGGGGTGCTGAGGTTACTATCCGTGACTTTGCCTGGCACGAGGTTGCCAAGTACATGATTTACCCGGCTATCTTTGCAGCCTGTTTCGGGTATGATGCCTACGTCAATCCCAAGAACTGGGCGGCTCTTTCTCCGGATATGCAAAAAATAGTTCAGATGTCAGCTGATACCATGTGCCTGGCACGGAGCTATGACGCAGAAGTGTTTGCCAGTATCGCTGCCATGGAAGAGATGAAGAAGAAGGGTCTGCAGGTTTGCACCATTCCGGAATCAGATTACCCGGCTTTGCTGAAATCTGCTGAGAACGTTTGGAACAACATCGCCGCCAAGGGTCCCGGTGCCAAAAAAGCGGTGCAAATTGTCACTAACTACCTGAGGGATGCGGGCTATACCAGCTATAAGATCGAGTAATCCCGGTATCTTCAGATAGTGAGGAAGAATGCAGACTATAAAAAAGATTTTGTCCTTAATAGATAGTCTGAGCAAGTGGAGCGGGGTAATTCTCGCTCCACTTGTCCTGGTCTATCTATCCATCATCGTTTACGAAATCGTTTCACGTTATGTTTTCAATTCGCCAACCAGGTGGGCTCATGAACTGGGTACCTATATCTTCGGGGCTCAGTTCATCCTTGCCGGCGCCTATTGTTTCTGGCGCGGCGGCTTTGTAAATGTGGAAATCCTTTATGAGAAGCTTTCTAAAAGAGGCAAGGCAACTATGGATACGTTCATGTACGCGTTGCCATTATTCATTTGTGCGGTCATGATCAAATACGGCTGGTCGTTTTTCCTGGCAGCAGCAAAGATTAACGAGCACAGCAACACCACATGGGGGCCTCCATTATACCCACTGCGACTCATGATACCCGTAGGAGCCGCTCTGCTTCTGCTGCAAACAACAGTCAAATTTGTACGGGACATCCATCTGGCAATAACCGGAAAGGAGCTTAGATGAGCACAGAACTTACCACGGTACTCCTTTTCGGAGGTATGCTGGTGCTGCTTTCAACGGGAGCACCGTTTGCCTTTGTCATCGGTGGTACTGCGCTGATATTAACCTGGGTCATCTGGGGTGCCGGCGGTCTCAATATGGCTGCTACTCAAACACTGGGAACCATGCGCAGTACTGTTTTGCTGGCGCTGCCTCTTTTCTATATGATGGCAGAGTTCCTCGAGAAAAGCGGTATCGCCGATGACCTTTACGAACTGATGTATAACCTGTTTGGACGCATCAAAGGCGGTCTCGCAGTCGGAACAGTCCTGGTGTGCACGATTTTCGCGGCGTGTGCCGGCATCAGCGGTGCGGCTACGGTCAGCATGGGTCTTATTGCGCTGCCTTCAATGCTTAAGCGCGGTTACGATAAGCGCATTGCCTGTGGCTGTATCTCCGCCGGCGGCGCGCTTGGCGTTCTGATTCCCCCAAGCGTTACCTTCCTTATCTATGGTGTCATGGCGGATGTCTCAGTAGGACGGCTTTTTGCCGGAGGCTTGTTGCCCGGCTTTTTATTAAGTTTTCTCTTCATCGCTTACATCCTGATACGCTGTAATGTTAGTCCTTTATTGGGTCCGGCGATTCCGGTCAACGAAAGAGTTCCTTTGCTAAAGGTCATTCCGCAGTTCCGGGCTCTTATCCTGCCCATCGGCATAGCAGTTGCTGTAATGGGGTCAATGTTGTCCGGCATGGCGACACCGACTGAAGCCGCTGCCGTGGGTGCGGTAGGGGCGGGGATTTCCGCCGCTGTTAAAGGCAGGCTCAACTGGAGACTGATTTCTGAGTCATCCATGGAAACTCTCCGGCTGACGGCGATGGTGTTGTGGATAGTTGTGGCAGCTTCCTGGTTCAGCACGCTGTACAATGGCATGGGCGGCCCCGCTTACGTCAAGGAACTGGTACAGAGCTTTGGCTTGAATCGCTTTGTCGTACTGATTGCTATCCAGTTCCTGTTGATTGTCCTGGGGTGCGTAATGGAAACGACCGGGATCATCATGATTACCGTGCCGATTTTCATCCCGTTGATTCTTATGTTCAAGTTCAACCCGGTCTGGTTCGGGGTTTTGTTTGTGATGAATATGGAGATGGGATTCCTGACGCCGCCCTTTGGCGTGAACCTGTTCTATATGAAGGCGGTGGCTCCGGAAGGTGTCACGATGCTCGATCTGTATAAATCAATCATGCCTTTCGTGATACTGCAGCTCACCGGGCTGGTCATCGTCATGCTGTTCCCGCAGATCGCTCTCTGGCTGCCGAACACGATATTCGGTAGTTGACAAGCTTTACCCGATAATAAAAGGCGAGTGGAGTGTTTGAGGCTTCACCCGCCCTTTTATTATTCATATTGGCTTCAGGCGGCTGGTTCCGCGGCAAGTATTTCATAGGCTTTGACCACCGTTTTACCGCTCAATTGCGGTTCAATCCGGGTATCGTTTATCACGCCTCTGATCTTCGAATTTTCCCACGCTCTCCATTCTCCGATGTTGCGCCATGAACTGATTACGGTAATGAGTGATTTGTCATCAAGTGAGGTGAGGGTTTCGCCGCTTATGTATCCCGGCTGGTGTACGGCGGCAGCCCTGAGTTCCCGCAGGAGTGCGGCAAGCTGTTCTCGGTTCTTGGTGTGGCGTTCAATAATGACTTTAATCATAAATGAGCCTCCTTTCGACTATTCAGCATTCAGGTGTAGCAATGATAGTCTTTGCCGCAGTAATTGTCAATAGTCATAATTGACATAATATCATGTACTAACTATTTGTACCTGATAACGTTATATAAGCTGAAGTGATTATTACGGAGGTTTTTTATGTGGAGTGAAGGTTCCGCCAAAATCTGGTTCTTCCTGTTTGCCGTATGCCTGCTGCTGGCTGCCGTAGCCAGTTTTGGTTACCTGGGTAAGAACAGCGATGTGGAGAGGCTGAATGACTCTTACCGGATTCTCCAGGAAACTTCAGCAACCTGCAGCAGCCAGTACAATACACTGAATACCCAATATAAAAATCTGACTGATACTTTTACCAAAATGTCCGTCGATTATCAGAAAGTAGTTGCGGACTACAACAAACTGGTGAACGATTACAACGCACTTTTGGCGAAAAAATAACGCGAGCAGGGTTGCAGAACACGCCTGCCGTTATGTCAGCCCGTTCCTAGCCGACATTATTCCCAATTATACATAACATATATTATACGCCCCATGATATGGAGGCAAAGAGATTGACATAATTAGTAGAGAGGGACTATTAAGAAGTTTCTTCTATAATAAAACGTAAATGCTTCTCAATACTGGCTTTGTAATTTTCAAAGGTTTTACTGATTTCTTCTTTTTCTTCTGTACCAAACTTTAATGCCATACCTTCTTTGCAAATATCTATTATAGCTTTTATCTCCGCGTACAACACTTCGTCGAATTTTGCAGAGTCTATTTCGATTGGTGAGATATTTTTAACAATTTCATTTAGTTTGTCCTTCAACACATATATGTACATTTCCTTACTTTTGTTTATAGCTGGAGCTTCACTTTTACTGTTGAGCGAGACTAAATGTTTTCTAGCCCATTCATTTAGTCTATTTCCTAGCACACTACGGCGTCCCTCCCTAAGAGTCCAAACGGTTACGAAGGCAAGTAGCAGCGTTGCAAAAGCACTAAGAACCATAGCCCAGTCATTGAGGAAATTAAAAAGCCACTTAGCAAAACAATTATTTGATTTGAAATTCTGTACTAATATAGCAGTGCCAAGAACTACGATAACGACTATTATTATAAAATACCAGCGTTGACCAAATAGCTTCTTCATACTCTTATTATACCATTTTTCCTCAACTTATTATGTCAATTATTCTCCTGTCATTAAAAATGTCCCACTGACAAGAAAAAACGTAAAATTTGTCAAAACAAGAGGCTTAGTTTTAGTGGTGCGGATTCTCCGGGCATACAATTCCATAAAAAGAATCTGGGGGCGGCTAGAATTTGATTGTAGTGCGTCGTCGTAGCTGGGGGAACGGGTCTGCAAGAGGTTTAGCGTGATTTTGCCAGGGTTTGGTTGATAACCTCTAAAAGTTTGCCAAAACCCCAGCCCCGGGTTGCCGAAATGATAACGGTGTTGTCACCGGGCGGCGGCAGGTTTTCCGGGAGGTTTTCCAAAACAGAAGATTCGTCCCATTTTTGACCGGCGCCCAATAACCCATCGATTTTGTTCAAAACGGTGATGCGCGGTTTTTCCGCCAGCTCCAGTTCTTTCAAAATGTTTTCCACGGTCTCGCATTGTTCCGCGGCATCACCGGCGGAAATATCGACGACATGCAAAAGCAGGTCGGCTTCATCGAGTTCTTCCAGTGTGGCGCGGAAAGCCGCGATGACATCCGGCGGCAGTTTGCGGATGAAGCCCACCGTATCGGTCAGCAACACCGCTTTGCCATCCGGTAAGACCAGGCGGCGGGTCGTGGGATCGAGAGTAGAAAACGGTTCATCCTTCGCAATAACACTCGCTCCGGAAAGCGCGTTTAGCAGTGTACTCTTGCCCGCGTTGGTATAGCCCACCAGCGAGACGATGGGCACGCCGCTCTTTTTACGCTGCTGCCGGTAGAGGCCGCGCTGCTTGCGGACGTCTTCAATCTGGTCTTTGAGGTGCTGTATCTTGCGGTTGATAAGGCGGCGGTCGGTCTCCAGCTGGGTCTCGCCGGGACCCTTCGTGCCGATGCCGGCGCCGAGCCTCTCCAGGTGGCTCCATTGCCCGGCGAGGCGGCTGATTAGATACTGATGCTGCGCCAGTTCTACCTGCAGGCGGCCTTCCCTGGTACGGGCGCGTTTCGCAAAGATATCCAGGATTAGCGCCACACGGTCGATTATCTTGACCTTGAGGATTCCTTCCAGGTTGCGTTGCTGGAGCGGCGAAAGCTCATCGTCAAAGATGACGAGATCGTAGTTGAGGTCAGCCTTTTTGGCGATTATCTCATCCAGTTTGCCGCGGCCGACATAGAATTGCTTTACCGGCGATGCCAGTTGCTGGATGATTTTACCGACGACTTTAGCGCCGGCGGTCCTGGCGAGCTGACCCAGCTCATCGATGGAAGCCTCTGCGGAACGGTGGCTGCCGCTGCCTTTGATAGCCACGCCGACCAGCAGCGCTTTTTCCTGTGTTACCTGGGTGACAACGGTGCTTTTCGCGATGATGTACTCCGTTATGTCAACTTACTTTTTGAGCGTTAAGCGGCGAGTGTTGCGCCAGCCGGCAAGACGGGACAAGCCTTTCACCAGCAGTGGATCGGCAATCGTCAGGGAAAGGCGCACATAGCCCTCCCCGTTTCTGCCGTATCCGATTCCAGGCGTCACCGCGACGTTCACCTGGTCGAGCAAATCCGCCGTAAATTCTAAAGCATTATAGCCTTCGGGGACTTTCGCCCAGATATAGAGGCTCGCCTTGGGCGCCCTCGCTTGCACTCCGATTTTATTTAGTACTTCTACGACAAGGTCGCGGCGCTGCTGATAGATTTTATTATGCGCTTCGATGCTGTCCTGCGGACCGGAAAGCGCTTCGATGGCAGCGTATTGTATCGCCTGTGGGATGCCGGAATCGAGGTTTGATTTGAGCCGGTTGAGGGCGTCAATCATCTGGGCATTACCCACGACCATACCGATACGCCAGCCGGTCATATTGTATGTCTTGGACAGCGAATGGAACTCCACCCCGATGTCTTTCGCGTCCGGAGCCTGTAAGAAGCTCATCGGCTTGTAACCATCGAAGGCGACCTCGGTATAAGGTCCGTCGTGGCAGACGGCAATATTATATTTTTTGGCAAATTCGACTACCCTGCTGAAAAATCCCAGTTCCGCGGTGGCACCGGTGGGATTATTGGGATAGTTTATCCAGAGCAGTTTGGTTTTCTGAAGGACAAAATCAGGAATATTATTCAGGCTGGGCAGGAAGTTGTTGTTTTCTTTCAGCGGCAGATAATAAGGCTTGCCGCCCGCCAGTGTCGTGCTGATGCCGTAGACCGGGTAACCGGGGTCGGGCACCAGTGCGTTATCGCCGGGGTCGATAAAACAGAAGGAAATGTGGGCGATGCCCTCTTTCGCCCCGAGCAGAGGTAGCACTTCCTTTTCCGGGTCGAGCGAAACTCCAAAGCGCTTATTGTACCAGTCCGCGATTGCCTGGCGCAGCGCTGGTAAGCCGAAAGTCTCCGGATAGCGGTGATTTACCGGGTCATGGGCTGCCTGGCAGAGCCGCTCGATAATGTGAGGCGGCGTGGGGATATCCGGGTCGCCGATAGCGAAACTGATGACTTCTTCGCCCTTCGCCCTTTTTTCAGCGATCTTCTTATTGATTTCAACAAACAGGTAAGGCGCCAGCTTATCCATGCGCCGGGAGAATTGCATGTTTACTCCTTGCCGGTCCATTCCCCGGTGAAAACTATCTCGGCGGGTCCGCTGAGCAGGACATCGCCTTTGCCGTCCCATTCCACGCCCAGCACGCCGCCGGGGAGTTTGACCTCAATCTTCGGGTCGAGTTGCCCGAGGCTCTGTCCCGCTGCGATGATAGCACAGGCGCCGCTGCCGCATGCCAGCGTCTCGCCGACGCCGCGTTCCCAGACACGGGCTTCGACCAGCTTGCGATTCACGACGCGAGCGACTTCAAAATTGACCCGGTTAGGGAAGATGGATAGATTTTCAATCATCGGGCCGAGTTTGCCTAGCGGGAATTCCGCCACCGGTTTCTGCTGGAAAAAGACGGCATGGGGATTACCCATCGAAACAAGACTCAGTATCACATCTGTACCACCGACATTAACCTCGTAATTAAGCAGAGCGCCGGCAGTAGTAATCTTATGTCCGTTCAGTCCGCTGACCGGAATTTCTTCTGCGGCAAAGCGCGGTCGTCCCATGTTCGCCTGGATGCCCACCAGTTTATCGGACTTGATATTCAGTTTGATCTCACGCACTCCGGACTGCGTCTCAACGCTAATAGATTTAGCGCCGCCCTTGACCAATCCTCTCTCATAGACGTACCTGGTCAGGCAGCGGATGCCGTTGCCGCAGGCTTCCGCTTCCGAGCCGTCGGTATCGAAGATACGCATCTGGAAATCCGCTGTGTTGGAAGGCATCACCAGCAGCAAACTGTCCGCGCCGATACCGAAATGGCGGTTCAAGGCTTCAATGGCTAGCTTGGACCAATCATGCACAGCACCATTACTCTCAATGACTACATAGTCATTGCCAGCACCCTGCATCTTGGTAAATTTCATTCCTTGCACACTCTCCTGCATTTTTTAATTAGCAAAACTATTTATTATTGTAACAAAAAGCGGGGAATTAGGCTATTATTTTTAGCGGGAAATTTTACAGGTTCAAGAAGTCATTCAGCGCCGACACGATATCTGCTTCTGTTTGAGTTTGGGCGTCAAACCAGTGTATTCTCTGGTCATTGAGGCGGAACCAGGCATATTGGTGGCGCACGAACCGATGGGTCTCATATTTTATTTTTTGTATTGCTTCGGTAAGAGTCACCTCTTGTTTCAAGTACGCGCCGATTTGCTGATAGCCGATGCTGGACAATGATGGCAGTTCAAGTTTATAGCCCATTTTCAACAGGTTTTCGACCTCAGCGACCAACCCGCGAGCTATCATTTCATCGACCCTGCCGTCAAGACGGCGGTACAACTCTTTCCTTTCCATTGTCAATCCGATAATGAAACTTTCGTAAGGTAGCGGCTTTTTATTTTGCTGGCGGGAAAATAGCTGGCCGGTCTGGCGGTAGACTTCCAGCGCACGTATCACCCGGCGGACATTATGCGGGTCGATTTTTTGAGCCGCGGCGGGATCAATTTTGCAGAGCTCCTGATAGAGCTCATCGGCAGGCAGCTTCTCCAGGGTTTTTCTTAATTCAGAGTCAGGCGGCACCTGCGGAGCTTGCCAGCCTTCCAGAACACCCCAAATGTATTGCCCGCTGCCGCCTACCAAAAAAGGCAGGTTTTGCCGCTCATGTATTTCAGTGATGATCTGATATGCCGCGGTCTGATACTGGGCAAGACTGAAGTTTTCATCTGGATTGATTATGTCAAATAAGTGGTGCGGGATGCTATTGCGTTCTTCTGCACCTGGCTTGGCGGTGCCGATACCCATAAACCGGTAGACTTGCCGGCTATCGGCATTGACTATTTCTCCCCGGTATCTTTGCGCAAGGTGCAGTGCCAGTTTACTCTTACCGGTACCGGTCGGACCAGCAATGGTAATTAAGCGGTTCACTTCAGAGAATGTTTCCTGACCTCGGAAGTCTGTCGAACAATACTCAGAAAATCATCAGCTTTAAGACTGGCGCCGCCCACCAGTGCACCGTCTATCTCAGGCTGGTGCAGGAATTCGGTGGTATTGGCAGCGGTAACGCTGCCCCCATACAGGATGCGCAGCTTGCCCGCAACGTTATCGTTATACTGTTTGGCGATAAGCCGCCGGAGGAGTCCGGTTACCTCATTTGACTGCTCGCCGGTAGCGGCGCGACCGGTGCCGATTGCCCATACCGGTTCATAAGCAACCACCAGACCGTCCAGCGAATCAATGCCTTGCAGTGCGGCTTCAATTTGCATTGTAATTATATCTGAAGTTTTACCGGCTTCGTTTTCTGCCAGCCTTTCCCCGACACACAGGATAGGTTTCAACTTTGCGGCTAAAGCAGCTTTTACTTTCTTGTTAATCATTTCATTAGTCTCGTTAAAATACTGGCGTCGTTCGGAATGCCCGATGATAACATATTCGCACAATCCTGCCAGCATCAACGGAGAAATCTCGCCGGTATAAGCGCCTTTAGCTTCGTAAAACAGGTTCTGCGCGCCGAGTTTCACGGTACTGTTTTTGAGCAACTCGTTAACAGTACTCAAAGAGATAAAGGGCGGACAGAGCACCGTTTCGGTACCGTTAATGCGGTCCAGTTCCGGAAGCATAGCTTTGACCAGCGAAATTGCTTCCCTTATCGTGGTGTTCATCTTCCAGTTGCCGGCAATCAGGGGTATGCGCATTGTATTCTCAGGCACCATACTTGGTCAGCTTCAGCGCATTCGCCATTGCCAGCGGCATGATGCTCGTTGCCGGAATGCGCCCCAATCCACCATGAATGCAGTCAGATTCGCCGAAGCGCATCACCCTGTCCGAACGGCACCATTTTGAATTGAGAAGCATTGGCACCGGATGCCAGCTATGCCCGCCGAGCAGAGCGGGTGTCGAATGATCACCGGTGATAACTAGGACGTCCGGCTTGAGCTTGATGAGCCTGGGCAACGCGCGGTCGATTTGCTCAATAGCACGCACTTTACGGGCAAAATCGGCGTCTTCGCCGGCGGCATCGGTGGCTTTGATGTGAATAAAGAAGAAGTCGCATTTATTGAAATTCTGTTCCAGTGTGGCGAATTCGTCTTCGATGTTAACGCCGGTCTCCAGAATCTCCATTCCGGCGAGACTTGCCAGTCCGCGGTACATCGGATACACGGCTATTGCCGCGGGTTTTAATTTGTAGATTTCGCTCATGCTGGGCAGATGCGGGTGTTTGGAAAAGCCGCGCAGGAGCACCATGTTTGCCGGATGATGGTCGGCGAGAAGCAATTTTGCCTGCATCAGGAAGATATTGGCAACACGGGCGAGCTTTTCCGCACCGGGATTCAGCGCCATCACCGGTTTTGGTGCCATGCCGGTCTGCTGCGGGTCAGAATCGCCGGCGTCTGCTTCCAGTCCTTCGCCGCGGAAGATGGTGACCAGGCGGTGTTCCTTGACCGGACGCACGATGACCTTCACATTTTCAATCGTTCTTTCATCCAGCAGTTTGGCGAGTTCGACGCATTTTTCCGTGGCGATGCGGCCGGCACGGCGGTCGGTAATAAGTCCCTTGTCATCAATGGTGCAGAAATTTCCCCGTGCGGCGACGTCTCCCGGCTGCAACGCAAAACCGATGCCGACTGCCTCTAAAATACCGCGTCCGATGGCACATTCGATGGGGTCGTAGCCGAAGAGTGCCAGATGTCCGGGAGCACTGCCCGGCGTGATGCCCGGCGCTACCGGGTCGACAAGGCCGCAAATTCCTTTGGTCACCAGTTCGTCCATATTAGTATGGCGTGCAGTTTCCAGTTCCGTCTTGCCGGACTGGCTATCCGGCAGCCCGCCCAGTCCGTCAATCACCAGCAAGACAATCTTGCTCGGCGATGGTATTGCGATATCTTTGACTAAATTCATGTAGCTATTTATGTCAACTCACCCCTTTATTTTGCTGTTCTTGTCTAACAGTGCTGCAATGCCCGGCATCGGTTCGCCGCCGAGGAACTCCAGGGAAGCGCCGCCGCCGGTAGAAACGAAGGTTACCTTTTCACTCAAACCCAGTTCGCCGATAACTTCCGCGGTTGAACCGCCGCCGATGATGCTTTTTACTTTACTGGCTGCCAGCAGCTTCGCCAGGGCTAATGTGCCTCCGGCAAACTGAGGGATTTCATTAACCCCCATCGGGCCGTTCCAGAATACGGTCTTGCTGCGGCTTATCTCTTTACCAAAAGCTTCAACAGTCCTGGGTCCGATGTCCAGTATCTTCTTGTTGGCGGGGATTTTGTCGATAGCAACCGTTAATGACTTGGCAGTTGCACTGATTTCATCCGCCACGACTACATCCAGCGGCAACAAGAGTCGTACCTTGTTTTTCGTTGCTTTGTCCATTAGCTTGGCGGCGGTCTCGATGCGGTCTGCTTCCACCATTGACGCGCCGATATTGACAGACTTAGCTTTCAGAAAGGTTGCCGCCATGCCGCCGCCGATGAGCAGACAATCGATTTTGCCCATGACATTGTCCAGCAAGGCAACTTTATCACTGACCTTGGCGCCGCCAAGCAAGGCAGTAAAAGGATGCGCAGGATTTTCTAGGATTCCGCCCAGCGTTTCAATTTCTTTCTCGACCAGGAAACCCGCTACCGCCGGCAGGAATTCGGCGATTACCGAAACGGAGGCGTGCGCCCGATGACAGGTGCCGAATGCATCGTTTACGAATAAATCTCCAAGTTTTGCCAGTTTTTGCGCGAAGGTTTTGTCACCGGCTTCTTCTTCGGCATGGAAACGGACATTTTCCAGCATGAGTATTTCACCGTCTTTTAAAGCGGCGACCTGCTTTTCTACTTCTGTCCCGATGCAGTCCTTTGCCGTAGCTACCGGTTTTTTCAATATCTCGGCAAGCCTCCGGGCAATCGGCGTCAGTCTCATGCTTTCCACGACCTTGCCTTTCGGTCGCCCGAGGTGAGAAATCAGAATGACTTTAGCGCCGCGTTCAACCAGATAGTTGATGGTCGGCACGGCAGCCTGTATTCGGTTATCGTCGGAGATTGCGCCGGTCTTTTCATCGATGGGTACATTAAAATCGACCCGCACCAGGACGCGTTTACGTTTGACATCAATATCTTTCACGGTTAATTTATTCATGTTGCCTCCGAAGGGACGCGCCGGTTTTCTATATCTTACTCCCCTGCCCTGCTCTGCGCAATAAGGGACTTAAGTGCGGATGATGACTGCTGTATCAGGTGAAGAAGCAGCATGTTCCGGGAACATCGTCATAACTTGCCGGGCGATTCCATCAGCATCCAGATTGTACTTGGCGCGGAGAATCGCCTGCGTGCCCTGTTCCACAAATTCATCAGGGATGCCGAGGGTCATTACCTGGACTCCTGCAATATTTTCTTTTTGCAGCAGACTGACCACTGACGTGCCGAAACCGCCGTTGAGAGTGTTTTCTTCCACCGTAACGATGCGTCCGGTTTGCTTCGCCAGGGTTACAATTAGTTCAATGTCCAGCGGCTTGACAAACCGGGCGTTCACCACACCGGCATTTATTCCTGCCGCAGCCAATTCTTCAGCCGCTGCCAGAGCAGGAGCTACCGTTGCGCCAATTGCCAGAACCGTGACATCGGAGCCAGCTTTCAATAGCTCTCCTTTGCCCAATGGAATCTCGCGGAGTTCTTCGTCTAAAGCAACGCCCGTGCCGCAGCCGCGGGGGTAGCGTACTGCCATGGGTTGCCCTGATTTTACGGCCGTAAAGAGCAGGTGTTGTAATTCGTTTTCGTCTCTAGGTGCTGCGACTATAAGATTAGGAATCAGGGACAGATACGAAAAATCGAAGATACCCTGGTGAGTCTTGCCGTCATCCCCGACAATGCCGCCACGATCGATAGCAAAAACGACGGGCAATTTTTGCAGGCAGACATCGTGAATCACCTGATCGAAAGAACGCTGCAGGAAGGTTGAATAGATTGCCACCACCGGCAGAAAGCCCTGTGTCGCCAAACCGGCGGCAAAGGTGACCGCGTGCGGCTCGCAAATGCCTACATCGAAAACCCGCTGCGGGAATTCCGCCTGAATAGCACTCAGTGAGTTGCCCTCGGGCATTGCCGGAGTAATGACGACAAGTTTGGGGTTTTCCTGCGCCAGGTGCTGGATGGTGCGCGCAAATATCTGGCTGTAGGTCGGCGTATCTTTTGAACCGTCGCATTGCGCTGGTATACCGTGGAAATAAACGGCATTGTTTTCGGCAGGGGCATAGCCTTTTCCCTTGGTTGTCACCACGTGCACCAGCGTCGGTCTGAGGTGGTAGTCCCGTGCCTGGGAGAGCGCCGTTTCCAGGTCGTGCAGATTATGCCCGTCAATCGGGCCGATATAGGCAAAGCCAAGCTCTTCCCAGAGCATGGTTGGCAGTATGAAGCCTTTGACACGGTTCTTCAATTGCTGGCTCAAATCCCATACGCTCGTGCCCAGCGGCAGCGTGGTAATAATTTGTTTGCTGATTTCCTTGGCTTCCGAATAACGGTGGTCGAAGCGCACTTTGTTCAGCAGCTTGGCGAAAGCACCAACGGTGGGTGAAATGGACATGCCGTTGGCGTTTAGCACTACGATAATCTTGTTGCCGAGGTGTCCGGCGTGGTTCAATGCTTCGAACGCCATACCCGCCATGATAGCGCCATCACCGATGACCGAGACCACCTGGTAGTCTTCTCCGGCAAGGTCGCGGGCAACCGCCATGCCCAGGGCAGCGGAAATGGATGTGCTGGCATGCCCGGCGCCGAACGGGTCGTGTTCGCTCTCGTTTCGCGAGGTAAATCCGGAAATGCCGCCGAACTGGCGCAGGGTATTGAAACGCTCCCGCCGGCCGGTCAGCAATTTGTGAACGTAGCTCTGGTGTCCGACATCCCAGACCAGCTTGTCTTTGGGACTGTTGAAGATGCGGTGCAATGCGATGGTCAACTCAACCACGCCGAGGTTGGAAGCCAGGTGCCCGCCGTTAGCCGTCACCGTCGCTATCAGTTCCTGGCGCAACTCTTCAGCCAGTTGCTTCAGTTCCGGCGGAGTGAGTCCCTTTAAGTCAGCGGGGCTATTGATTTCATCCAGTATTCTTGGCATTTCGTTTGATGAACAATACTACAGCTAATTTAAATACTAACAATGCGTGTAGACTATGTCAACTGCCCTTTAGGTTATGTCAAGTTTCTTGACGCTGAGTGTTCCTATTTGTTAGACTCACGAGTGTACGCTTTAGAACAAGCCGTCCTCCAGTTCATCGCCAGCACATACGAATTGATGCAATGGCCCGGCGTAATCGTGTTGATGGCGATAGAGAGCGCCTGTATCCCCGTCCCCAGCGAAATCATCATGCCGTTTGCCGGCTGGATGCTCATCAAAAACCAATCGCTGCCAGTGACCTATGTCCTGCTGGCTGGTTTTTACGGTGCATTGGGTAACACGCTGGGTTCGATTGTTGCCTACGCCATCGGTGCATGGGGTGGGCGTCCCCTGCTCTACCGCTATGGCAAATATATCCTCATCCATCCCGGCGATTTGGAACGGGCTGACCGGTGGTTTGCCAGAAGCGGCAGTTGGTCGGTGTTCGTTTCACGGTTGTTGCCTGTGGTGCGTACGTTCATCAGCCTCCCTGCGGGTATCGCCCGCATGAATTTTATAAAGTTTATTATTTATACCTTTATCGGAGCATTTATCTGGAGCGTGGGTCTCGCGTACGGCGGCTATCAACTGGGTGAACACTGGGAAGCCATCCGGGAAGTGATGCGTCCATTCGATCCGGTTCTGATTGCAGCAGGACTAATCATGGTCGGCTGGTACATTTATCGTCATGTTAAACGCTCGCAGCACGTAGACTAACCCCGCTTGAAATAGTATATAATATAGAAGAATCAACATAGCCACAGCGGAGGCAAGAGATGGCAGATATTAAGAGCGCCAAAGAAATCGCGATGGAAAAACTCGCCAGCCTGGGTGAAGCTACCGAAGAAGAACGCCTGGAATGGAAATTTCTTCCGGAAGGTGAAAAACTGGCGGCGCGCTACCTGAAAGACGATGTCAATATTGTTTCCGAACTGAGTCAGCAGCCGGAAAACGGGCGCAAATATGTTACTCGCGGCGCTATCGGCATTCTGGTACGCAACATCAGCTTGCCTCGCAACGACTTCGCCAAGAAAAACAATAAAAAAGCAATGGACGGACTTAAAACGGTCATGGCAGACAAGGTCGCTGTGGAAAATACTCTCAGCAAGATAAGGCGTATATTCGAACACTACTCTCAGCAGGGCGCCCAGCAGAAACGGCAGGCTTTCGAGTCGCTGAAAATGGATTTTACCGCCAAAGTACGCCAGGCGATGCAGCAGCAGGGCATGCCCGCCAGTATGAAAATAGATGTTGAACGCCAGCCTCAATTTCAGGAAGAATGGGCCAGAATGCAGAACCAGCTTGACGCGCAGTATGTTAAACTGCTCGATGAATACAAGCAGGAATTACTTTCCGTAAAGTAAACTACGATGGGACTGGATGAGGAAAGAATTGCCCAGGCCGCAAGCCGGACTGAAATATTACGGCCGCCCCGGCAGAGCCTGGCGACTTTTGGGGTGACCAGCATCAATTATTACTTGGTGACCGAACCGGTCTATTCCGAACTGGAAAAGAAAGACACGACTGAAACAGTCATCCGCGAAGGCAAAGTCGTTGCGCAAAAACCGCAAATCGTTACGCCCTACTACCTCACAAGACTGGAAGGCTTCAGCGGCGATGCGCGTAAATACTTCGAGATGCTGCTCCGGATGCATGGTGCAGATGCTCCCGGCGTCTTTTATACCTATAAAAATGAGCCGAGTGAGCTCTCTATTGTGAGCGATAACTGGATTACCGTTGTCAACCGGCTGAATGATGAAATCGACCGACGTGGCAATCCCCTGACTTCAATCATCAAGGGTGAAGACGAACTCTGGGATGTCTCACTGATGAAGTTCATTTTTGAATTAACCCGCTACTCCCTGCGCGATAATCTTATGCAGATGAACGAGCGCGGTCTATTGAAAATGGACTCCCGCGGCTTACCCGCCGATGCCCGCCTGCGCATTGAAGAGCTTTTCCAGCAGGTCATCAGGGGAGAACGCGAGCCCAACGAATTACAGCACGAACTGGAGCGCTGGGGCGTCTTTGAAGAATACCAGGACCGTTTCTATACGCTTTTCCGGAAGAAGAACGCCTGATGAATATGTATAATATGGTGGTCATCCGTCCGCCCAGCGAGGCGAACAGCCTGCTCCTGCCGCTGACTATAGGGTGTTCTCACAATACCTGCACTTTTTGCGATGCCTACATGGGCATCAAATTCCGTATTCGGCACACGGCGGACGTCATCAATAATATCAAGGAAATCGCTCATAACTATAGCTGGAGCGTACAGCGGGTGTTTCTGGAGAACGGCGATGCACTGATTGCGCCCCAACCCATGCTGGTGGAAGTCCTGAAAGAACTGAAAAAAAGCTTTCCACGGATGGAGCGCGCCGGCACCTACGCTTCGCCGCGCTCGGTGCTGATCAAAAGTCCTGCGGAACTCAAAGAGTTGCGCGAACTTGGTCTTCAGATTGCCTATCTCGGTGTCGAGACCGGGGACGATGAACTGCTTAAAAAGGTCAAGAAGGGCGCCACCCGCGCCGAAATAGTTGAAGCGGGTAGGAAACTTAAAGCAGCAGGCATCACTGTTTCCGCAATGGTGATTCTTGGGCTGGGTGGGCAAGAAGGCAGCGATAATCATGCCGTCCAGACTGGCAAGATACTCAGTGAAATCGATCCAGAGTTTGCCGCAACGCTGGTTCTGACACTCGTACCGGGGA
>JAQTVW010000117.1 GCA_028706655.1 Dehalococcoidales bacterium | reverse complement strand
GTTACGCGCCTTATGGAGATTCACGAAATAGTCAGGGTAATTTAGCTACGGATAAGCTTTTTACGGGGCAAAGGCTGGATGGAACGGGGCTTTATTACTATGGCGCAAGGTATTATGACCCTGAGATAGGGAGATTCATTAGCGCGGATACCCTAGTCCAGATGCCGTTTAACCCGCAGAGCCTAAACAGATATAGTTATTGTTTGAATAATCCGCTTAAATACGTAGACCCAAGTGGGCTTGATGCCGTAATGCTTTTCGGAAGCGGAATGAGTCTAGCAGACTACAACGAATGGGAGTTGGAAGCTTACCATCAATGGGCTCACGAAAGTGGACTAGTTAGTGGCGATGAAATATTCGTAATATTACCAGACAATGATCCTGAAAGATTATATCCCGACGTTAAACTCTTCGATGTTGGGCCTAGACTAGAAGTATTAGAGTCGATTCTACCTACATTAACCAATATTAAATTAGTTGGGTTCAGTGAAGGAGGAGCGACTGTCGCGAAGTTACTTTCCAATCTGGCGAGTAATCCTGATACATCTCTAGCACAACAAATGCGGAAAGAATTGAAAGGCGCTTTTATATTAGAAACACCTAATACTTTTCGAGCAGGACCACTAATCGGCAATTATAGCCCTCGTGACTTGCTCAGTTTACCAGATAAACTACATCGCGAAGGTTTTAACATCGTATTAGCCGATATATGGAATGTGTTCTCTGTCTTCCATAGTCCAGATCCAACTGAAGGTTGGAAAGATTATAGCTATCCTTATGTTGGTCCTCCTCTAAGTCATACTGATGTAATACGACCTAATAATCAGCATGTTAAAAATGTTATAAAGCAATTAATTGTGACATTAAAATAAACACGAACTGTTTATAGGTAGGTTGCAAAAGGAGGAGTTTCAATGAAGCGCGGATTGGTAGCGGGAACAATATGCTTCTTAGTAACCTCTTCACCTTGGTTGTTCATCTCATTCTTCTATCTTCTATCAGAGGCTAGGAAGCAAGATGATATAGCGAACAGTCTTCGAGTGCTTGGCATATTTGTAGCGACATCAACGTTATTTGGTATTAGCGTGGCTAGGAAATCCAAAATATTTATAGTTTTATCATCCATCATTGCTATCATTCCGACAGCATACATAGTAATTCGAGTGATAATTCATAACATTTAGGATAAGATAAGAAAAGTCGGAATACAAGATGTGAGTTTCAGGATTTCTTCACATGACTCGCGCCAATCTCCGGATAAAGTGTGAACAAAGGATTTGACCATAGCCTATCACCCGCCGCAATCCCTTTCGGAGTAATGCGGTAGTACGCCCGCTCCGGAGCTTGTGGGTAGTTACCTTGAATGCTGGAAGTCTCGGTTTGCCCGGTAGCCTCTACCCAGCCTAATCTCTTCAGCACGCCAAAGTACATTAAGAATGAGTGGTACCTCATATGGGTAAACTTGCGAGATACCTTCTTCAACTCACGCTGATAAATAATATCCGCTTCTTCTTCAGTGACATCAATACCACTCACCACCATGCGGCTGATGATTCGCTCGGACCTTTCCCTGGCGGTAGCCCGCGCCAGGGCTTCCTTATACTCGAAGTTAATGTCGGTCTGAGCTGCCCCCCGTTCCGGGTCAATCTTCCTCGATCCTTCCGGTCCGTAGCCCAAAAGGTACTCCCGGATAAACCAGCCACAGCCAAAGGGCCGCAGAAACCCGCCTCTTTTCGGTCTGATTTCGATGACCAAAGTTCCCCTCTTAACTCACTATTGCTACTTTCTTCAATGACTCTAATGACTCGATAATCTTTGCCGAAACTTTCCTAATCGCGCCCAGGTTTGCCTCAAGGACCTTCTTATCCTTCGCCCATAGCGCGACATAGGGAAACGAGCGAACTCCGGTATCGAAGCCGAAATGCGCTCCGACCACGAAAGCAGCGCTTTCAGCGATCGTCTCGGCATCCTGCCGGGGGATGCGAAACACCCCTTCTGAGTAATGGTGGGCAATTTCGTGGAGCAGGGTTTTGAGCTGCTGCGCCCGGGATTCCTCGGGCCGTATCCAGATGCCTTCGGGACCATACTGCCCTTTGACCGCCGAGTCGAGATAAGCTCTGGTTTCAAAGCTGACCGCGATGTTGTTGTTTTTCATCAGCGTTAAAAGTTGGTGAAAAAGATCTTCACTGGCTTCACCAGTCAACACTGGCACGGCAAACTCCGGCAAAGGCTCGCCCTCGGTCTGGGAAAGATCAAAAACGTATACCACGCGAAAATATTTAGGCGACTCTGCCTCACCCGTATCACCACTTTCAATCTCTCGCCCACACTGAGGGCAATACCGGGCGCTCTTCGGCGCTTCCGCGCCGCAGCCAGCGCAGAGCGATCTTGCTTTCGGCGGCATTACCGGCGCTAGGATGGCAATCCCCTTTTCTCCTTTCCTGACCTGTCTCCCCAGATCGCGCCAGGTATTGAAACCGGCAACATGGGTGGCTTCCGGTTTCTGGAGCATGATTAAAATCTGGTTGCCGATACTGTAATCATGAAACTTTGCCATCGTGGTGAGAAATTTTCTAAAATGCTCGCTATTCTGAATGTCTTCCACGCCGGCTTTGAGTTGCTTGAGTACGGCATCGATCTTCTTCTCACCCACTTCAATATCCACCGCCGGAAGCATCGTCAACAGTCCGTACGCCGGAAGAGGATCACGCAGGAAGCCGATGATGCCGCGATACTCCAGCGGGATACTCATACCTCTACCTTCAATAAATACCTGAGCTTGAAATTTGGCGTTTCCATGCTCTCGCTCGATGTGTCTTTTTAAGGCATCAGACCGTGATACTGAATTACCGTAGTCCGGAATCTCAACGAGCTTGCCACAAATCGGGCAATAGACAGTGACGGCGGGTTTGGCTTGTTCAAGCGAAAAATGTAACCCCGACGTTTCCCTTGAGCTTCCGCTACAAATTGCCTTGAGGCAGGTATTCATCAGATAGCCGGTAAAACCAATGATAGCTACCGAACTACCGAAGCCGACGATGGCATTAATATCATCCTGCTGCATCAATGACCTCCAGTCCGCCATTCGAAGTTGCCTCAATTTGAAAATAGCGCCAGCACATTACCAGACTACTCCTTGCAGATATTGAGCGAATGTCCCCTGGGTAGCTTCCTTGACCACTCGCGCGGCGACGCTGGTCATCGCATCAGCATGTGCCTGTTCCAGGTCTTCCGCGCCGGAGAGATGATGGGCAATCTCATGGATCACTGTATCTACCGCGCTGCGGCCATGCTCCAGCTGGTCGGAGGCGATATAAACCTCGCCGGTTGTGCGGTTGTACATGCCGGCAGTCCTTACCCGGTCGCTGGCTGGCGGTATAATGGCGGCATGTACGGCGGCGACACTCCTAACTCGACAGACCTCACCCGCAATCGCTCGGGCCAGCTCCAGGTGAGCGCGCTGCTGGAATGATAATCTTTCGATAGGAATGATCTCCGCCTCTCTCAACCGCTCCTGGGATGCTTTGACCAGTGCCCGGTCGGTGGTAATGACTCTGGCAAGGGTGTCCCTCACATTCCACTGAACATTGACCGGAATGTAGCCGAGGTGTTTAACGGTACCGTCCCAGCGGTCATCAGTGCGGATGACCGCATTTTCACCGCAGACCTTACGCCAGGCTTCCCGCCATGACGACGCATTTTCGGTAATGAAGTCAGCATAGTTCTTGCCGGTCACCGGTTCCCGGCCCATCTCCCAGGCGCCCATGATCACGGCATGGCTCTCATCGGTTTCCAGGGACGATGGCACCCTTACCATCCGCAGGAAGATTTCCAGGAGCTCCACTTTAGTAATACAGCTCCAGAGCCGCCCGATATCTACCCACAAATCTGACTCTTGTTTCGGACCGTGTCGGTCGGGCGCCATCTCGAATCCCCAAAGGTTGTAGGAGAACGGACTGTTAATATCTCTCATGTAGATATCCCGGGCAAAGATACGAGATGCTCCGGTCTCCTTCTCATCCTGAGTACCTGGAAGGGAAACCGGGAATTTATGCCGGATAAGCTGATTGAAGCGCCGCGACGGTTG
>JAQTVW010000035.1 GCA_028706655.1 Dehalococcoidales bacterium | reverse complement strand
GAATTGCACAATGCCAGCCGGCAGGTCGTCATCACCAGCGACCGCTCGCCCCGTGAAATGCCCGAGCTTGCCGAACGTCTGCGTTCCCGCTTCGAGTGGGGACTGACGGTCGACATCCAGCCGCCCGATATGGCAACCCGGCGCGCGATACTGGAAGAAAAGGCGAAAGAAAAGGAAGCGGAACTGACTCCCGACGTGCTCGACCTGATTGCCAGCCAGATACAGCACAATATCCGCGAGCTGGAAGGCTCGCTCAACCGCGTGATTGCCTATGCCCGGCTGCTGCGTGAGAAACCCACGATGGAAGTAGCGACACAAGCCCTGCAGCCGGTAACCGCCATCGAGAAAGAAGGCTGCCGCATTACCCCGCAACTCCTGCTGACGACCGTAGCGGACAGCTTCCGATTGACCCCCGAGGACATTGTCGGCAAAGCGCGGGATAAGGAAACGGTGACCGCCAGGCGTGTGGCGATGTATGTTCTGCGCCAGCGCACCGGCTATACCCTTTCCCAGATTGGCATCCAGTTAGGCGGTAGAGATGCCGCCGCCGTTGCCAATGCCTGCAAGAAAGTCGGCGAGGAAATCCATAGCAGCACCTTCCTCAAAGAAAAAATCGAAGAAATCCATCAAAAACTGCAGCCCGCCGATTAACCATCATACCCCCTTTCCAAACGCCAAATCTCATTCGTATTACCCGCTTTGTTTTTGCTTGTGACTTATTTGAGCTTTTCTTGTCAGTTCTCCCCTGTCTGATCGTGCCCAGAAACAATACGTTGTGTCTCTTTATTAGTACTACTGTTACTTAGATTGAATATATGAGAGAATAGACTAGACTGATATTGATATTATATTGTTTTTTGTTTTGGTGATTAGTTTATGTATGATAAAGTTGAAGTAATCGTCAAGGGTGGTAATGGCGGCGATGGCGCCATTAGTTTCCTGAGAGAGAAGTTTATCCCCAAGGGTGGCCCGGACGGCGGCGATGGCGGCGATGGCGGCAACGTGGTGTTCCGTGCGGACAATTCCGTAAGCAGCCTGCGCGAATACCGGGGGCGGCGCTCCTACCGCGGTGCGGATGGGGGCAAGGGACAAGACCGGAAGAAGCACGGCAGGAACGGGCTGGATAAAGTCCTTATGGTTCCTCCCGGGACGATTATCTCCGCAGTAGCAGACGACGGTAGTGAGGAACTCCTTGCCGACCTTGACCAGGTAGGACAGAAAGCTATCGTTGCCCATGGTGGGGCAGGGGGGCTGGGAAATATCCACTATGTTTCTTCGGTGCACCAGGCGCCGATGATTGCCCAGTCCGGCGCTGCCGGCGAAGAGAAAACAATTCATTTGGAGATGCGCCTCATCGCCGATGTCGGTATCATCGGTTATCCCAACGTCGGGAAATCCAGCCTGCTGGCGGCGGCTTCCGCAGCGAAGCCCAAGATTGCCAGCTACCCCTTTACCACGCTGGAACCGATGCTGGGCGTCGTGGAAGTCGGTCTGAAGACCTTCGTCATGGCGGATATCCCCGGGCTCATCGAAGGGGCGCACCTGGGTCGCGGATTGGGACATGACTTTTTACGTCATATCATGCGCACCCGGGTATTGATACATCTTGTCGATGCTGCCGCTGCCAACCCCGTCGAGGACATGAAGCTGGTCAATAATGAACTCGCCCTGTTTGACCCGGCGCTGGCGCGGAAGTTCCAACTGGTCGCCGTCAATAAAATCGACCTGCCTGAAGTCGCGGAAAGGATCGAAACTATCCGCGATGACTTCCACCGCCTCGGCATCGAGCCGTTCTTCATTTCCGCGGCGACGAAACAGGGCGTGCCGGAGCTCATGGCAGCCGCCCTCGCGCTGGTTGAGAAAGTGACCGCCGAGCAAAAAGAGGCGGCGCCCGCTCTCAAAGTATTCCACCCGGAGCCGCGGCGCAAAAAGTTCGCCGTGTCCCGCGACGGGAAAAATTTTGTGGTTTCAGTACCGGACCTGGAGCGCCTGACCACTAAAGACGGGATGGTGACCCAGGAATTGCGCTGGCACCTCAAGCGGCAATTCGACCGGCGGGGCATTTCCAAAGAGCTGGAAAAGGCGGGCATCAAGCCGGGCGACAAGGTGCGCTGCGGCAGCCTGGAGTGGGACTGGTAGTATGAAGAAGGGTGTGCTGGGCGGGACCTTCGACCCGGTACATAACGGGCACCTGGCGATTGCGGAGTCAGTAACAACTAAATTAAAGCTGGCAGAGGTCATCTTTTTGCCGGCGGGACAGCCCTGGTGGAAAGAGCGGCGCATTACCCCGGCGGAACACCGGGTCAATATGCTCAGCCTGGCTTTGCGGGATAAGCCCCATTTTGGTATTTCCACGGCGGAACTGGACAGGGAAGGTCCGACCTACGCCAATGAAACCATCGCCGAATTGCGCATGCACCTCGATCGTGGTGACGAACTGTATTACATTATCGGTTGGGATGTGGTCTCGGAGTTGCCGCTCTGGAAAAATCCCGCCCGGCTTATCGAGCTGTGCCGCCTGGCGGCGGTGCCCCGCCCCGGCTACAATAAACCCGACCTGCCCGCGCTGGAAGCGCAGCTTCCCGGTCTGACCGCCCGCCTGACCATGTTGGATGAGCCGCTGGTCGATATCAGCGCCACGAGCATCCGCGAACGGGTAGCCCAGGGGCAGTCTATCGAGCATCTGGTGCCGGCTTTAGTAGAGAAATACATCCGGGAGAACCGTTTGTATCTTTAGCCGGCGCGTGCTACCATCGAATCAGAGAGGTACGCCATGTCACTGACTGCTGATATTAAAGATTTTGCGCTTGACTCCGGATACAGCCTGGTTGGCGTCGCTCCCGCAGAAAATTTTCCGGAATACGCCGCCGAGCTGCGGAAGCGCAATGAAATGTACCGCTTTTATACCGAAAGCCCGCTGCGCCCGCTGGACTGGACCGAGCCGAAAAAAATGATGCCTTCGGCGAAATCTATCGTAGCCGTTGTTTTTGATGTTGCCAAAGAGGCTTTCCCGGAGAAATTAATCGGCAAAATCGGGCGTATTTACATGTCGCGCTACTACATCGCGCCGCGCCAGCGCATTAACGGGGCGCGCCGCCAGTTGATGAAAGAATTCCTTGAGAAGAGCGGCTGCGAGGTTACGATAGCGCGCGCTATCCCGGAAAGGCTTGCCGCCGCCCGCGCCGGGCTTGCCACGTACGGTAAAAACACCTTCGTCTATTTTGACGGCATGGGCTCCTTCGGGCTGGTCACCACCTTCCTCGTCAACGCCGAACTGGAATATGACACTTCCACGATGAAAGTGGACTGCCCGCCGAAATGCACTGCCTGTATCGATGCCTGTCCCACGGGAGCGCTTTATGAGCCGCTGCGCATGGACCCACGCCGCTGCATCGCCTACAACTGCTTCACCACTATCGATGGTAATCCCGGCGTCACCAGCTACATCCCGCCGGCTATTCGAGAAAAAATGGGCAGCTGGATCCACGGCTGCGATGTCTGCCAGACCTCCTGCCCCCGCAACCAGCCGCGTCTTAAAATGAAGCTTACCCCCAATGCCTACCTGGAAAAGAAGGCGCAGGAATTCGATATGGTCAAGATGCTTAACGCGACTGATGAATACTATCAGGTAAGCCTCCAGCCCCTCACTTACAACTACATCAAAGAGAAGAAATACCTCCAGCGCAACGCCGCCATTGCCCTGGGTAACAGCCTCGATTCGGCTTATATCCCTGCTCTCACTACCGCGATGTCTGATTTTGAGCCCCTGGTACGCAGCTATGCCGCCTGGGCGCTGGGCAGGATTGGCGGGAAGTCCGCGAAGCAGGTATTGGAAAGCTGCCTGAAACGGGAAACCGTCGAATCCGTCCGCATGGAAATCGAAGCAGCGCTGAGAGTCTAGACCGGGACTGTATTCGCCTGCACTTAATTTCCTTTCTTTGTGAAAAAATTTTAAATTCGGGGGGCTTCGCCCCCTTATAGTCTTAATTTCCCCTTTAACCTCCCCACCATACATTGTGATTATCACCCGGATTTGATACTATCATCTCGTAAGCTTTTCAGGAGGTACCTCAAAATGGCAAAATCCAGAGAAGAAATCCAGAATCTGGCGTTCGACCTAGGCAAAAAATACGAACGGGAGAACGGCAACTGTTCTCAATGCACACTCGCCGCCATTTTTGATGCCTTGGATATCAAAAACGACGATATATTCCGGGCGGCGACCGGCCTGTCCGACGGTATCGGGCTGACCGGCAACGGGGACTGCGGCGCCCTGTCTGCGGCGGCGGTCGCCATCAGCTACCTTTACGGGCGAAAAAAAGAAGATTTTACCAATCAGCGCAAGATGATAAAGTCCTGCCTGCTTTCCAAGAAGCTGCACGACCAGTTCCTTGAAAAATACGGCACGCTCCGCTGCAAAGACCTTTTGTTTAAAAGAATGGGGCGGACTTTCGATTTGTGGAATCCGGAAGAAGTAGCACACATCGAGGAAACGGGCATGCGCAACTACACATCGGAAGTAGTGGCTGATGTCGCTCGCATGGCAGTCAGCATTATCCTCGACGAACGGGAGCGGGAAGCGGCGCAGAAAAAGGCTTAGCCGAAATATTTCCTGCGCAACAGCCGGGCGACCTCCGCCGTAACCTGGTAGACCCGGTCTGCCATTTCTATTGACATGCTGACTGTCTCGCAGGTCGGCGTGACCAGGGCGGATTCCCGCAGCAATTGCTCATCGATGCCCTTGCCCGCCACCGCATGAATCACGTCTTCCAGACGGCGCGCCAGCCCCGCGGCATTTTCCGCGGCGATATCGCCGCCGCTGCCGGTCGTGGGCACAATGCCCCAAGCAATCATGCCGCCCCGCTGGAGATATTCCCGCAGTTTTTCAACATAGAGCGTCATCGTGCTGCCGTACCGGTAGGCATCGAAATTGATGACATTCGTGCGGGTCTGCATCAGCAGCGACCAATCGAAATTATCGCAGCAGTGGATGCCGGAGATGCCATCGACGCCCGCGAGCATTTCATTATAGTCCCGGCATACCTGTTCCCATGCGCCGGTTCCGCCCGCCGAACTGAATACCGAGAGTGCGCCATCACCCGCCGTTGCCATGATTGCCGCGCCGGGGAAGAGCGCGCGAACCTTGTTGCAGCGCCAGCGGATTTTCATGGCGAGCGTCTTAATCATGATGTCCTTTAATGTATCATCGTAAAGAGCCGGGTTTCCGTTTTTATCTTTAATGGAAAGACCCCAGGCGAACAGACCCGGGAAGTTAAAGTGGATATATTTCAGGTCCCAGGGTTTTTGCCGGTACATCTCCGCCAGGGTATAGAGCGGCTCGTCCACCGCGGTGCTTATGGCAAAATAATCCAGGTCATCGGCAAGGTAATGGTCATAGAATTCGGCAAGCTCGTTTTCCTTGCCGTTAAGGTCGAAGTAAAGCCGCTTCTTTTCGCGGTCGACTTGCAGACCGGGAGTGCGCTCCGTCCACATTTTTTGGGAAAGGGTAGGCAGCGGAATCGGCGTGCATTCGGGGAAGTTCTCTATCATGACCCGGCAGGCTTCTGCCACATCCCGGCGCGGCATGCCGTTCAGACAAAAAGGCATGAATCCCGGCTTGTAACTCATAGCGACCTCCTATTCCCGCCGGATGACTGCCAGTACGATAACAGTCACGGCGACGGTGAGAACAATCACTGCCAGGATCAGTCCGCCCATCAGATACATCATCCAGCCGGGCAACTCCGGTCCGGGCGCGGCGGGCGGCAATGACGGCGGCAGAAGCAGCGGCTCCGGCGTTAGTGCCGGATTTGAGGGTGCAACCTGTGGTTGATGCGGCAGATAAACCGGCGAAGGCAGGGTGGGATTAGGCGTCACGGGAAGCTGGGGAATAGCCGGTGTCGGCGTCAGAGTGGTTTCCTGAGGGGTTGTTTCCAGCCCAGTCGTAAAGGTGCTGACGGAACTCCAGTCGCTCCGGCTGCTGGCAGTGCGCGCCCTTACCTTCCAATAGTAGGTTGTCCCGAATTTCAGATTCACATTACATTGCCATGCCGTCGCCGAAAGCGCGTAGTCTCCCACCCTGGTTACTTCGGGATTGTTGAAGGCGCTGTCGGTCGCCGCCAGCAGTTCGTAAGAGTCGGCGCCGCTCACGGCGCTCCACTGGAAAAGAGGAGAAACAGGCACGTCTTTTGCGCCTGCTGCCGGTGATTCCGCTCTCAGGGCGACCGTCTCGTCGGACAGGCTCGTCGTAAACGACCGGCGCGCCGACCATGGGTTCAAATCAGGGGCGGTGGCACGCACGCGCCAGTAATAAGTCGTGGCAGGCTCGAGCGCAGGCAGACGCACCGTGCTCGCCTGGGTAGTGTCCTCGAATCCGGCGGGCACACTGGAAAAATCGGTATCATAATCAAGCTGCCACTGGTAAGTCGTCGCGCCGTTTGCTACCCAATCGAGGCTGACATTCGTAATGTTATGATTGTTCACGGTGCCCACTCCTGGTGCGCCGTCAGCAGGAGACACGAGGGTAACCTGAGTGGCCATGCTTTCCCGGAAGGTCAGCAACTGGGGAACAGCGGTGTCAATCGACCAGAGACGGTCGCCGCTCTGCCACATTCCGGAGAGGGTAGCCGTGGCAGCGAGCCCGCGGGTCACCGTCTCGAACCCGGGATTCAAAGGGAAAGTCGGGTCGAGGCAGCGTTCCATGCCTCCACCGGCTTTGCCGTTCGCTACGTAAAGCAAGCCGTCAGAAGATACAGTCAACTGTTTGAGCCGTGCGCCTGCCGGCAGGGTACCGTCAATGCGTTCCCACATGCTGCTGGTCCCGATGGTAAACCGGTACACGCCTTTATCCGCGGTGTTGCTGCTGGCATAAATAATGCGGCTCTGTGCAAAGCCGGCATCGAAGGCAACGTATGTATCTCCGATGAGGGGAGCCGTGGCAGCATCGGCAGGCAGAGGTTTGAAACTGTTACCGCGGTCGTTCGACGAATAGACCCAGCCGCCGGAGTTGCCTGCCAGTATCGTCCCGCCTGCGGCATAATTGGGAGACAAAGCGATCGACCGGAGCACGAGGCTGCCGGCGGTCGCCCCCGGTTCGTAGGTAAAGCCGCTGTTGACCGTGTGGTAAACCAGCCCTTTGCTGCCGTCATAGCTGCCGATAAAAAATTCGCTGTCGTTGACCAGCACCCAAACATCGACGGGAATCGCCGCCCGGCTTACGGGGTCGATAGCAAGATTGCTGTTGAAGCTCTGACCGTTATCGTTGGACTTCCAGATTGCCGGACTGGTGGCACTCACACCTGCCAGGAAGACAACTTTGCCGGTCATGCCGTATTGCGGGGAAATCCTGATTAGTGACAGGCTGTCCACGCCGGTGAGATTGCTGGAGAAGATGCGCTCCCAGCTTAGTCCCCCGTTGAGCGTCCGCCACAGGCTATGTTTCCCGCCGAAGGTCAGGAGGAATAGAGTGCTGTCCTGTGCATACCGTGGCGAAGGGGCTGCTTCTAAGATACTGGTTATACTGGTGTCAATCAATCCGGTCTGGTTCCAGATGGTGCCATCCTTGCTTACCGAAAAGCCGCTCTCCGTACCGCTGGTGGCGGCGTAAATCCGGCTTTTATCCGGTGAATGTAGCAGGTAAGTCTTTGAGCCGCCGCTCGGCTCTTTGCGGGTCTTGCGCCAGTTCTTTCCACTATCATCGCTCAGGCAAACGCGCGTGCTGGAAGCTGCGCCCGCCAGCAGGGTGGCTCCGACGGCATTGCCTTTCGCCGCCAGACCGGTAATATCAAGGTTGCCCTGGGCATAAGCCATTCCGGCATTCAGGTCGGTGGCGGAGGATGCTTCCGGCGACGGCGCACCCACAACTTTGTAAACATCGCCGGTATTGCCGCCGGTGCTTACGCCGATGAACTGGATGCAGGTATCGGAACTTGCGTCCGCCTCGTAGTCCTCGGGGAAAGCGATGGCGGCAGATGCGGCGGCGATTGAGCCGCCTGTATTATCCTTGTTCAAGCGGGCGCGACCCGTATCCGCGCCCCAGGCAGTGTTTGCTCTTCTCGTTATGACGAAGGTATCCGTCTCGTCCGTGACCACGGCGACTATCTGGCGGTCTGCGGTAAAATTGGGCGAAGCCGCCATCGCGCAGACGTCATAGCTGCCGATATTGGTGTTCACCCATGCCGGGACAACCTGCCCCGCATCCAGAGTGTAAACCCCGCCGAACTGACCGTTATCCGTATCCCTTGTGCCCGCGATAACGATATGACTATCCGCCTGCGCCACCGCCAGCGAGGTAATTTCGATATTGCCGCTGCCGGCGCCGCCCGGAGCCGCGGGCAGGGCATCAAAATTCTTGCCGCCATCTCTGGAAAGGTAGACGCTAGAAGTAGTGGCATAGCAGATGAAATCAGCATCGCCGGGAGAAGCGGCAATCGCCGCGATATTGTGCTGCACATTGCCGGTGGCTGCCCAGCCGGAGCCGCCATCGGGAGATTTGTATAAAGTATAGGTCAGCCCCTTGCCGCAGGCGTAAAGGGCGCCGTCCGCGCCAAGCGTGATGTGCTGGACATCCGAGCCGCCGGCGAGCACACAGTTGCCGCCCGGTCCTTCGGCGGGGATGCTGACTTTGAGCCATTTATTGCCTTCGATTTCAGCAGCGGCGAACGAGCGGGGAATGATGAGAGCGATAAGAAGGGCGAGGCAGGCTGATTTGAGGATGAGCCGGTTCGTAGCCATATGGCGAAATTTTACTCCTGCCCAGCTACGAAGTCAAACCGGTTCATAATGGAGGTAAAAGAGAGAGCCCCCCGCAAGGGGGGCTCTCGAGGTTACGATTGAATCCGTCAGGTCAGACTAGACAGTCCGTCTGGTTCTGACAATC
Source organism: Dehalococcoidales bacterium (assembly GCA_028706655.1). Taxonomy (GTDB): domain Bacteria; phylum Chloroflexota; class Dehalococcoidia; order Dehalococcoidales; family RBG-16-60-22; genus JAQTQH01. The sequence goes on along the minus strand of JAQTVW010000035.1, from coordinate 8,561 downwards.
AGGACGATGACCGCGATGACCAGGACAGCACCAATGATGATGACTGCCCAGATGTATGCCGGGGCGATCGGGGCTGCAGGCGTCGGTGCCGGCGGGATGATGATGGTCTGGGCCGGTGCCGGGGTCGGCAGGATGATCGTCGGAGGCGGTACCTGGGTGATCACCACTGGAGGCGGTGCCTGGGTGGGTTCCGGTGCCGGTACGGCAACGGTGAAGTTGGACACCGCGGAGAAGGCGCCCGCGACCGGTTTGGTGGCTTTAACTGCCCAGTAGTAGGTGGTGCCGGCTTCGAGCTCGGCGAGAGGACGATAGGCAGTGGAAGCAACCGCAACATCGATAATCGGGGCGGTCAGGTACGGGTTCAGCGCGAGTACGAACTTGTACTCAGTAGCCTGTGCTACGGGCGACCAGGAGAAGGACGGGCGGGTCGCGGTGGCTGCTGCGCCGTTGGCGGGAGCGAGGATGGACGGCACTTCTGCGGCAGTCGGTTCGATGGTGAAGCTGCGCATCTCAGACCACTGGCTGATGACGGGAAGAGCAGTCCGGATTCTCCAGTAGTAGGTCTTGCCAGGAGCGAACTCATAAGCGAACGGGGCTGCCTGGAAAGGACCAACCATTACGGTTACGGAAGAATCAGTGCTGTTCTTGTTGCCGTTGACAACCTGCTGGGTGCCGGCGGCATCAGTGTAAACTCTGAGCGTGTAGTCGGTTACGCCATCGGACGGCTTGGTCCAGGTGAAAGCCATGTCAACGGCGCGACCGGTGATGGGGTTGAGCGGGTTGATAACGTTGTTGGCGGGACCGGTCAGGGTAACGCCGGTGTCAGCAACGGTATCCGTGAAGCTCCAAAGCCCAGCGGCAGTGGTATCGATGAACCACAGCTTGGTGCTGCCGGTGCTCGCGCGCAGTGCGGACGGGGCTCTGTTGAAGGTCTCGCCGGCGCTGGCAACAGCAACCCAGGTCGGGGTATCGGCAGACGGGTTCAGGGTGCGGATTAATCTGCTGTTAGCACCAACAGTGTCTTCAGCGATAATGTAGAGCACACCCTTGACCAGAACAATGCCGAAGGAAGCGTAGTTGACGACTGGCGGACCGGGGTCATTAATCGGTGCACCCAGGTCTTTCCATGAGGTGCTGACGCCAATCTGCCATCTCTGGGCAGTGGCGCTCGCGCCATCGGTAGTGGCATAGATGTAGTCTTTGTCCGCGAGGCCGGTGGCAGTTACCTGTGCACCGAGCACCGGGACAGGAGCGAGCTGCTTGTCAATCTTGGTCCAGTTGGCGTTGCCATCGGCGGAGTAAGCGATGTAGCCGGTGGTGCTGGCAACAAGCAGTTTGTCAGCAGCGATGCTGACGATATTGTAGATGTTGCCGCCAGCCAGGCTGGTGGCTTTGGCATCGCCCCAGGTGAAGCCGCCGTTGGTGGTCTTGCTGACGGAAGCAGCGAGGTTCTGGGCGACATAGGCGATATCTTTGGTCTCGACGGTGAGGTCACCGATGTTGTAGCGGGAAGCGCGGACGAACCAGCGGTTCTCGCCGGCATCGGTGGCATAGAACATGTCAGTGAAGGCGCCTACCTTGGCGATGTAGACAGTGTTGGCATCCGTCGGGGCGACGCGGACGATATAGCCTACGCCGGCGCCGGCGGCATCCAGGGTGAAGACGCGCTCCCAGCGGGAGTTCTGATAGCGCCACATGCTCAGGTCAGGAACGGCATCTTCAGTAATCATGTAAATGGCGCTGCCATCAGCAGCGACGGCAACATCCAGGATAGCGCCGATTACGGTATCAATCAGGGCGACGCCGTTGAAGGACTTGCCGTTGTCCTTGGAGATGAAGATACCGGATTCATTTTGCATGCAACCGGCGATTACGTTCGTGCCGACGAAGGCGACGACCACGTTCTCGTTAACGGCGCCTACAGTATCAACGCCCGGTCTCTTGTACTGGGCGGCAGAGCTGACGGTGGGGGAGGAAGCCAGCGCATCCGCGCAGCGGTAGACAATGTTGGTCAGGGTCGGACCGGCGACCAGGTTGGTGCCGTCCCAGGCGACGCTGCGGATACCGGTGGTGCCCTTGAGGGACAGGACCGTGGTATCCTTCAGGCGGAAGATGCCGCCGAACTCAGTGACAGCGGTAACCTGGAGACCGACGAAGGCAATCCGGGTGGCATCATCGCCGCCCAGGTAAGCCGGGTCAAGCGCGATGGAGGCTGCGCCAACAACTGAAGCAGCCTGGGCAAGAATGGTTACCGGGTAGCTGGCGAAAGTGCCGGCAACGGCATCCCATTTCTTGGTGTTGAAGCTGGCGGCATGGAATCTCTGTGCGACGCCAATTTCATCGGAAACGCAGGTTACAGTCAAGTCGGAGGGGAAGTTGGGGGAGAACTCGACAGCGCGGATTGCATCAATTGCAGCGCCGGGGAAACCAGCACCGAGACCGGCGCCAGCATCCCAGGTAGCAGCGCTAACCGCATTGGTCCAGGCAGGAGCAGCCGCGCCCAGGTTGAAGTAAGCCAGGACCGGGGTGTTGGCGGCAGCCGAGCCGGCGACCGCGATGTAGCGGGTGCTGCCGCTGAGGGCAGAGATGTCTACATCATAGACAAGACCGGCGACGGGACCAACCAGAGCCAGGTTGCTGAAGCTGGAACCGCCGTTGGTGGAGACGATAGCTCCCGGGGTCACGGTATCGACGATGACAACAACATCAGCGTTGTCCGGGGCGACCGCGACGAGGTTAGAATTGACAACGGGGGCAGCTATGTTGCCAACGAGGTCAGACCAGGTATAGCCACCATCGGTGGACTTGTAGAATGCCATGGCAGCGCCGGCAATGCCTACGGCATAGACGGTATTGCCATTAACGGCGATATCAGTGATGTCAAGACCAGCAGGACCCAAGAGTCTGTTGGTCAGAGACGGGGTAGTAGTATCCTGGGAGAAGGTGAGGGTGCCGGCGGCTGCGGGGGCTACGGAGAGCAGCATGCTGGCAAGCAGGATAACGACCAGCCCGATACTCCATACTTTACTAATTATTTTCACGACCTTTTATTTTCTCCTTATTAGGATTTTTGGTTTCGTTGATTGTATTTATCACATCTTCACTAATGAAAACCACTCCAAGCAGTCTTCATCTGTGAAGACTCGTTTGCATTGGAGCTTTTAGAGAACACTGCTCTAATTCCCCTTGCGGGCTCCCGTCATACCATCACCTCCTTACCAAACACACAGTGGCCGTACCTATTACAAGATACAACCTGTATACACTATAGCATAAAAAGCCTGTTTGTCAAGACTTTACTAGCTGAACCTGAAAAAAATTCCATAATCAGGCAGCAAATTACGCCTTCCGATATTAGAACGAACAAAACAGGTAAAAGGTTAGGGGTAGTGTCATTGCGAGGAGTGTAACGACGAAACAATCCCGAACGGAATTAGTAGAGATTGCTTCGCCTTCCGCTGCGGCGGAATGGTCTCGCAATGACAATGAAGGGGGATTTACCAGGCGGCTTTCTTCAAGACTCCAGCCAGCTCGGCGAGCTTTATCGTCTGCTGTTCCGAGGTCGCCATGTCCCGCACCGTCGCGGTGCCCGCTTTGACCTCTTCATCGCCCAGAATCACGGTAAAGCGCACCCCCAGCGAGTTCGCCTGCCGCAACTGCGCCTTGAGACTGCGGATGCCTGTCGCCACCACCACGCCCGTGCCCGCGCCCCGCAGTTCCGCGCCGAGCCGGATGCCCGCTTCCCGCGCCGCTTCCCCGAGGCAGGCGAGATACACCTGAGGCGCCGGCAGCGGCGGGACGGCGATAGACTGCTTTTTCAAATTGAGGATGATGCGCTCGATGCCCGTCGCGAAGCCGATGGCAGGCGTGGGCTTGCCGCCCAGCTCCTCGATGAGGTTATCATACCTGCCGCCCCCGCCGATGGTGCTCTGGCCGCCGGCGTCCTGCGGCTGGATTTCAAAAACGGTGCGCGTGTAATAATCGAGTCCCCGCACCAGCCGGTGATTTACCGCGAAGGGGATTGCCAGCAGATGCAGGTATTTTTGCAGACCGGCAAAGTGCGCCGCACAGTCCGGGCAGAGGTGGTCGGCGGAGCGGGGAGCGGCATCGGCGATTTTCTGGCAGGACGGCTTCTTGCAATCGAGCAGGCGGAGGGTGTTGCGCTCCAGGCGGGTGCTGCAATCGGGACAGAGTTCCGGCGCCTGTTTGACATAATATTCTTTCAGGATGCGGATATATTCCGGGCGGCATTGCTTGCAGCCGATGCTGTTCAGCACCAGCGATAAATTCTGCAATCCCAGCGATGTGAAAAAGCGCCACGCCATATCGATAACCTCGGCATCCAGGGACGGGTCGCCTTCTCCGATAGCCTCGCAGCCGAACTGGTGGTGCTGGCGCAGCCGCCCTGCCTGCGGGCGTTCATAGCGGAAGATGTCCGCAAAATAAAACATTTTTACCGGCTGGGGCAGGTTGGACATGCCGTGTTCCAGGTAGGCGCGGCAGACGGAAGCGGTGCCTTCCGGGCGCAGGGTTATCAGGTTATCGCCCTTGTCCTTGAAGGTGTACATTTCCTTTTCGACGATGTCGGTTCCCTGCCCGACGCTGCGGGTGAACAATCCCGTATCTTCAAAAGTTGGGGTATCGATGCGCTGGTAGCCGTAGAGGCGGGAGACGCCGGCGGCTTTCTGTTCGATATAGCGCCAGTACGCCTGCTCTTCCGGCAGGATATCGACGGTGCCTCGTGGTGCCTGGTACATTTATAAATCTCCGTTTCTTAAAGCTAGAATACAGGATTGGCAGAGCATTGTAAAGCATACGCCAGCGCTTCTGAGTGCATCACTGAATATTATGTTTACACGGCTAGCATCGTAGGCTATACTGATAAGGTAAGCCAGGGATGCGGGGCAGCAATGGATATTACGAAACTCCGGGACAAAGCTCGGGAATATCTTCCTCCCGAGAAGATTACCGTTATCGACGATGCCTATCGGTTCGCCGAGGAGGCGCACCGCGGTCAGGTTCGCGCTTCCGGCGGTCCCTTTCTGGAGCATCCGCTGGAGACGGCTTACATTCTGGCAGTACTCCAGATGGATACCAGTTCGGTAGCCGCCGCACTGCTGCATGATATCCCTGAAGACTGCGGCGTACCCATTGCCACCATCGAGTCCAAGTTCGGACCGGAAATCGCCCGGCTGGTTGATGGCACCACCAAACTGAGCCGCGTCTCATTGACTGCTTCCGGCGCTCCCGCCAGCGAACGCCAGGCAGAAAACCTGCGCAAAATGCTGGTCGCTATGGCGCAGGACCTGCGGGTAGTCTTTATCAAGCTCGCCGACCGTCTGCATAATATGCGCACCCTCGATGCCCTGCCCTCCGAGCGCCAGTTGAAAATCGCCCGGGAGACTCTGGAAATCTATGCCCCGCTGGCGCACCGCCTGGGTATGTGGGAGCTGAAATGGCAGCTGGAAGACCACGCCTTCCGCTACATCGACCCCGAAAAATACCGCCGCATCAGCCGGCTGCTCGCCACCCGCCGCACCCAGCGCGAGGAGTTTATTGCCCGGGTCATCGAGATTCTGAAAACAGAATTTGACCGGGTCGGGCTTAAGGCGGAGATTTCCGGCCGGCCCAAGCATATTTACAGCATTTACCAGAAGATGGAGCGGTACGCCGCGCAGGGCAAGCACTTCGATGACATTCACGACCTGCTGGCGCTGCGGGTGCTTGTAGATTCGATTCCCGAATGTTACAGCGCCGTCGGGATTATCCACAGCCTGTGGCACCCCCTCCCCGAAGCGTTCGATGATTACATCGCCAATCCTAAGCCTAACGGCTACCAGTCATTACACACCACCGTGATGTGCCTCGGCACAACGCCGCTGGAAATCCAAATCCGCACCCGCGAGATGCACCGCGTCTCGGAATACGGCGTCGCCGCCCATTGGCGCTATAAAGAGGGCGTCAAGGCGGACATCCACTTCGAGGAAAAAATCGCCTGGCTGCGCCAGCTCGTGGAGTGGCAGCGGGAAATGAGCGGCGCCGAAGAGTTCCTGGAATCGGTCAAAACGGATATTTTTATCGATCAGGTCTTCGTCTATACGCCCAAGGGCGAAATCAAGGACCTGCCCAAGGGCGCGACTCCCCTGGACTTTGCCTACCGGGTCCATACCGAGCTCGGGCACCGCTGCATCGGCGCCAAGGTCAACGGCAAACTGGTATCGCTGAACTACCATCTCAAGAACGGCGATATCGTGGATATCGTTTCCTCGAAAAATGCCAAGGGACCGAGCCGGGACTGGCTGAACCCGCAGCTGGGTTTTGTCAATACCTCCCACGCCCGCGCCAAAATAAAGCAATGGTTCACCAAGCAGGAGCATACGGTCAACGTCGAGGGCGGGCGGCAGATACTGGAAAAAGAGCTCAAACGCCTCGGGGTCAATATCGAGCGACAGGCGCTCGCCGCTCTTTTCGGTTATGACAACGTCGAAGATTTCCTCGCCGGCATCGGCGATGGGACGGTCACAACCCATCAGATTGCCATCAAACTGGCTGCCGCCCAGGAAAAACCGAAAGATATTGTAGAGCACGCGCCCACCAAACAGACCGGCTCGGTCGTACGGGTGTTCGGCGTGGGCAACATGGCGACCCATCTTGCCCTGTGCTGCAACCCGGTGCCCGGCGATGCCGTCATCGGCTACATTACCCGCAACCGGGGCGTGACAGTCCACCGCAAAGACTGCTACAATATTGTGCACGAAGACGAGCGGGAAAGGCTGGTGCCGGTGGAATGGGGAGAAGCGGATACAGTCTACCCCGTCAGCGTCCGGGCAGAAGCCTGGGACCGGGTGGGTCTGGTGCGCGATATCACCGCCGTGGTAGCCGATATGAAGGTCAACATCACGGCAGTCAGCCTGACCAACCATGACGACCATACCATTTCCACGTTCCTGACGCTGGAAACGAAGGGTCTGGCGCAGTTGAGCTTGCTCTTGAAACGAATCGAATCAATCAACGGAGTTATCAGCGTAACGAGGATCGGGGAAGAAGCCGCTAAAAAAGCAACTCCTAAATCCGCCTGAAATGTGTTATTCTATAATAGAAAGTCTTAAGGGGGTAATAATTGTCAAGTAAATCAGCCGCCAAGCAAACACGCCGGGACACTAAAAAACACCTGCGCAACAAAGCCGCGCGCAGTACCGTAAAGACTGATGTCACCCGGGCAGAAAAGCTCATCTTCGCCGGGAACGTGGAAGAAGCCAAAGGAGCGGTGGCAGTTGCGATATCCGCGCTGGACAAGGCAGCGGAAAAGAGTATCCTTCATGCCAACAACGCCGCGCGGCGCAAGTCCCGTTTGATGCGGAAATTGAATCAGGCTCAGCAGATGCCGGCCGCAAAGACCGAAACTGATAAGCCTGATAAAAAATAACTTATTAAATTGTACGCCGCGCAAAGCGGCGCTTCCGCCCGGATGAGCTAGTCAGAGGACGGGAGCGGATTAGCCTGTTGTACCTGCATGGGTTCGCCATCGCAAGTGACCGCCCCGGTGCCTGCCTTGGTGCATAGCGCTTCGGTGCCGCACTTTGCACAGCGATATCTCTTGCCAAGTTGATTAGCCATGATATAACCTCCTGATTATTCGCGGACTATTTCTTGATTTCCATCGGTTTGCCGCAGCAGGTGATTGTGCCCGCGCCTGCCTTGGTCACGATGAACTCGGAACCGCATACCGAGCACTGGTATCTCTTGCCGACTTGATTCGCCATTTGAACACCACCTTTCGGTACAGACTAATGTCGCGTACCACTTTTGATTATAAGTCAAGGATTGAGCACTGTCAAAAATGACTCGCTGATTCAGCCGCTCACCCTGAAATTGCCGAATGGTTGCCACGAGAGAGCCAATGATTCAATTTGTTAGAGAACAAGTTCGTCCCAGTTGGTGATGTCATTCAGGTCGAAAACGGGTCCGTCTTTGCAGACCTGTTTCAGTCCGTGTCTGGTGTGGACGGTACAGCCGTAGCACACACCCACTCCGCACCCCATCCTCAGCTCCAGAGAAATCTGGACGGACTTGCCTTTGAGTTCCGGCATCTGCGACATGGAGCGGTACATGGGCAAAGGACCGCAGGCGATGATTTGGTCTGCATGGTCAATATATTTGGGTAGAAGGTCAGTTACCTTACCATGATGCCCACTACTCCCGTCCTCAGTAGCAGTATCGATATTGATTTTTGGAGGAAGAAGATTTTCTGGACGTTCAGTATAAAGAGGTCCTACGGCAGCGCCTAAAATCAGGGTCACTGAACGCTTTTCACATGTCGCTTGTTGGGCAAGAAAGCATAGAGGAGCAAGCCCCATGCCACCTGCTACCAGCAATAGATTCTTCGCTTTGGGATGAATTGAAAAGTTATTGCCTAACGGACCAAACACCTCTATCATTTCATTGTCTTGCTGCTTGGAAAGCCATTGGCTGCCTTTACCATCTTCAAGGGCAGCAAAGAAAAGGATGATATCGCTTTTGTCTACTTGGTGGATGCTGAAAGGGCGGGGCAGCACATTATC
>JAQTVW010000034.1 GCA_028706655.1 Dehalococcoidales bacterium | reverse complement strand
ATGGTGCCGGTCGGCATGGAATCCGCCCAGATATATGACGCCCTGAGCAAGAAGACCATTGACGGCGTATTCTTCTATTCCGGCGCCGGTCTGCTCTATGGATTCGGCGAGGTCGCCAAGACCTTCATCCTGATGGGCGTCGCCAACGGCGGCGGCACGATCAACATGAATATGGATTCCTGGAATAAATTGCCCGCGGATTTACAGCAGATATTCCTGGATGTCGGCGAAACCTACCTTCCCGAAGCATACCGCAAGATATACGATGACGTCGCCGAGGCTGACGGAGCGACCATGAAGAAGAACGGAATTACGCTCTATCGTCTCTCTCCTCAGGATCAGCAATACGTCATCGAAACCGGCGGCAAGACAGTTGTTGAAGACTGGGCGAAGTTCGCGACTGCGAACGGCGGACAGAATCCGATGAAGGCCTGGGATGCCTACGTTGCCGGCTGCAAGAAGTATTCCAAGTACGAATTCCCTAAGGTCATCGAACCGAGAGAACCAATTTATACGAAGTACGTACCGGTAAAACAACTGTAAAGTCGGTTGTTGCCTGAGTATCTTCAAGGGGCATAATTATCCGGGTAAATGCCGGGAGGAGTAGAAATGTCTGTAGACTACAAAAAAACAGGGAGTATTGCCTATATCACGCTCAATCAGCCGGAAGTGATGAACGCCATGACTCCTGAAGACTACGAGACTCTCCACAAGGCTTTTACCGATGCTGATGAAGATACCAATATACGGGTCGGCATCATCACCGGGGCGGGCACGAAAGCTTTTTCCTCCGGCGCCGACCTGCGAAAAAGGCATGCTTACGGACCACCAAAAGAAGGCGAGTTCTGGAGTCCTCTGCGCGAGCCGTATAAAATAGGGGCACATTCCATGGATAAGCCGTGGATTGCCGCTATCAACAGCTACTGTCTGGCGGGGGCTCTGGAACTCGCGCTTTGCTGCGATATCCTCATAGCCTCGGAAAACTCATCTTTCGGGTCGCCGGAAATCTGCTGGTCGATACTCAACGGCGTCGGCGCGCTTAAATTGATTCATGCGATTCCCCGAAGCGCTGCGATGGAATTGTTACTTACCGGTGAGAGAATCGATGCGAAGACGGCACTGCAAATAGGGCTGATAAGCCGTATGGTGCCCCAGGCTGAGCTCATGCCAACCGCGGAGAAAATCGCCCGGCGCATCAGTGAAAACGGGCCGGTCGCGGTCAAAATCATCAAGGAGTTAGCTGTCAGGGGTCTTAACATGACCTATGAGGACGGGCTCAATTATCTGGCGGTTTTAAGACGTGTCCTCGGCGAAACTCAAGACACACTGGAAGGTCCCAAAGCCTACGTTGAAAAAAGAAAACCGGTCTATAAGGGACGTTAGAAGTACCGGATATGGACTCAAAAGAAAAAACCAGTATACTCTCAGACTTGAGAGTTGTTGAAATAAGCGAAAGCGCCGCCGGCACGTATTGCGGAAAACTGCTTGCCGATTACGGCGCCGAAGTTATTAAAATTGAGAAACCCAGCTGCGGGGACGACCTCAGGCGGGCGGGACCATTTCCCGGCGATTCGCCTGACCCGGAATGCAGCGGGTTGTTCCTGTTTTTGAACACCAATAAAATGGGCATGACCCTGAACCTCGCCGATACGACGGGCAGACAGATTTTACAAAAATTATGCAGAGAAGCGGATATTCTGGTCCTCGGGTTGTCCCCGGATAAAACAGATGATTTGAATTGCATCCAATTGCTCAAGGATAATCCCAAAATTATCATCGTTGCCTGTACGCCGTTCGGGCTGACTTCACCTTACAGGGACTATGCCGCGACCGAACTTACCATGCAGCATATGAGCGGCGTGCCTTATTTTACTCCCGGCGATGTAGAAAACCCTGAAAAAGACCCCCCGGTCAGACTGGCGGGCAGACAGGCGGAACTGATTGCCGGCATTACAGGAGCACTCGCAGTCCTGCTGGCGGTTTCCCAGCGCGAAATGACCGGAACCGGTCAAATCATCGACCTGGCGATTCGGGACGTTCCCCTTCTTTCCAACATCTGGAACCTCGGAGTCATATCATATACCGGGAAGCAGCCTGTCCGGTACAAGGGTAAGACACCGATGGCGCCTCAGCACATCCTGCCGTGCAAGAACGGCTACATCCAGTTAAGCTGTAATGAAGAATCGCAATGGGCGGGCTTTCTCCAGGTAATCGGTAACCCGGAATGGGCGAAGGCAGACCTGTTCAAAGACCGGTTTTTGCGCGGCGCTCACTGGGAGTCTCTGATGCCGTTACTGGTCAATGAACTTCAGTCCTGGGAGAAGGAGAAAATTGTTGATTTAGCCCAGGCTGCGGGCGTACCATGCACTATCGTATCGTCACCGGCGGATTTACTAAACAGCCCCCAGCTTATCGATAGAGGTTTCTTCGTACGGACTGCAAATCGGTGCGGGGAACTGGTCTTTCCGGGTTCCCCTTTCCGCACCGAAGAAATGACGCGCCGGAATGAATTGCCCGCGCCCCGGCTGGGGGAACATAACGAAGAAATTTTCTGCGCAAGATTGGGTTATAACAGACAACAGCTTGCGGTAATGAAATCGGCGGGAATCATATAAATGAACGACAAATCTAAAACGTTGCCTCTTTCAGGGATAAGAGTAACCGATTTCAGCTGGGTAGCTGCCGGTCCCTGGTGCACGCGTTATCTTGCTACCATGGGCGCCGAGGTCATTAAAATCGAAAGCAGCAAGCGCATCGATTTTACCCGCAAAACGGGACCTTTCGCCGAAGGTATGAAAGGAGTCAACCAGAGCGCCTACTTCAACATGTGGAACCAGAGCAAGAAATCGTGCACCATCAACTTGACGAGTCCCAAAGGCAAAGAAATCGTCAAGAGATTGGTGGCTAAAAGCGATATTGTCGTGGAAAACTTCGGCTATGGGACGCTGGAAAACCTCGGGCTGGATTACGACAACCTCAAAAAGATAAAGCCGGATATCATCATGGTCTCATCCTCCGGCTTCGGCAAGACCGGACCACAGAAGAAATTTTTGACTTACGGGCGCAATCTCCAGGCAGCCTCCGGGCTGTCTTACCTTACCGGTTACCCCGGTGGCGCGATGGGTGTCACCGTCATCTGGTCGGACGTCCTGACCGGTAATACCAGCGCTTTTGCTGTGATGCTGGCTTTACATCACCGGCGGCGAACCGGCAGAGGACAGTACATTGATGTCAGCATGTTCGAATCGACCGCGATACAGTTGCCGGAGTTCATGATGGACTATGCCATGAATCAGCGGAATGCCAGCCGTACGGGCAACCGCAGCCTTGCTCTGGCGCCGCAGAACGCTTACCGCTGCAAAGGCGACGACCGCTGGGTGGCGATCGAGGTCGCCAGCGAAAAATGGGTGGATTTTTGCCGTGCCCTGGGCGAACCTGCCTGGTCTCATGACGCGCGTTTCCAAACACTCTTCGGCAGGCTGGAGAATGCCGCGGAACTGGACAGCAACATTGAAATGTGGACGCGGGAACGTACTCCCGATGAAGTAGTCACAGCCCTTCAGAAGTTCGGTATTGCCGCCGGACCCAGCAGCGACTTGCATGACATTGTAAATGATAAATCGCTCTACGACCGCGGCACTCTGGTGACGGTCAACCATCCGGAGATGGGCGAAAAGACCGGCCCCGGCCTACCCTGGACGATGAGCGGTACTGAGCCGTATCACACCGCTGCTCCCATCATCGGGCAGGATAACGACTATGTTTTCCGCGACTTGCTCGGTATGAAGGATGCGGAAATTGAAGCGCTGACCGCCGAAGGGGCGCTTTCCTGAACCCGGCGTTGGCTTAAAAAATGGTTTGTCATCCTGGTTAACAATATTTTAGACGGAGGTACGCTTGGAATGGCTGTAGATTATCAAAAAGAAGGCAGAATCGCCATCATAACTATTAATCGTCCCGAGGCGATGAATGCTCTTAACGCCGACGTGCGCCGAGAAATGGACGCCGCACTTTCCGATGTCAGGGACGATAATGATATCTGGGTCGCCGTTATTACCGGGGCGGGCGAGAAAGCCTTCTGCGCCGGTGCCGATTTGAAAGAGATGAATGCAGGCAATGTCGAAGCGCAAAGAGGCTCGATTGAGCTTGTCCGCGCCGACCGGATAATGAAGCCGTTTATTGCGGCAATCAACGGTTATGCTCTGGGCGGCGGACTGGAACTGGCGCTGACCTGCGATTTGAGAATCGCCGCCGAACACGCCCGTTTCGGCCAGCCTGAGATTCTGCGGGGCTTCATCCCGGGCGGAGGCGCCACGCAGAGGCTGCCGCGTTTCATTCCGCGGGTCTATGCTGCGGAAATACTGCTCATGCCCAAGCATGTTACCGCCCAGGAAGCGTATCACATGGGACTGATTAACAAGGTCGTCCCCCTGGCACAACTCATGACTACTGCCATGGAGTGGGCACAGAACATCTGCCAGGCGGCGCCGCTGGGCGTGAGGACTGCCAAGGAAGCCATGCTCACCGGTTACGGGCTGCCGCTGGAAGACGGCTTGAAGTTCGAACGGTTGCTGCGCCGCAACATGCCGAATACCGAAGATTTCAAAGAGGGCGTCAAAGCCTTCGCGGAAAAGAGAAAGCCTGAATGGAAGGGGAGATAACAAACATAACTGATTATTAAATACTGGGATACTAAAATCGGAAAGAAAGAAGGAGGAGTACATGAACTACACTAATATCATTCTCAAGAAAGAAGACCGCATCGCGACCATTACTCTAAACCGCCCGGACCGGCTCAACGCCATCAGCGGTGACATGATTGAAGAACTGATGAATGCCTTCGATGACGTCGATAAAGACGCTGAAGTCAGGGTAGTTGTCATCACAGGCGCCGGTAAAGGATTCTGCTCAGGAGCCGATGTCCAGAAGATGACCGGCGGAGCAGAGAAAGATAACATCAGCGCTACCGGCGGCGCAGAGCAAATCCGCCAGATGATGCTTACATCCGCCACCCGCACTATTTCACGCCTGCGCGCAATACAGAAACCCACTATCGCCATGGTGAACGGCGTCGCGGTGGGTGCCGGTTTCGACCTGGCGCTGGCTTGCGATATGCGGATCGGTTCCGAGAATGCCCGATTTATGAACGCCTTCGTCAGGGTAGGCTTGTTCCCCGGCTGGGGCGGCACCTGGTTTTATCCCCGCGCCATGGGTGTTGCCAGGGGTCTGGAGTATCTCTTTACCGGCGATTTTATCGAATCTAAAGACGCCGAACGGTTCGGGGTGGTGAATCGCATCGTGCCCGCCGCCGACCTTGAGAAAGATGTCATGACCCTGGCGCGCAAAATTGCCAACAACGCCCCGATACCGATAAAGCTGATGAAGATGCAGGTCTACGAAGGACTGGGGATGGACCTTGAGACCGCATTGAAGGTGGCTGCCGCCTTCGAGACCATTACGCTGACGTCTGAAGACCATAAGGAAGGCGTAGCAGCTTTCCGCGAAAAGAGACCGGCTGTCTTCAAGGGCAAATAGGCGCGGGAAAAAAGGAGATAGAATGGGCACTTATAATTATATCAAAGTGGAAGTCAAAGACTTCATCGCAACCATGACTCTGGAACGTCCGCCGGTCAACGCCCTGGATATGGGCGCACTCAAGGAAATCGCGGCGGTCTTTCAGGAGGTCGGCAAGCGCGATGATGTGCGTGTGGCAATCTTCACCGCCACCGGCAAGTGCTTTTGCGCGGGTCGGGATATCCGGGCTGCCTCCGCAGAATCTCCGGAAGAGCGTATGGCGGCAGTCAAAGCCATGTTCTCCTCGGTCTATCACTGCGAAGTACCGGTCATTGCTGCGGTCAACGGCGCCGCCATGGGCGCCGGTTTTACCATCGCCAGCCTGTGCGATTTCATTATCGGCGCGGATACGGCAAACTTTGCCAAGCCGGAAATCGATGCCGGCGTGAATCCGGGTACCGCTATCAATCACCGGGGATTCAACGAGTACCAGACCCGCCGCATGTGCTTCCTCGGCGAACGTTTTTCCTCGCAGGAAATGTACCGCCTGGGTATGCTTTACAGCGTGGTGCCTCTTGCCGAACTGATGCCCGCCGCCCAGAAACTGGCACAGGTGCTCGCTGCCAAGAGCCCGATGATTATGCGGCAGGTGAAAAAGTCAGCCAACGAAGTAGAGGGGATTCCCGATTTCGAGCAGGCGATGGAGCGTGAACTGCAGGTGACTGTCCAGCTTTCCAAGACGGCAGATTCCAAAGAAGCGGGACGCTCATTATTGGAAAAACGCGCGCCGGACTTTAAGAGCAAGTAATATCTTCCCGTCAGTACGGGATTGGAGCAACAGCAAGTAACGGACAGGGCATACATGATTGTTCAGATAACATTGTGTGTGCCCTTCTCTTTTTAGAAGGCAGGAGTTTTATGCAGAAACGGCAGCGAATCCTTGAGTTGTTACCAGCGATAAACCAGATTAATGACGAAAAGCTGAGGGATAATGTTGTCGCGGTATGGGTTAAGGCGTGGGAAGCAAGTGAGTGGGACGACCCTTCCGACTGCGTTTTTACGGTTGGGTTCAAGTCCAGCGAGTGTAACCTGATCCAACATACCAATTGCGTGATTGCCGGTTGTGTCGCGATGGCATCCGCCGCCCGGGATATCATGAAAGTACCGGTTGATATGGACTTGATGCTGGCGGGCGCAGCGATGCATGATATCTGCAAGCTGTTGGAATTCTCTCCGCTGAAAGATAAAGACGCCAAATATTCCGAAACGGGACAGAATTTACCGCACGGCACTATCGGCGTTCATCTGGCATTAAGCGCCGGGCTGCCGATGAATGTCGTCCACATGATTGCCACTCATACCCGTGTAGTTGCAATGCGCCCCAAAAATATCGAAGGGATAATTCTGACTTACGTTGATTACGGATTTGCCGATGTCATGCATCTATTGCATAACAAGCCACTGTTGCTGGATATCTACGGCAAATAAAATGCCCAATATGATGGAATTGGAGGAACGATGGAACATAAAGACATGATTTTCGATATGCCTTTCGAATCGGTCGTCCTCGACCCCAACTGGAAGCAGGTCGCTGAAGTTGTCCTCACGCCGGAATTAAACAAGCAGTATATGGATGCCCTGGAAGACCACAATCCCTTATATCAGGAAGATTCCCCATACGGGGTCGCCATCGCTCACCCCGGATTACTGCATGAATTGGCTTTCGAGGCAATGATGCGGACTTTCCCGGTCGCGCCGCCCAAGGGACAGGCGACCGCTCATGCTCAGCAGGACACGGAAATGTTTTATCCCGTCCGCATCGGCACAAAAGTAAAGGTAGAAGTGAGACTCAGCGAACAGACGGTCAAACGCGAACGGAACTATCTTTTGTACGAATCCCGCATCATCGATGAGAGCGGCAGGATGGTATTATCCAGCCGGCACCACCGCATGGTTGGAAGGAGAAATTGACGATGACCGTGCCGATTAACAAAATAGAACCGGGATACAAATTGCCGCATCTGCAAAAACAAATCAAAATAGAGAACATCAAGCTGTTTTCCGCCTGTACCGGGAAGAGTTTTCATACCGACCCGGAAATTGCCAAGGGTATGGGGCTGCCTAACGTCATCGCACAGGGTTTGATGGGGCACATTTATATTATCGAGATGCTCGTCAGGGCTTTCGGGCGGGATTTCCTCGAAACCGGAAAGGTAAGCGCCAAATTCATCGAGTTGGTGTTCCCCGGCGATTGCCTGTTTGTACGTGGTGAAGTCGCTTCCAAAAACCAGGAGAGCAACGGGTTGAGTGTAGCGCTGAATGTATGGTGTGAGCGGATGTGGGGGCAGAAAACCACTGTGGGCACCGCCACGGTTCTTATCCGCAATGCTTCCTGAGAACCACGCCCTCTTTATGTGGTGCGTTTTTCGGAACATCAACATAGACCTGGTAACAACCTCCATATTTAACGGGGCTAGGACACCTGACCAGCAGCGGTGCATCGGCAGTTCCGGACAACGAAGACTTGCAATAAATTTGAGGAAAACCATATTGACATCTTGTTTGATGCTTGATAATATCGCATATATTGCAGGCAAGGAGTTGGCACATGTTTTGTCCTAATTGTGGTTCCGAAGTGCAGGCTGGCAACAAGTTCTGTTCGCGTTGCGGCGCGCCTGTCGCCTCGCCGAATTGTCCCGGCTGCGGCAGCCCGGTTAAGTCTGACGCTGCTTTTTGTCCCAATTGCGGCTTCAATTTGAAAGGGATGGCACGGGCGCCGGCGTTATCTCCAGCCCAGCCAGGAATCGCCACGGACTTGCGTGACCTTGCCCCCGGTGAGGTTGTATTGATGGATACCGGCATTTTCCCGATATCCTATATCAAGAATATTATGAGTTCAGTGAACGGCAAGCTGTACCTGACCAGCCAGCGGATTGTCTTCAAGGCGGGCAAACTACAGGGAGTGGGCGGCGTTTCCAGCGGGGGCATGTTTATTCCAAATACCAAAGACGCTTACAAGTCCAAAGAATACTTCGCTATACCGTTGAGCGAAGTTGCTTCTGTAGACAGTGGGTGGTCAAGTATCACCGTGCACGCCCGGACGAACTACAAGTTCGGCGGCATGCGAAAAACTAAGGAATGGGCGAATGAGATACGCAGACTGATACAGTCAAGATAGCTGGAGAAGAAATATGGATTTTATTTCTGCGTTAGTAGTGGTGTTTCTGATTGGCATGCTGATAAGGTGGGCGCTCAAGAGGCGGAAATCGCAGCAGAACGCCGGTTTCTCGCCGCCGCCGGCAGCTAGTCCCAGCACTAATGCAGCACCCTCGGCGTTTTGCCCCCAGTGCGGTCAGCCGGTGACTGCCGGCTCCGAGTTCTGCGGCAACTGCGGCGCCAAGCTCCGGTAATTTTACAATCGGGTAACTTACGGGATGAGCATCACCACCGGAATCATCCTTTTGTTCTTTGCGACTCAGCTTTACACGGGGCTGCTGGCTCCTTTCGATTAAGATAACAGGTTAAGCTCTTAATCATTTCTTCCCTGGCTGTAATCAACTTTGCCTGCTTTACTTGATACCTGTCGCCGTGGGCGCTCGGGATTTGCCACTGGAAGCGGGTTTTCTGGGAGTAGGTGTGCTTTTCATCGCAACGAGGGCGTTTTTACCCAAATAAGCGGCATCGCTTACCTGTTTGCGCAAAAGTTCGGGAATTTTGTTATCTTTCCATTCCTCTTTTACGCTATCTCTTTATTTGAATATTCTAGCGAAGGGGTACTATAATTAAATATAGGAGATATACAAGAAGAGAATATTGACAGAATGCCAGTCGCTGGTGTTCTTAATCCATCTGGTTAGCCTCTAATCATCTCTCTGTTTCGAGCCATAACCTCATTGCCGACTTGTTGTCCGTATTATTTTCAGTATTGTATTTCCTAAATCTAATCCATTGGAGAAAACTATGGTAGACAATTCTCAGAGTCAATGTCATATTTTCCAGGAAGCTCTGCTTAATCCTTCTACTTTTTGCATCAGCTGGGAACAAGTGCCGGGCAGAGGGGCATTCGAGAAACAGCACCAGGCGATCCTGGAAGCCTCGGAGAGGGCTGCCAAAGGCGGGAGAGTGCATGCCATCAGCATCACAGACGGTCCCGGCGGAAGCCCTGCCATCGCCAGTACCATGCTGGGCGCGGAAATCAAGCGCAAGGGTGTCGAGCCGCTGGTGCATTTCGCCCTGCGGGACGCCAACCGTATCGCCATTGAAAGCCTTTTTTACGGTCTAAACTCGGCGGGAGTCTGCAATCTGCTGGTCATTTCGGGAGACTTTCCGGCAAGAGACGGTTACGATGGACAGGCAGGACGCGTCTTCGACCTCGACCCGACCCAGGTACTGCAATTGATAAAGCGCATGAACGAAGGCTTGCAGTATGAAGTCATGGGCAAGACCAGGACGCTCACGCCGACGAACTTCTTTGCCGGGGTAGCAGTCTCGCCGTTCAAGAAACTGGAAGCCGAAGTCATTGGCCAGTACTACAAGCTGGAGAACAAAATCAGGGCGGGCGCCCGGTTCATCATCAGCCAGATTGGTTTCGATGCCCGCAAGATGCAGGAGCCGATACTCTGGCTCAAACAGAACGGTCATGATGTGCCGATGCTGGCAAACATCTATGTGTTGTCCTATCCGACCGCCAGGTTGATGAACGCCAACAAGATTCCCGGCTGTGTCGTCACGGACAAATTGGTAACCCAACTGGAAGCGGAAAGCCAGGCTCCCGACAAGGGTGTGGCAGCCCGGCTGCTGCGGGCAGCCAAGCTGTATGCCGTCGCCCGGGGACTGGGTTATAAAGGCGCTCATATCGGAGGGCACAACCTTAGCTACGACAACGTGGAATATATCATCGATAAGGGAGAGGAGCTGTATCCCCGCTGGCAGGAATTGATACCCGAATTTGAATATCCGCAGAAAGATGGTTTTTACCTGTATGCCAAAGACGAAAAGAGCGGTCTTAACACCGGAGAATTCGCACCCAGACCCATGCCCGTTAAAAAACCGTTCATCCTGCGCTTCTCACGGTTGACCCACCGGCTGTTCTTCCAGCCCGGCACGCTCGCGTTCAAAATTAATCGCAGGATGGCGGCATGGACGGATCATATCGTTGGCTTGAAGCGTGTTTTTGAGCGGGTCGAATCCCAGGGTAAAGGCGTCCTTTACGAATGCCTGCGTTGCGGCGACTGTTCGCTGCCGGACATGGCATACATCTGCCCCGTTTCCCAATGCCCCAAGGGCAAGCGTTTGGGACCCTGCGGCGGAAGCTACGAAGGCTGGTGCGAGGTATATCCCAACGAACGCCAGTGCGTCTGGGTGAGGGTTTACGAACGTCTCAAGGCTTATCATGAAGAAGACAAGATAAAAGCGTTTACCACTCCGCCCCGGAACTGGGAACTCTGGCAGACTTCGTCATGGTTCAACTACTTCCTGGGGCGCGACCATACCGCCAAACGGCTGGGCATCGAACCGCCGGACAAGGTATCACCCAAGAAATCCGGAAACAGTCAGCCCGGCACTCAGCTAAAAAAAGAGACTGCCCCGGCGTGTGCTCAAGCCAAGTGTGCCCATGACTGCCCGGTTAAAGGGACTTAATCACCGGACTTGCGGCGCAATCAGGATGTCGGTCGGCGCGTGGTCGTCGGTCAGCAGTAACGGGTTTCGCTGCGCCAGCCACTCGTCCAGCATAGTGCCTTCGTAAACGTGGTCGGAAATGGCGTCGCCCTTACCGGCGCTGAGGAAAGTGACGTACTCGGCAGTATCGATAGGATTGTCCGCCGCAGTGATGACATAATTGCTCACCATTCCGTCCCGCCAGTTTTCCGAACGGCTGAAAACGTAGACGTAGCTGAAAGCGTGTTTCAGCGTGTTGACGAACGCCGGCAGGTATTTGCCGTCTCTGAAATTCTCAATAATATTGACCAGGTAAATGCCGTCCGCCTGCATGTTCGCCTTGACCAGCCGGGCGAACTCGACGGTCGTCAGGTGGTAGGGCGCAGAATAATCACTGAACACATCCCCGATGACAATATCGTACTTTTCCCCTGAGTTTCTTTCTACAAGGTAGAGCCGCGCGTCCTGGTTATAGGTGCGGATTCTGGTGTCCCGCGGTAGTCCCAACTCCTGCTGCGCTACTTGTGTTACCATCGGGTCAATCTCAATGACATCATTGGTGCTTTGCGGATAGACTGCGTCCAGATAGCGGGGGAAAGAGTAGCCGCCGCCTCCGAGGTGGAGCACCCGCGGCGCGGGGTTATCGCGGGAAGTATAGCTCACGATTTCGGAAAGTATCTTGACATAATCAAAGTCAAGGTACAGCGGGTCATCCGGTACGACATAGCTGTGGGTAATACGGTCGAGGCTCAGCACGCGGGCGTCCGGATTGCCAAAGTCGGCGGTCACCTTGATGGCGTAATAGTTGGATTCGGCGGTATAGTTTTCCTGCCAGAGACCGCGGTATTGGAAAGCGAGCACAAACGCCGTTAGTGCCAGCAGGGCAGATATCCAGGCAGCGCTGTTGCGGAACGAGACTTTCCAGCGGCCGGGAATACTCCATGCAAACATGGCGGCAAGTCCCGTCAGGAGCAGAACCCCGCCGATATACCACACCAGCGTGCGGGTGCCGAACAGGAGTATCAGGCAGAAGCCGGTCAGGAATGTGCCGAAGATGGAGCCGACGGTGGAGAAGGCGTAAATCGTGCCTACCGTGCCGCCGGTCTTGCCCAGGTCGCCCAGTGTCAGCTTGATGACCAGCGGCGAGACCATGCTGAGGACAACCGCAGGGGCGAAGAAGATACAGGTAATCCGCGCGATGTAGTTCAGCATCAGGGGCAAGCCCCAGAACCAGAGTTCATTGATGACCAACCTGGTAAACAGGGGAATCGCCACGGTCAGCATGCTTCCGACGAAGAATGTGGCTGCCAGCACCAGCGGTGAAGGAAACCGGTCGGCGATTTTGCCGCCCAGGTAATTGCCCAGCGCAATCCCGGCAAGGATAACTCCGATGATGCTCGTCCAGGTGTACAGCGAGACGCCGATGTAGGGCGCCATGATTCTCGCGGCGACCAGCTCGATGACCATCACGCAGAAGCTGCTGACAAAAACTATTGCGTTAGCTTTCCAGAGCAGAGAGATGCGATTCACCGTGCCTCCGGCGTCTTGGCGTGAGTATTCATCCGCTCAAGCGCGGCTATTTTATATCGGCGTGGTAGCTCTGGAGCGACTTGACCTCTTCTTTACCTTCCCGGCTGGCGGCAATGCCCTTCGCCGCTGCCAGTGCGGCTGCCAGTGTCGTGATATAAGGTACCTTGTACTTGATGGCAGTCTTGCGGATGTAAGAGTCGTCGTACTGGCTCAGTTTGCCTTCGGGAGTGTTCACCAGCAGTTGTATCTCACGGTTTTTAATGGCGTCCGCGACGTTCGGTCTGCCTTCATGCATCTTCAGGATAGATTCGGCGGCGATGCCTTTGCCGGCGAGGAACTGCTGGGTTCCGGAAGTCGCTCTTATTTTAAAGCCGAGTTCAGCGAAGTGCTTCGCTACTTCGTACACAGCGTCGCGGTCACGGTTCGCGACGGTGATGAGTACCGTCCCTTCCATCGGCAGCGGCGGTTGCGCCGCTTCTTCAGCTTTGAAATAGGCAAGCCCAAATGACTTGGCGATGCCGAGCACTTCTCCGGTCGACCTCATTTCCGGTCCCAGTATCGGGTCGACTTCGGGGAACATGTTGAACGGGAAGACCGCCTCTTTGACGCCGAAATGCGGGATATGTTTGCGCTGGAGGCTAAGGTCTTTCAGTTTCTTGCCCAGCATAAGCTGGGTGGCAATATGTGCCATGGGGATATTGCAGACTTTGGAAACCAGCGGCACGGTGCGTGATGCCCGCGGGTTGGCTTCGAAAACATAAACGACATCCTGGCAGATGGCGTACTGGATATTCATCACCCCGACCACTTTCAAATCGGTGGCGATTCTCCGGGTGTATTCTTCGATGGTATCGATATGCTTCTGGGACAGGCTGACCGGAGGGATGACACAGGCGGCATCGCCCGAATGAACGCCGGCAAACTCGATGTGCTCCATGACTGCCGGGATGAAAACATCGGTGCCGTCGGAAAGGGCATCAGCTTCGGTCTCAATGGCATTTTGCAGGTAGCGGTCAATCAGGATGGGACGGTCGGGCGTGACACCCACCGCGGCGGTCACGTAAGTGCGCAGCATTTCTTCGTCATACACGATTTCCATACCGCGCCCGCCGAGGACATAAGATGGTCTCACGATGAGCGGATAACCGATGCGCTGGGCGACTTCGAGGGCTTCTTTCATATTGGTCGCCGTACCGGCTTCGGGCATGGGTATGCCGTATTTTTTCATCATTTTGCCGAAGCGCCCGCGGTCGGACGCCATATCTATTGAATCCGGCGAGGTGCCCAGAATAGGCACGCCCGCGTCCGCCAGTTCCTGGGCGATATTCAAGGGCGTCTGCCCGCCGAATTGCACGATTACGCCGATGGGCTTTTCTTTCCCGTAAATGCTCAGGACATCCTCGATGGTCACCGGCTCGAAATAGAGCTTGTCCGAAGTGTCGTAATCGGTGGAAACGGTCTCGGGGTTGCAGTTCACCATGATAGTCTCGTAGCCTTCCTCGCGGAGAGCGAAGGCAGCGTGGACGCAGCAATAATCAAACTCGATTGCCTGCCCGATGCGGTTGGGGCCGCCGCCCAGCACCATGACCTTGGGGCGGCTGCTGCTCGCTGTTTTATCCGGGGCATTGTAGGTCGAATAATAGTAAGCCGCGTTTTCCACTCCGCTGACCGGCACCGCGTCCCACCCCTCAACCACGCCCAGGGCGATGCGTTTCTGTCGTATCTGTTTCTCGGATTGCCCCAGCAGCTTCGCCAGGTAACGGTCGGCAAAACCATCCTTTTTCGCCTGGATAAGAAGTTTGTCCGGCAGGGATTTGCCCTTGTACTTGAGGATTTCCTCTTCCAGTTCCACCAGCTCTTTCATCTGGGTGATGAACCAGGTTTTGACGTACGTCCGGCGGTTAATCTCCTGGACGTCGGCGCCCTTGCGTAAAGCCTCATACATGATAAACTGCCGTTCGCTGGTGGGCACGCTGAGCATTTTCATCAGTTCTTCGAGGGACTTGTCATGGAAATCTTTGGCGAAGCCCAGTCCGTACCGTCCGTTTTCCAGCGAGCGTATCGCTTTCTGGAAGGCTTCCTTATAAGTCTTGCCGATGCTCATGACCTCGCCGACGGCGCGCATCTGGGTGCCGAGCTTATCTTCAGCGTCGCGGAATTTCTCAAACGCCCACCGGGCGAATTTAACGACGACATAGTCTCCGGAAGGTGTGTACTTGTCCAGCGTGCCGTCCCGCCAGTAGGGGATTTCATCCAGGGTGAGACCGGCGGCGAGCTTTGCTGATATCAAGGCTATGGGAAAACCGGTAGCTTTGGATGCCAGCGCCGAAGAGCGTGACGTTCTCGGATTGATTTCAATGACCACGACACGGTCGGTCTTCGGGTCGTGGGCGAACTGGATGTTGCAGCCGCCGATAATCCGGACGGCGTCCATGATACGGTAGGAATATTCTTCCAGCCTCTTCTGGAGCTCCTGCGCAATCGTGAGCATCGGAGCGACGCACATGGAATCGCCGGTGTGGATGCCCATGGCATCGACGTTTTCAATGAAGCAGACCGTGATTTTCTTACCGTTGGCGTCTCTGAGGACTTCAAGTTCCAGCTCTTCCCAGCCTTCGACTGATTCTTCAATAAGCACCTGTCCGATACGGCTGGCGGCCAGCCCGCGGCTGGCAATCGTGCGGAATTCTTCGATGTTGTAGCAGAGGCCGCCGCCGGTACCGCCCATGGTGTAAGCGGGACGGACGACGACCGGTAAGCCCAGTTCCACGGCGATTTTTTCAGCTTCTTCCAGATTGTAGGCTTCGGCGCTGCGGGGCAAATCCAGTCCCAGCGAGTTCATTGTTTCTTTGAAGATGAGCCGGTCTTCGCCGCGCCGGATGGCATCTATATCGACGCCGATGACCTTGACGCCGTATTTCTGGAGCACACCCGCTTGCCCGAGGTCGGAACTCAGGTTGAGTCCGGTCTGTCCCCCGAGGTTCGGCAGGAGGGCATCGGGGCGCTCTTTCTCAATAATTTTAGCCATACTGTCAACCGTGAGCGGCTCAATGTAAGTGGCATCCGCCCAGCCGGGGTCGGTCATTATCGTTGCCGGATTGGAGTTAACCAGTACTATTTTATAGCCGAGGGAGCGCAGGGCTTTACATGCCTGAGTCCCGGAATAGTCAAATTCACATGCTTGCCCGATGACGATGGGACCTGAGCCGATAATCATTACTTTTTTAATATCTGTCCTCTTGGGCATGAGTGCTTCTCCTTCGCATCAGATAAGACTTACTGTTGAAATGGCGCTACGAGATGAGTCTCAATTTCCGCTTCGCTGGCTGCCGGGCATAAAATCCGTTTGACCAGGGCTACCATCTCCGGAGAGGGGTCAGCCGCACCTTGCCGCAGCAGTTCCAGGTCCTCCAGAGGGACAATCAAGTCCGCTGCGGCTGATTGAATGCCGGGGGGTATCGTGCTGAGCCTGTCGCAGATATATTGATAAGCGCTCCTCCTGGCTTCCGGAAGATTGGCAGCAGGATTGATGGGAATCACGACTCAGTTTACCATATCTATTTATCCCAAAGTAAGGGGGGGGTAGAGTGTAATATTTGAATGTTCTAAAGTAGTCCCGCCTTGTTGCTGGTTAGCTACAGGTGTTATAATTAGATTAGATAGGATAGCGCTTTCTATGTTCGATTCCCACTGCGATATCACGTAGGAAAGAGGTGCTGAGTTGAGTAAGTGCAGGATTGGAATTCTGACCGGCGGCGGTGACTGCGCCGGGCTTAACCCCGCGATAAAATGGGCGGTCAAAACAGCCCTGGACAAGCGGCTGACCCGGGAATGCGGCACAGAATTTGAAGTCATCGGCATACGCAACGGGTGGCAGGGACTTATTAAAATTGACCCTTCCAATCCGGATAACGGCAAATACATCATACCTCTTAATGAAGCGCTGGTTCGTACCTGGGACAGGCTCGGCGGCACTTACCTGGGAAGCTCCCGCACCAATCCTTACAATCCGGAAAAAGACTGCTCCAAACTGGTCATGGAAAACATCGCCAAACTGGGACTGGAGGCGCTCATCGCCATCGGCGGTGAAGATACTCTCGGCGTGGCTCACCGGCTGGGGCAGGCGGGAGTCAATGTTATCGGTATTCCCAAGACGATTGACAAAGACCTTTCCGGCACCGAGTACACCCTGGGTTTTGAAACCGCGTTGAACGTTATCACCGATGCGGTGGACAACCTGCGCACGACCGCCGGTTCTCACGAGCGTATTTTCGTAATCGAAACGATGGGCAGACACGCCGGCTGGCTGGCGCTGGAAGGCGGCGAGTCCAGCGGCGCTTTTATCATCCTGATTCCCGAATGTGATTTCGATATGAACAAGGTCAACGAACTGGTGCTGGAAGGGCGTAAATCGGGTGCCCGTTACGATATCATCCTCGTGTCCGAAGGCGCCAAGCCTGTTGGCGGCGCCATGATATTGAAAGACGAAGCACCTGATAGCTTCGGTCACGTATACCTCGGCGGCGTGGGCGAGTTTGTCGCCCGGGGCATCCGTAAAGGAACAGGACTGGAGACCAGAAGCCTCGCCCTCGGTCACCTTCAGCGCGGCGGCGACCCCTGTGCTTACGACCGCAGAATGGGGCGTTATTTCGGTATCGCTGCTGTCGACCTCATCGTGGCAAAAGACTTCGGCAAAATGGTGTCCATCAAGAATGGTGAAATTACCACCGTACCAATTAAAGAAGCCCTGAAACCCAGCCTGGTCAACACCAAGACTCAATATGACGCGGAAAGATACAGCGGTCGCCGGGCGATTCTGAGACAGCGAAAAAAGAAGGTTTAGTCCGGGCTGCTTTTAGAGACCGCGTATAGCGAAAGCGGTCTCAGGTTTAATGCTTCTCGCCTTCAGGCTTCTTCATCATGAAAAGCAGGGGAATCCCTGCCGTCAGCATTACTCCCGCAATTATCCAGGCATACAGGTACGTGCCAGTATTATCGAAATAGTAGCCCGCAACCAGCGGCCCGATGATACTGAGCAGGCTCGAGAGC
>JAQTVW010000033.1 GCA_028706655.1 Dehalococcoidales bacterium | reverse complement strand
GGCTTGGCCGCCGTCGTCTCCTGCTTGGCACGCTGGCGATTGGTGGGCTGCTTTATTTATGTCTGGCTTTTCTGGTAGGCATTGAAGCTCCGGTTTTATCGATTGCGGCGATTTATATCGTAAGCCGTTCGGTGATGACGATGCTCTGGCCGAGCGTCTCCGCGCTAATCACCGACCTGACTCCGAAGGAGCGCCTCACCGGGGCGTACGGACTGCTGCGCGTTGGGGGGAACGTAGGCTGGGCAGCGGGACCGGCGCTGGGCGGCTACTTGGCGACGGTCGTTCCTTATGGCTATCTCTTCGGGCTGGCAGTAGTGACCAGCACCCTGGCGATGATTACTGCATTCTTCTTTCTCAAGGAGACATCTCATCACAACACCGACCAGTTAACTTATAACAGTATTATGCTGCTGCTGAACGACAGGTGTTTCGTGCTCTTTACCGCCCTGTGCCTGCTCATCTTTTCCGTTGCCGGGCAGCTTACCAGCACTCTTTCCGTTTTCACCGTCGATATTATCCGCCTCTCGACGGCGCAGTACGGGATGCTGCTGACGCTGAACGGTTTGCTGGTGGTCTTCTTCCAGTATCCGGTGACAGCGGGAATCGAACGCATCGGGAAATATCGCGCCATTATCTGGGGCTGTCTGCTCTATGGGATAGGCTACCTGGCGTTGGGATGGGTGGGGGCTTTCAGCTGGGCGCTGGCGGCGATGGTGGTTATCACCGCCGGGGAGATTCTCTTTTCCCCCACAACATTGGCGATAGTCGGGGAATTGTCTCCCAGAGAAAAGCGGGGACAGTATATGGGCTTCTTCGGATTAAGCCAGACGCTGGGGGTTTCACTGGGTCCCCTGGCGGGCGGCATCCTGCTCGATGTTTTTCCCGCCGACCCTCGCTTTGTCTGGGCGCCGATGGGTATCACTGCTTTTGCGGCGGCAATCGGCTTTCACTACTGGTACCGGACCCGGTAAAGGTGACATAAACTTAATTTCCCAAGCGCACGCGTTTGCAGTACAATAGACATGGCTTCTAACGAAAGACATTATGAATGTAGAATCGAAAAATCCTGCCGGTCCCGGCGGGCAAAGTGCTCTGTTTCCTGTTCTGCTGGCTACCACCTTAGCCTCGTTCATGATTCCCTTTATGACATCTTCCATCACTATCGCTTTGCCCGCCATCGGCAGCGAATTCGGCATTGATGTTGTCATGCTGGGCTGGGTTTCCACGTCTTTCCTGCTGGCTTCCGCCTCGATGCTGATACCCTTTGGCAGGCTCGCCGATATCCGCGGGCGGCGGCGTATGTTTACGATGGGAAATATTGTGCTCATGATGGGCTGCCTTCTGGCAGCGCTCTCGACTTCCGGCATCATGTTGATAGCCGCCCGCATCGTCCAGGGACTGGGTGGCGCGGCGATTTTCTCCACAGCTGCCGCCACGCTCCTTTCTGTAGTACCCGGCAACCAGCGCGGCAAAGTTCTGGGCATCAACACCGCGGCGGTCTATCTGGGGCTATCGCTCGGTCCGGTCATCGGTGGATTTATGACACGTTACATCGGCTGGCGGAGTCTCTTTCTATTCGGCATTGCCGGTAGTTTACTGGTGACCGCCGTCACCCTCACAAGGGTAAAAATGACGGATAACCGCATGGAAAAAGAACGCTTCGACCTTGCCGGTTCAGTGATTTATACCATTACTCTTATTGCTACAATGTACGGATTTACACTTCTTCCCGATCTTCAGAGCATCTGGTGGCTGGGTGGCGGTGCAGTGGGCGTCCTGTTTTTCCTGAGGCGGGAAGCGCGGACGGAAGCCCCCCTTATCGATCTGCAAATGTTCCGGCATAACCGTGGTTTTACGCTTTCCTGCGTGGCGGCGCTCGCCAACTACAGCGGGAGCTGGGCGGTTGCCTTTTTACTGAGCCTTTATCTGCAATACATCAAGGGACTCAGTCCGCAGTCCGCCGGACTTGTCCTGGTAACCAGTCCGATTATCCAGGCGGTGCTTTCGCCGCTGGCAGGCCGACTCTCTGACCGTATCGAGCCGCGCATCCTGGCGTCGCTGGGCATGGGACTGACCGCTCTCGCCATCGGGCTGCTGGCGCTGGTCAACGAGGTTACTCCGCTTGGCTATATCGTGGCTTGCCTGGTGTTGGTCGGACTGGGATTTGCGCTGTTCTCTTCACCCAACACGAATGCGGTGATGAGTTCGGTGGAACACCGCTTCTACGGCTTCGCCTCAGCGTCTCTGGGCACCTTCCGCCAGATTGGTATGCTTACCAGCATGGCAATCGTGATGCTGGTATTCGCTACTTTCATCGGTCGCGTTGAAATCACTCCACCTTACTATCCGCGATTGGTCAGCAGTATGCACGTCGCTTTTCTGATTTGTGCGGTGCTGTGTTTCAGTGCTATCTATGCATCACTGGCACGCGGCAACATTCATGAAAACGGCGGACAAAACCGGAAAAGCTGACAATATTAGTTGTTACTTCTTTTCCTCGTCTTTTGACGAACCGCCCCAGCAGCAGCCGTGCCAGCCGCGCCTCCGCCCGGAGAGAATTGAGATGCCCAGGATAATCAGGAGCGCCGGCCAGATGTAGTCCCAGATAGAACCGGGCAGCGCGCCCAATTTGACCAGCAGTGCTACGATACCGATCACAAGTAAAGCAAGTCCGAAAAACATTTTATGCTCCTTTATAATAAACACGTATCATTCATGCCGCATCAGATTTTAGCATGGGCTTTTGCCGCCTGCAAACAAAGAAAAGACCTAACATAATACCGGATTGTCCGTTATAATATATAGACAGAATATCAAAAAGGGGAGAAAGCTATGAAAAAAATCGTATTTATCCTGCTCGCTTTGATGGTGACGCTCAGTCTCTACGGATGCAGCCAGCCCGCCGCAGGACAGGTACTTCAATCGGACAAACCGCGGGAGACCGCTCCGGCGGTGGACAATGCCGACCTGGTAAGGCTGGTCGATGGGAATAATGCCTTTGCCTGGCAGTTATACCAGGCGCTGCGCACCACCGATGGCAACCTGTTTTATT
The DNA here is from genome assembly GCA_028706655.1 of Dehalococcoidales bacterium. GTDB lineage: Bacteria > Chloroflexota > Dehalococcoidia > Dehalococcoidales > RBG-16-60-22 > JAQTQH01. Next base: position 15,154 of record JAQTVW010000033.1, on the reverse strand, counting down.
CGCCTTACAGTATCTCGGAAGCCCTGGCGATGACTTATGCCGGCGCTCGCGGTACCACCGAGCAGCAAATGGCGGAAGCCCTGAAGTACAGTCTGGTTCAGGCACGCCTGCATCCCGCCTTCAACTACCTGGATTTGCAGCTCAAGCAGCGCGGGCAGGGCGCCAAAGGCAAGGATGAAAAAGGCTTCCGGCTGAACGTGGTCAATGCCATCTGGGGGCAGCGGGATTATAAGTTCCTCGACCAGTACCTCGATGTCCTGGCGCAGAACTATGGCGCCGGGCTGCGGGTGCTGGATTTTATCAAAGAACCGGAAGAATCGCGCGTTGTTATCAATAAATGGGTCAGCGACCAGACCGAGCAGAAGATTGAAGACCTCATTCCGCAGGGAGTCATCAACGAGCTCACCCGCCTCGTCCTGACCAACGCCATCTACTTCAACGCTGCCTGGCAATATCCCTTCAAGGAAGCCGCTACGACCGACGACACCTTCAATCTGCTCAACAGCAGCACGGTGACCGTACCGCTGATGAAGCAATCGGCTTCCTTCAAATATGTTGAAACGGCAAGCTACCAGGCGGTGGAATTGCCCTACGACGGGCAAGAACTTTCCATGGTTATCCTGCTGCCCAAAGCCGGTCAGTTCGATACTTTTGAAAAATCGCTGACCGGAGCGCAGGTAAAGGACATCATCGACAAGCTGGTACGCCAGCAGGTTGTCCTGACGATGCCCAAATTCGAATACGAGTCCAGCTTCGGATTGAAGAAGGCGCTCACCGACCTCGGCATGGGTGTGGCATTTACCGAGCAGGCGGATTTCGCCGGCATGAACGGCAAGCGCGACCTGCTCATCCAGGACGTCATTCACAAGGCTTATATAGGCGTCGATGAAGAAGGCACGGAAGCCGCCGCCGCTACCGCAGTGATTGTCGGCACTACTTCCGCGCCGGCGCAACCCGTGGAGATGAAGATTGACCGCCCCTTTGTCTACCTGATTCGGGATATTGCGACCGGAGCGACTATTTTCACAGGTCGCGTCCTCAATCCGTCCGCAAAATAAGACCTGAGAATATCGCCTTTCATTGTCCCCCTTCCCGTGAATTTCCGGGAGGGGGGATTTCTTTTAGGGACAGTCCAGCCGGAAAACTAAGTAGTACTACGTATAGCGCATAGCTGTGAACTGCGGTACATTAGAGTGTGAGCCTGGCAATCGGTATTTGCGGTGCTACTATCCCGGGGTCGGAAACAGACACGGTGCAATGCCACACTCCTTCCAGTGGAAGGCGGGAAATAGCCTGATGTGATGCGTCTCCGATTATACTATAATAGCTATCTCTGTAAGGAGGAAGTTGTTATCTCTTTTGAAGCCGGCGCAAGCAGCCGGTCAGCATCCTGAGGAGGGAACCCTTGGAAAGAGCCGAAAAAGCAAGTGCCGGAAAACAGCAGGATAACGGATTCGTCGCAAGGTTGTGGCGGTTCTTCAGTTCAGTCCGCCTGGCGCTGGTCTTGATAATGGTCATCAGCGCATTAAGCCTGATTGGCGCGCTGGTGGTGCAGGTCCCGCCGGAAATTGCCGCCGACCGCAGCCAGTATGCTTCATGGCTGACTGAAGTTGTGCAGCCGCGCTGGGGCTCTTTTACTGACCTGCTATCTCTGCTCGGCTTTTTTAATGTCTTCCATTCATTCTGGTTCCTCGCCGCCGGGGCGCTCCTCGTCATCAATATCCTGGTCTGCAGCCTGAACCGCTGGCAAAACATCAGCATGGTATTGAAGGGAAGCCCGGTAAAGCAGGCGGACGGGTTCTATACAGCGGGAGGCTATCAGGCAGAACATTCCAGCCGGAAGGAAACACCGGCAACCGCCGCCGCAAGATATGCCGCTGAGCTCAGGAAACAGCACTACCGGGTGCGTTCCGAAAGTATAACAGACAGCGTTTATCTCGCTGCCGATAAAAATCGTCACTTCGCGCTGGGCACGTATCTCGGTCATTTGAGTTTGATATTACTCATACTGGGATTTGTCATTGGCGGATTCGCGGGTTTCCGCAACAACTCTTTTATCGTCACTGAAGGCGCAACGCGGGAGGTCGGTTACGGTACCGGTCTTTCATTACAGCTTAACTCTTTTACCGATGAGTACTGGCCGGACGGCAGCCCCAAAGACTATCGCAGCGAAGTGGTACTCTTCCAGAACGGACAGGAAGTAAAGAAGGGCGTTGTGCGAGTCAATTACCCCCTCAGCTATGCCGGCATCCGTTTCTACCAGTCTTTCTACGGACCGGCGGTCAAAATGCTGGTCAAGTCTGTTTCGGGAAGTGTTTTGTATGACAGCAGCGCCGAACTTGCTGATGTCTGGACCAGCATGGGTTACCGGCGTCCGGTCGGGACATTGAATCTTAATGATACTTATATAATCAACCTGTTTAGTACGGCAATAAACGGCAACGATCCTATGATTGGCGAGGGCGAGCTGGCAGTACAGATATTCCAGTCCGGCAAAGACGGGAAGCAACTGGCATTCGATAAAATCGAGCTGGGCGTGCCGAAGAAACTGGCAGACTTCGAGTTTACTTACGTCAGCGATGGGCAATTTTCAGGCTTCCAGGTAAGCCGGGATCCCGGTAACGCCCTGATATGGATTGCCTCGGCGCTGTTTATGATTGGCGTGGGCATGGTGCTCTACTTCCCGCGCCGGCAGCTCTGGGCGCTGGTTACTCCGGTATCCGGCGGGGGCAGCCGCATCCGCGTCCGCTCAAGCTCGGTCAAGCATCCCGGCGCCGGTACGGAACTCGGGCGAATCGTCGGATCGAAAGACCCTGAACGCTAAATACTCGTGAATTGTGGAGGTTATGATGACTGCTATTGAGAACATGTCTTTTGCCGCGGCAATACTGGTGTTCGCCGCTTCGTTAATCTTTTCGGTTATCATGTTTGCAGTCCGCAAAAAACAGCCCAAGACGGATGGCGGTTTCCAGAAATGGGACTACATCGGTATGGGACTGACGGCTCTCGGACTTCTGCTGTTAACCGCTACCATTACCGCCAGGACGATTACTACGGGACACGGACCGTTTTCCAACATGTACGAGTTCTCAATAGCCTTTGTCTGGGGCATTGCCTTGATGAGCCTTTTCTTCCAATGGCGCTACCGGACACAGGTGTTAAAAGGTATTGACAGCCTCGTGGGGCTGGCGCTGCTGCTCTTCGCCAATACGCTGCCTTCCAAGCCGGTGCCTCTCGTCCCTGCACTGCAGCAAAGCTTCCTGCTCAGTGCCCACGTTGCGTCCGCGGTGATCGCCTATGGCACTTTCACGATGGGCTTCGGCGCTTCTTTGCTTTATCTCATCAGGAGCCGCCGGGATGATGCCGGGGGTGCCAGCCTGGAAACATTGAGTGACATGAGCTACACCGCAGTCAAAATCGGATTTCCCTTCATGACCTTATTGATAATTCTCGGCGCGCTCTGGGCGGATGTCGCTTGGGGGAAATACTGGAGCTGGGACCCCAAAGAAACCGCGAGTCTCGTGACCTGGCTGATTTTTGCCAGCTACCTGCACGCCCGCGTGGTGCGGGGATGGAAAGGTAAACCGGCGGCTTTGATATTGATTATCGGATTTGCCGCCGTGCTGTTCACCTTTTTCGGCAACTACGTTTTCAGCGGGCTGCATAGCTACGGATAGTCCGTAAGCGGTTTTATTTTAGCGTTAGCAGCGGTAAATCGTGCAAATCTGCATGCATCTCCCGTGCGCCCGGTTTATTCACGATTTCAATGCTGCTCGCCTGCGGTCCCTTGTCGCCGAGTTCTTCGGTATAGCGCACGCCTGTGCCGGCGGTCAGCCGCTCCCATTCGCCATGCAGACAACTATTCCGGTGGAAATAGACCTGATGCCCGTCGAGCGCTCTGAGGAAGCCGTAGCCTTCATCACGGAAAATGCGGTCGACGAATGCGGTGACTTCGTTATCCGGATGGGATTTGACCTCGCGGCGCTTGATTTCCGTCAGTTTTGCTAGCTGCCGTTCGGCGGACTTGAAAGCACGTTTGATAATCGTGGGCAGCGGCTCGAACTCGCGGCTGGCGACCGAGACCCGCTTGACGACCATATTTTGAGCGTGGGGAATATGGATATCGATGCGGACGCGGTAAGCGTTGCCGGTATGGCGGCTTTGGGTGTAGCTTTCTACTGCGATGCGGGCGCTCACGATGTAATTGCAGACTTTCTCCAGCTTTGCTATCTGATTAAGAATAAGTTCATCGAGGGCGGCAGTCTTTTCGACACCTTCATAAGAAATTTCCGGGGGAACTTGCATAATGGTAATCCTCCTCGTTCATGTTGCAGATATATGCAGGCTATCTACATTATGCACTGAGGAGAAGGGGTTGAATATCAGTAATAGTACGTAATTTGGGATATCAGATGATGTTGGAGCGGGAGACGGGATTCGAACCCGCGACTTTCTGCTTGGGAAGCAGACATTCTACCGCTGAATTACTCCCGCGCGGACTGTCTCTATTTTATCCTGAAAACACCGGCTTGTAAAGAATTCCGAGCTGGTTGTATGCGTCGGATCCATCTGACGGCAATATGCGGCAATAACTTGCCGGTATTTTCCGCTATGTAAAGTAATTCTAATGCACCATTTTATCCGGAGCCGCCGTGTTTCAGGTCTAATACAAGCTGAATATGTTAAGTTAAGGGTATTGCATAATCGATCAACGTATGTTATTATAACGGTAAGCGGCTTCCGTAATCCCCCTTTAGCGAACATGACAGAGCACGTCAATATTCCGAAGTCGAATATTTTTTAAGGAGCGCACACAATGAACCTACAGCAACCCAACTCAAATGAGGCGACGCGGACCGCCAACCGGTCCCGCAGCGTCTCGCCCACCAGCGGCATCTGCACCCGTTGCATCGATGGGTGCACCGGTAACTGCGAAGTGTTCAAGGCAACCTTCCGCAGCCGGGAACTGATCTATCCGGGACCATTCGGAGAAATGACCGCCGGCAACGACAAGAACTACCCGGTAGACTATTCCCACCTCAATATCCAGGGTTATGCCCTGGGCGCCAAGGGTCTCCCCAAGGGAGTCAAGGGCGATTCTGATTCTGCTTTATTTCCCAAGGTAAACACCGAAACAGAATACGGCTGGGACAAGAAGGTCAAGATGAAGATGCCCGTATTCACCGGTGCGCTCGGTTCGACCGAAATTGCGCGCAAGAACTGGGAACATTTCGCGGTCGGCGCTGCCATCAGCGGCGTGACCCTGGTTGCCGGCGAGAATATCTGCGGCATCGACCCGCGGCTGGAACTTAATGCCAAGGGCAAAGTTGTATCCGCCCCGGACATGGACCGGCGTATTGAAGTCTACAAGCGGTATCATCAGGGCTATGGCGAGCTTCTCGTTCAGATGAACGTCGAAGATACCCGGCTCGGTGTTGCCGAATATGTTGCCAAGAAGCATGGACTGGACACCATCGAACTGAAATGGGGACAGGGCGCCAAGTGTATCGGCGGCGAAATCAAGGTCGGCAGCCTGGAGCGGGCGATTGAGCTCCAGAAGCGCGGCTACATCGTTACCCCTGACCCGTCCGACCCCATCAACCAGCAGGCTTTCAAAGACGGCTCGCTCAAAGAGTTCGAGCGGCACAGCCGCCTCGGCTTTATCGATGAAGATGGATTCTATGCCGAGGTCAAGAGACTACGCGATGTCGGCTTTAAGCGCATCACCCTGAAGACCGGCGCTTACAGCCTGCGCGAACTGGCGATGGCAATCCGCTGGGGCGCCAATGCCAAAATTGATCTGCTTACTATCGATGGCTCTTCCGGCGGTACCGGCATGAGTCCCTGGCGCATGATGGAGGAGTGGGGTATGCCCAGCCTTTATCTCCATGCCGCCGCTTACGATTTCGCCAAGAAACTCACCGACAAGGGCGTCCGCGTTCCGGACATGGCTTTCGCCGGCGGTTTCAGCAGCGAAGACGGCGTCTTCAAGGCGCTCGCGATGGGTTCTCCGTTCGTCAAGGCGGTCTGCATGGGACGCGCGCTCATGATTCCGGGTATGGTCGGCAAGAACATCGCCAACTGGATTAAAGAAGGCAAACTGCCGCGAACCGTCAGCGAATTCGGTGCGACTCCAGAAGAAATCTTCGTCTGCTGGGAAGACGTCAAGAACATCGTCGGCGCAGACGAGATGAAGAATATCCCGCTCGGTGCGGTCGGTATCTACAGTTACGCTGAGAAACTCAAGGTCGGCTTGCAGCAGCTTATGGCGGGCACCCGCAATTTCAGCATCCCGGTCATCAGCCGGAAGGACATCATGTCCCTCACCGACGAGTGTGCCAAAGTGACCAACATACCCTACCTCATGGAGGCTTACAAGGACGAAGCGCTCAAGATTCTGGGCGTGTAAATAGCCGCATAAACTGGTACAATAGAAATCGGAGTTTTAAAGGTGGGCGGGGTAATAACCCGCCCACTGAGTTATTGGATGATTGCGGTTATTGATTACGGTGCCGGCAACCTGCGCAGCGTCGCCAACGCGGTCTCGCGGCTGGGCTATCAGCCGGAGGTGACCAGCCGTGCGAGCGACGTGTTGGAAGCGCCCGTTGTAATTATGCCCGGGGTGGGCGCTGCCGCCGGTACCATGGCGAATCTCCGTAAACACCGCCTGGTCAATGCTGTCCGCCAGCGCATCGCCGCCGGGAAACCCTTTTTCGGCGTGTGCATGGGGTTGCAGGTGCTGTGCTCCCGCAGCGAAGAAGGCGGGGGTTGCGAATGCCTCGGCGTGATTCCCGGACAGGTCAGGAAGCTGCCGCCGAGTCTCAAGGTGCCGCACATGGGCTGGAACCAGGTACGGCAGAAGATTAATCACCCCATTTTTTCCGGAATTCCTGATAACTCTAACTTCTACTTCGTCCACAGCTATTATGTAGTACCCGATGACAAAAGCCTGGTTGCCGGCGAGACCGAATACGGCATCACCTTTTGCAGTATGCTGGTCCATGGCCAGCTTGTGGCAACGCAATTTCACCCTGAAAAAAGCGGGGAGCTGGGACTGAAGATGTATGACAACTTCATCAGGTTAGCGCTGGGGAAAGAAGTGCGATGCTGACCAGACGCATTATCCCCTGTCTGGATGTCAAGGACGGGCGGGTGGTGAAGGGAACTAGCTTCGTCAACCTGCGTGACGCCGGCGACCCGGTGGAACTGGCGGGTTTTTATTACCGGGAAGGCGCTGACGAGCTCGTCTTCCTCGATATTACGGCGACGCCGGAGGGGCGCAACACGATGGTAGATGTCGTGGAGCGGATTTCCAATGAAGTCTTCATGCCGCTCACGGTGGGCGGTGGTTTGCGCAGCATCAGCGATATGCGGCGGATGCTCGTCGCCGGAGCAGACAAGGTATCCGTCAATTCGGCGGCGGTGCTCAATCCGGAAATTATCCGCGCGGGCGCCGCCAAGTTCGGCAGCCAGTGCATTGTCATCGCGATTGACGCCAAGCGCGTCGGGGATGGCAGACAGCCGCGCTGGGAAGTTTACATCAGCAGCGGACAAAAACCTACCGGTATCGATGCCGTGGAATGGGCAAAGCGCGCTGTGGCGCTCGGTGCGGGAGAAGTGCTGCTGACCAGTATGGACGCCGACGGTCACCGCGCCGGCTACGATAACGACCTGAACCGAACCGTCTCGGAGGCGGTAGATGTCCCGGTGATTGCCAGCGGCGGTGCCGGCAGTCTGGAAGACTTGTACGAAGCACTGGCAGTGGGCAAAGCAGATGCGGTGCTGGCAGCAAGCATCTTTCATTACGGCAAGCACAGCGTCAGTGAAGCAAAGTGTTATCTGGCAGAAAAAGGCGTCCCGATACGTGTATAATAGCTTAGCTGAAATAATATAAGAGAGGGAAAAATGGCCGCAAAAAGCAGGGCAGAGAGCACGGAGCAGGTACTTAAAATAGTCAAAGACAAGGAGATCAAGTTTATCCGCCTGTGGTTTACCGATATTCTCGGTTTCCTCAAGAGCTTTACCATCACCGTCGAGGAGCTTGAGGGTGCTTTCGAAGAGGGAATGGGTTTTGACGGTTCTTCCATAGAAGGCTTTGCCCGTATCGATGAGAGCGACATGGTCGCTAAACCCGACCCGTCGACTTTCCGCCTGCTGCCCTTTCAGGAAAATGAGCGTCGCCCGGTAGGCAGGATGTTCTGTGATATTTTCCGCCCGGGCGGTGAAGCTTTCGAAGGCGATCCCCGCTTTGTTTTGCGGCGCAACCTCAAGCGGGCGGCTGACCTCGGTTATACCTTCTATGTCGGTCCTGAACTGGAATACTTTTATTTCAAAGACGATGCGACGACGGTCCCTCTGGACCAGGGCGGCTATTTCGACCTAACCGTGCGCGATACCGCTCATGACCTGCGGCGGGAAACCGTTGTCGCTCTGGAAGACCTGGGTGTCGGTATTGAATACTCGCACCACGAGGTTGCGCCCAGCCAGCATGAAATCGATATGCGATATAACGATGCGATGATCATGGCGGACAGCGTGATGACCTACCGTCTCATCGTCAAAGAAGTCGCGATGAACCACGGCGTCCATGCCACATTCATGCCCAAGCCGGTCTTCGGCATCAACGGCAGCGGAATGCACGTGCACCAATCGCTCTTCAAGGGTAACCGCAACACCTTTTTCGATGAAAAGGGCAAATACTTCCTTTCCAGGACTGCTCTGAACTATCTCGCCGGGCTTCTAAAATACGCCCCCGAATTTACTTCGGTAACCAACCAGTGGGTTAACTCTTTCAAGCGTCTCGTTCCCGGCTACGAAGCCCCGGTATATCTTTCATGGGCGCGGCACAACCGTTCGGATTTAATCCGGGTGCCGGAATACCGTCCCGGGCGTGAGAAGGCGACCCGCGTGGAAATGCGTTCCCCCGACCCGTCCTGCAACCCGTACCTTGCCTTCAGCGTGATGCTGGCGGCGGGGCTTGAGGGTATCGAAAAAGGGCTGGAGCCGCCGGAACCGGTCGAGGAGAACGTATACGAGATGACTCCGGAAATTAGAAAGAAGCGGGGTATCGGCACACTGCCGGCAAGCCTCGAAGAAGCCGTCCAGCTTACCGAGAAGAGCAAGCTGGTGCGGAAAGCCCTTGGCGATCATGTCTTTGATGCCTTTATCGCCAACAAAAAGATAGAATGTGACAACTACCGTATTCAAGTCACCGACTATGAGTTGAAGCGGTATCTGCCGATACTATAACCAGTAAAAAGCAGAGGTGCGTATGGTACAGGGTGGCAATACCTCGGATGTCGAAAGGAAAGTAATTTCCATTCTCAAGGTGCTCAGCGAGTCCTCGGAGCCGCTGGGGTCAATCACCATTGCCCGCGAACTGGAGCGCTACGGCATCTTCCTCAGCGAACGGGCGGTGAGATACCATCTGCGCATCACCGATGAACGCGGCTATACCAAGCCGCTGGGGCGGGGCGGCAGGATGATTACGCCGGTGGGATTGGAGGAATTGAAATCCGCTCTTGCGCCGGAGCAGGTCGGCTTTATTATCGAGAAGCTGGAACTGCTGGCGTTCCGCACCACCTTCGACCCGGTCAAACACAGCGGCGGCGTCCCCATAAACACCTCGTTGTTCAACAAAGACCAGTTTAAAGATGCCCTCGTGGTGATGAAAGAGATATTTAAAGCAGGGCTGGCAGTCAGCGAGTCTGTTGTCGTTGCTTCCGAAGGCGAAAAGCTGGGTAATGTTGTGATTCCTCACGGTAAAATCGGCATGGCGACGGTGTGCAGCGTGGTGGTGAACGGCGTCTTGCTCAAGGCAGGCGTACCGATTCTGCCCAAGTTCGGCGGCGTACTGGAAATCAAAGACCGGAGCCCCCGGCGCTTTACCGCAATCATCAACTATGACGGCACTTCGCTCGACCCGTCCGAACAGTACATGCGGGCGAAGATGACGCAGGTTATCGGAGCCGCCCGCACCGGAAACGGGCGGATACTGGCGAACTTCCGCGAGGTGCCCGCGCTGGCACGTTCCGTAGTTGAAGAAAGGGTACAGGCATTAAAAGATGCCGGAATGCCCGGCGTCTATGTCCTCGGCAATACCAGCGAGCCGGTCTGCCGGATTCATGTCGCGTTGAACCGCGTCGGTATGGTGCTGCTCGGCGGGCTGAACCCCGTCGCGGCGGCGGCGGAAGCCGGCTTTGAAGTCGAAAGCGTTGCCGAAAGCGGACTGGTGGACTACGACCAGCTCGTCAGCATCTGGAAAATGTAGCTAGTAGTTTTCCGCCAGCAGTTCATAATAAGCCTGCGGGTGCCGGCAGGCGGGGCATTCTTTAGGCGCCTCAGTGCCTTCAAAGACATAGCCGCAGTTAGCGCAGTGCCATTTCATTATGGTCTTTTTCTTGAACGCTTCACCGCCGGCGATGTTGTTTGCCAGCTTGCGGTAGCGGGATTCGTGGAATTTCTCTACTTTGGCAATCTGCTCGAAGGAACGCGCCACCTCCGGAAATCCTTCGTCCCGGGCAGTCTTGGCAAAATCGGCGTATATGGTCGTCCATTCCATGTTTTCACCGGCGGCGGCAGCTTCCAGGTTGGACTTCGTATCTTTAATCATGCCGGCGGGATAGGAAGCGGTAATTTCAGTGTCGCCGCCTTCTAGGTATTTGAAAAACACCTTGGCGTGTTCCTTTTCGTTCTCGGCGGTCTCAATGAAAATATTGCCGATTTGTTCGAAGCCTTCTTTGCGGGCGGCACTGGCGAAGAAGGTGTAGCGGTTTCTTGCCTGCGACTCCCCCGCGAAAGCCGTCAAGAGGTTCTTTTCAGTCCGTGTGCCTTTAAGTGAATTAGTCATCGTATAATTCCTCCTATATTTTTCTGTTGTATGCGCTATTGTTTGAAGATATTATATTATTCCGGAGAATGAAAAGCTATACAGCGTATGCCAATCGCCTGTAATTTGTTAAAATAGTTGTCAGGATGTTATCTTACGGCAAAACTATGAACAGGTATCTTAAGTCCCTGTCAGTCACAGCGATAATCTGGCTGGCGGCTCTGCCGGCGGTTGTCTCCTGCGCGCCTGCCGTACCCCAAACCCCCATACAATACTCCTACCAGGTAGTTAACGTGTATCCGCACGACAGTACCGCATTTACCCAGGGGCTCACCTTTGATAACGGCATCCTGTATGAAGGCACCGGGCGTTATGGCGAATCGTCGCTGCGCAAGGTGGATCTGACAACCGGCAAAGTCTTACAAGTGATTAATTTACCGAAAGAGTATTTCGGCGAAGGCATCGCCGTTTACCAGGACAAAATCATCCAGTTGACCTGGCAATCATACCGGGGATTCATTTACGATAAACAGAGCTTTGTACTGCTGGATGAGTTTGTTTATCCCACCGAGGGATGGGGCATTACGTACGACGGGCACCGTTTCATCATGAGCGATGGCACATCGGTACTGCGCTTCTGGGACCCGGCGACCCTCCGGCAGACCGGGCAGGTAGAAGTCACCGACAATGGGACGCCGGTAGAGCGGCTGAACGAATTGGAGTTTATTGATGGCAAAGTTTATGCTAACGTCTGGCAGACGGATAAAATCGCCATTATCGAACCTGCCAGCGGACGTGTAGAAGGTTGGCTGGATTTAACCGGACTACTGCAGACGCAAGGGACGACCGGCAAGGTTGATGTCTTGAACGGCATCGCCTACGATGCCCAATCGAAGAAACTCTATGTCACCGGCAAGCTCTGGCCGTGGCTCTTTCAGATTGAAATGGTACCGCGTTAATGGTTGCCCCGCCGACTATGGACTATTTGTTCAAAAACGGGTAAGATAGTATCCTCTTCATTCTCAAGGGCAAGGATGTCAGGAGGACTTATATGCTTATCGGTGAATTCTTGGATTTGACGGCGGCGCTGGTGCCGGAGCGCACCGGTATTATTTTTGAAGGAAAAAGATACAGCTATGCTCAGGTCCAGGAAACGGTCAACCGGCTGGCGGGCGCTCTGATAAAGCTGGGTGTGCACAAGGGTGACCGCATCGCCATGTTTGAAGTGAACTGCAACGAATACGTCGAGGCTTGCTTCGCCACGCTCAAAGCAGGCGGCATCTTCGTGCCGATGAACTTCCGCGTCAAGGAAGACGATATCATCTACCTGGTAAACAAAGCCGAACCTAAAATCATGTTCGTGGGCAGCCGTTATGTTGACATAATACAAAGCATCAGAGGCAAGCTCACCGCCGTCCAGCATTTTATCGTCATCGACGGCAAAGCTGAAGGCATGCTCAGCTACGATGAACTCGTCGCCGAACCGGCGGGAGACACTGCTTTTCCTGAAATCAAAGAAGAAGATGTGGCTATCCTCATGTTCACCGCCGGGACGACCGGCTTTCCTAAAGGCGTCCCGCAAGACCACAACTGCTATAGCTCCTATGTCATGAACAACGTAAGCCCCCCGGATATCGATGCCCCCGCCGAAACAAATGTGATTGCCATGCCGTTCTATCATGTCGCAGGGGTGCAGGCGCTGATGGCGGGCATCTACGGAGGCAGGACACTCGCCCTGATGCGCCAGTTCGAAGAGAAGGAATGGCTGGAAACAGTGCAGCGGGAGAAAGCCACCCGGGTTATGCTGGTGCCGACTATGCTCAAACGCATCATCGATTACCCTGAGCGCGACAAGTATGATTTATCCAGCATCAAGGTAATCACCTATGGTGCCGCAGCCTGCCCCTACGAAGTGCTGCGGAAGACGCTGGAGCTTTTCCCCGGCAAAGCACTTATCAATGCCTTCGGCGGGACGGAAACAGCTTCCACTATTGCTTCACTGCGGGCGGAAGACCAGGTTATCACCGGTGAAGAGACCGAGGCAGAGCGGGAGAAGAAGCTCAAGCGGATGTCCTGCTCTATCGGTGTGCCTCTTTCCGATGTGGAAGTCCAGATTCGGGACGAGACCGGCCGCATCGTTTCCGCCGGTGAAGTGGGCGAAATTGTCGTCCGCGGCTGCCGGGTGATGAAGGGCTACTGGAAAGACGAGGAGAAGACAAAGAAGGCTTTCACCGCCGATGGCTGCTATCGCACCGGGGATATGGGCTACTGCGATGCCGAGGGCTATATCTATCTCACCGGGCGTGCCGATGATCTGATAAAACGCGGTGGCGAGCTGGTTGGTCCCGATGAAGTGGAGAGCGTGCTCTACTCGCATCCCAAGGTAGAAGAAGTCGCGGTTATCGCTGTGCCGGATGTCGAATGGGGCAGCGTCGTACGCGCGGTGGTCAGACTGAAGAAAGGCGAGACCGCCACCGAGAAAGAGATTCTCGATTATCTCAAGCCGAAGCTGGCGGCGTTCAAGCGCCCCAGTTCGGTAGTAGTCATCGGCGAGGAGTTTCCCAAGACTTCCACCGGCAAAGTGCTGCGCCGTGTCCTGCGCGAAAAATACGGCAAGCCGTGAGGTGATGGGGTTATAAAGCTGCAGGGTGTTATCTCTTAACCTCTATCCTGATTGCCCAGCGTGCGCCGATTCTGACATTGGCTTCAATCATCGCTCCCGGCTTAATATCGGCCAAGCTGGCGGGAGTGCCGTCTTCGTACTGTAAAATGGTACCCGTAATTACTTCTACAAATATTTTCTCTCCGCTTGCGGTCTGGAGAATGAGACTGCTGCCGGAAAAGCTGACGACGCTGCCGTTCACAAAAACTGTTGCTACCTGGGTGATGATGTCTCCGGGTTTCTCCAGCTCAATCGTTGAAGCGATAAAAGTTGCCGGGTCGAAATACACCTGTACCGGCGCGCCTGCGGCAAGTTGTGCTGATGGTCCAACATCGGCAGTCTCGATAACGGTGTTAGCATCTCTGGTTACAGTAACGACACGGGTATCGGTCTGCACCGAGACGCTATTGCCGTTGATAGTTGTTACTATGCCGACGATATTGCTGGAAAGAGCGGCTAGAGGCGCGTTAGCATCCTGAAGGTATACCTGTCCGCGGATTTCGCCGCTTGGCGATTGCTCGGTGTGGATGTTGACATAGATTTCACCGGCATTTATCCGCGCAACCAGCGCGCTCAAAGGCTGTCCCGCCAGCGGTCCCACGAGGCTAGCCGCGGTGAGATTGCCTTCACCGAGTACGCCATCAAACCTGCCGGGTATTTTCACCGCAGGGGCGTTGGCAGGGTACAGCCACGCGACAACCTGTCCGTTCTGTCCTTTTGCTGCCAGGTGCAAGTGCGCCTGCATGACATTCTGAATATCAGAAGCAACCAGTTTGTAGTTAAGGGTCATGCCGTCAGCACTCAACAGGAAAAACGCTTGTGCTTTTGCCTGACTGGTTATCGGCGGGACTTCTTCCAATCCAATAAGTTGTGCGGTATAACCCTGGCCTGCCGGCTGGACGACCGCTTGCCCTGACTTGCGGCAGGATGGCAGTAACAACGCCAGAGCCAGTATCCCTATGATGAGAAAGAAGCCTGCTTTTTTAGTGAACCACATATCCGCCTCCGTCACTTTACAGCAAATCCATCTTATTATGGACGGTTTTATGACAGCGAAGTATCCGTATTCGTACTTAAATCAAGCGGGGCGGGATACGTAGTTTTGAATAAAAGAGAAGGCGGCAGAAGCTTTGCAACCTCTACCGCCTGAATGACGAATCTTTTAGAAAAGGTTCTTAGTCTACTCTGATGATGGTGGCATCACCCTGAGCCAGACCGCCGCACAGAGATGAAACGGCATAGCCGCCGCCCCTCCTCATCAGCTCGAACATGGCAGTCAGGACGATGCGGGCGCCGGTTGCGCCTACCGGGTGCCCGATGGCGATGGCGCCGCCGTTTACGTTGGTCCTCTCCAGGAGCTTGCGCCACTTTGCTTCATTGTCGTCTGCCAGCATTTTGGTCGAGACCAGGGTTACGGCGCCGAAGGCTTCGTTGATTTCCACCACCTTCATATCGTCGATAGTCAGCTTGGCTCTCTCCAGCGCCTTCCGGACGACGAAGTTGGGTAACTCTGCCATGCGGCGCGGCTCACCGGCACCGCTCGCTGTGGAGATTATGGTCGCCAGGGGTTTGATGCCCTTGGCTTCGGCGGTAGACCTTCTCATCAAAATCACCGCTGAAGCACCCGCATCCAGACCGGGGGCGTTGCCGGCGGTCACTGTGGG
>JAQTVW010000116.1 GCA_028706655.1 Dehalococcoidales bacterium | reverse complement strand
GTGTGAAGGGAGGCAAATTGATTTACTTGCTATGCGGGCTTTTAATCATTCACGGAATCGTTTGTCTGGTTGGTGCCTTCAGCCCTGTGTATCCGCCGGTGTTCTTTTTCTATGCCTTCTTCCCGGGCCCATTTATCATCAAGCTGATAATAGTCCTCCTGGCCGGGGCCGCCCAGCTTGCCTACGGCGTCTATCTGAGCTTGAGACAAAAGCGACGGATAAGGTGGTACTGGCCCGCCATCGCGACTGTTGTTATGGCCGGACTGTTGCTGGTCTTTCCGGCGGTCCAGAACCCCGACCTCTTTACCGGACTGGGCTGGGGCAATGAAAACCGGCAATCGATACCGACTAAAGCGATGCCACCCATCTCCTTACCGATTACCGCCGAAGGTGCCCCTGACGATGTTGTCCCCACCGCCGACGGACCGGAATACCGGGCTAACTCAGAGGTCGGGATAGAAAATGGTTTAGTGCCTATTGAAAGTAAGGAGATCGTTCTGGCCGGTAACAAATATTCCCCTCAAGTTACCTACCGCGACTACATCGCCACGAAAGCGGGCGAGTCCGGGAACAATATCCTCCGTATCGACACCGGTGGTCAGGCAATCAACAAACTGAGCCTTTATACCGTCGCTAAACCGGATGAAATAGCAGTCACCGAGGGGATGCGATGGCAGAGAATTGATGAAGCGGCGGTAGTGCTTACTATTGAGGTACTCCCGGATGTTAAACTAGGCCCATATATCTTTAAGATTGGCGTGAAGATTAACGGCACGGATTGCGGCGCCGTCCCCTGTACGGTAAATGTTATAGGGAATGCTTCGGAATTCCCGTTCTTGGGTAATCACGGTATTACTACTACCAGAGTCGAGCCGGAGCCGGGAGATAACGTAACTATGAGCAGCGCGTTAATGGTAAAACTCACGTTGGATGACCTCACGGCGAAGTCGGACGTGATAGTCATCGGCAAGGTGGTTGATATTTTCCCTTCCAGGTCCGGCACGGAGCCTCTATGGTCGAGTTATTTGCAGGTATTCACTGATGTCATCATCGAAACAGAGCGTTACCTTTACGGCGAGCCGCAATCGGCCTATATTGCCGTGAGAGTAACGGGGGGCCGGGCAGGCGAAATAGTCATGTGGGTTGAAGACGAGCCGGTGTTTAACCTTGGGGAGGAGGCTCTCCTGTTCCTGACCAGAGTCCCCCAGCCTAATTTCTCGCCAGAAGGAATTGTGCCGGATGATTACTACCGGGTCACAGGTGCCATGCAGGGCAAGCTAGGCTACCTGGATAGCCAAGCTGTTAATCTTGGAGGGGAATCTTTCACCGTCTCCGAAATTGAGCAGAAGATAGGCTCAATTCGCCATGCAGAAGGGGGAAATTAAGATGAGGAGAATAGTCTACTTATTGATGCTGGCTGTGATAGCATCCTTGCTATCAGCCTGCACGCCTAATACGCAGGTTGTACGGCCGGTCTCTAATGCAGTGGTGCAGGCGTACGGCACTACTTTGCAATCGGAGAAGACCCGTGTCGAAGCACCGGAAATCTCCGGGAGCAACCGGTCCATCCTCCAGACAAGCAGCAAGTCGAATCTCCTTTTACTGGCCTCACTCAGAAGCTCTCGCCAGGCCGTTCGGTGAACCAAATCGGTGGCCGGAACCTGGTCAACATACTCGTGGCAGAGAGTCCATTTCTGATCCTGCACAAATTCTCTTAACGGAATCAGCTGTGTCATCGGGTCTTGCTCCTTATCGGAAGTGGAGACCCGGGCATAAAGGCAGACTTTCACCGTGGATCACCCTCGTAGTGAAGTGTTCTCTCGATAGTCACTTCATCCGCCTAATCAGGATTTTGATTCTCTTCATCATTACATTACCTTTAAAAATGAATTAGCTGATGCTAAAGAAAAAAGAGGAAAAGCTAACTTAATCGGGCTTCTTCAAATGGCTTGGCCCAATCTCTGGATACAGGGTAAAAAGGGGATTCGACCATAGCTCATCACCGGCGGCAATCCCCTTTCGAGTAATGCGGTAGTACGCCCGCTCCGGAGCTGGTGGGTAGTTGCCCTGGATACTTGACGTTTCGGTTTGCCCGGTAATTTCCACCCAGCCGAGACGCTTGAGCACGCCAAAGTACATCAGGAACGAATGATACCGCATATGGGTAAATTTACGAGATACCTTCTTCAACTCACGCTGATAAATAATATCCGCTTCTTTTTCAGTGACATCAGCGCCGCTGACTACCATGCGACTGATAATCTTTTCGGCACGCTCCCGTGCGGTTGCTCTAGCCAGAGCTTCCTTATACTCGAAGTTAATGTCGGTCTGAGCTGCCCCCCGTTCCGGGTCAATCTTCCTCGATCCTTCCGGTCCGTAGCCCAAAAGGTACTCCCGGATAAACCAGCCACAGCCAAAGGGCCGCAGAAACCCGCCTCTTTTCGGTCTGATTTCGATGACCAAAGTTCCCCTCTTAACTCACTATTGCTACTTTCTTCAATGACTCTAATGACTCGATAATCTTTGCCGAAACTTTCCTAATCGCGCCCAGGTTTGCCTCAAGGACCTTCTTATCCTTCGCCCATAGCGCGACATAGGGAAACGAGCGAACTCCGGTATCGAAGCCGAAATGCGCTCCGACCACGAAAGCAGCGCTTTCAGCGATCGTCTCGGCATCCTGCCGGGGGATGCGAAACACCCCTTCCGAGTAATGGTGGGCAATTTCATGGAGCAGGGTTTTCAGCTGCTGCGCCCGGGATTCCTCGGGCCGTATCCAGATACCGTCGGGACCATACTGTCCTTTGACCGCCGGGTCGAGATAAGCTCTGGCTTCAAAGCTGACCGCGATGTTGTTGTTTTTCATCAGCGTTAAAAGTTGGTTAAAAAGATCTTCACTGGCTTCACCAGTCAGCACCGGCACGGCAAACTCCGGCAAAGGCTCGCCCTCGGTCTGGGAAAGATCAAAAACGTACACCACGCGAAAATATTTAGGCGACTCTGTTTCACCCGTATCACCACTTTCAATCTCTTGCCCGCACTGAGGGCAGTACCGGGCGCTCTTCGGCGCTTCCGCGCCGCAGCCAGCGCAGAGCGATCTTGCTTTCGGCGGTATTACCGGCGCCAGGATGGCAATCCCCTTTTCTCCTTTCCTGACCTGTCTCCCCAGATCGCGCCAGGTATTGAAACCGGCAACACGAGTGGCTTCCGGTTTCTGGAGCATAATTAAAATCTGGTTGCCGATGCTGTAATCATGAAACTTTGCCATCGTGGTGAGAAATTTTCGGAAATGCTCGCTATTCTGAATGTCTTCCACGCCGGCTTTGAGTTGCTTGAGTACGGCATCGATCTTCTTCTCGCCCGCTTCAACATCTACCGCCGGCAGAATGTTCAATAGGGAATACTCGGAAAGAGGCTCGTTTAAGAAGCCGATGATGTCGCGATATTCCATCGGGATACTCATACCGCTACCTTCAATAAATACCTGATCTTGAAATTTGGTATTTCCATGCTCTCGCTCGATGTGTCTCTTTAAGGCATCAGACCGTGATACTGAATTACCGTAGTCCGGAATCTCAACGAGCTTGCCACAGATCGGGCAAAAGACAGTGACGGCGGGTTTGGCTGGTTCAAGCGAAAAATGTAGCCCCGACGTTTCCCCTGAGCTTCCGCTAAAAATTGCCTTGAGGCAGGTATTCATCAGATAGCTTGTAAAACCAATGATAGCTACCGAACTACCGAAGCCGACGATGGCATTAATATCATCCTGCTGCATCAATGACCTCCAGTCCGTCATCCGAGGTTCCCTCAATTTGAAAATAGCGCCAGCACATTACCAGACCACTCCTTGCAGGTATTGAGCGAATGTCCCCTGGGTAGCTTCCTTGACCACTCGCGCAGCGACGCTGGTCATCGCATCGGCATGTGCCTGTTCCAGGTCTTCCGCGCCGGAGAGATGATGGGCAATCTCATGGATCACTGTATCTACCGCGCTGCGGCCATGCTCCAGCTGGTCGGAGGCGATATAAACCTCGCCGGTAGTGCGGTTGTACATGCCGGCAGTCCTTACCCGATCGCTGGCTGGCGGTATAATGGCGGCATGTACGGCGGCGACACTCCTAACTCGACAGACCTCACCCGCAATCGCTCGAGTCAGTTCCAGGTGAGCGCGCTGCTGGAATGATAATCTTTCGAAAGGTATGATTTCCGCCTCTCTCAGCCGCTCCTGGGATGCTTTGACCAGTGCCCGGTCGGTGGTAATGACTCTGGCCAGGGTATCTCTCACATTCCACTGAACATTGACCGGGATGTAACCAAGGTGTTTAACGGTACCGTCCCAGCGGTCTTCGGTGCGGATTACCGCGTTCTCACCCATGACCT
>JAQTVW010000032.1 GCA_028706655.1 Dehalococcoidales bacterium | reverse complement strand
GCGTAGTTATACATGTAGAGATAGGTGCGGATAGCGTCCTCAGGATATTCGAAGACCGGAATCCGGTTGTCATTAAAAATCCGTCTTGCTTCCGCCACATCGTCGCCGCCGATCCACGCAGTTAAAATCGGCTTGCTGGTCTTCTTTGCCAGTTTTACCACCGCATCCGCCAGTTCTCCGGGGTCGGTAGCTCCCTGCGGGGTATAGATTATCAACAACCCGTCAGCGCCGCGGTCGCGGCTGGTAATTTCAATGGTCTTCACGAACCGCTGATAATCGGCGTCCTCACGGATATCGACAGGGTTGGACTTGTTCCAGTTGGCGGGCAGGACTTTGTCCAGGGCGGCAATCGTATCGGCACCCAACTTTGCCAGAGACCCGTTTCGGGCGACGAGATTATCGGTAGCGAGTGCCGCCGGCCCGCCGCCGTTGGTGACAATAGCCAGGTTATTTCCTTTGGGCAATCTTGCGGTGTTCATCATCGAGGCGCAGTAAAAAAGGTCTTTCATCTCTTCCACTCGCACGACACCCGCCCGGCGAAAAATAGCATCGTAATAAATGTCTTCTCTTATTAAAGCCCCGGTGTGTGTCCGGGCGACTGCGGCACTCTCCTGTGATTTTCCCGGCTTCAGGGTAATAATCGGTTTGCTGCGGGAAAACTCCCGGGCGGCGCTGACGAACTTGCGGGCATCTCCGATGGATTCCGGGTAAATGATGATGCTGCGGGTTTCCGGGTCCTGACCGAAGTAATCGATTACATCGGCAAAGTCCACCCCGACCATTGAACCCAGAGAGGTAAAGGCGCTCAGCCCGATATTCTTGCTGATTGCCCAGTCCAGGATGCCGGCTCCCAGGGCGCCGCTCTGGGAGATAAAGGCGACATACCCCGGCTTGGGCATCTTCTTGAAGAAGGTAGTATTGAGGTCGGTGCTGGGACGGATGACACCCATGCAATTCGGCCCCATGATGTTGAGTTTATACTGGCAGGACAGCTCAACCAGTCTTTCGTGACGTTTAACACCCTCGGCACCGATTTCTTTGAAACCCGCAGAAATAATGACAATCGCCTTAACACCAACCTTGCCGCAATCCTCGACATTATCTACAACGACTTCCGCGGGAGTGATAATCACCGCCAGGTCAGGGACTTCCGGCAGAGAACTGACTCCGGGGTAACATTTCAGATCGAATACCATGTCATGCTTTGGGTTGACCGGGTATATCCGTCTCCGCTTTTGGGCAGACAGCAGGTTTTCCAAAACTACGCGACCCGCCTTGCCCTCCCGGTCAGTACCTCCGATGAGTGCAACGCTGCCCGGGTCAAAGAATTGTTTCATATCATCCATAAATCAGCCTTTTACCAGACATAAATCGCTATATATAATGTAGAGTAATTCTATAAATTCAGTGTAGTTACATATTAGTAACATAAATCAAAATAGTCAATACGCAGGCTCTAGTTGAATAATTACGTACGGTTGGTACAAAGAATAAGTAAAATCACGTATGTAACATTCATGTCTAATAAGTTATCATCTAATTATGAGCAGGAGCGATGCGGTTAGGCATACCGATGAAAAAGGAGACGCGGGAGAGGGACAGGCGCTTGAAGAACGCATCATCAAGTTCGGCCAGGACCACGGCGCGGATTTGATCGGTTTCGCTCCCGCGGAACGATGGGACGAATATAACGAAGTGCCGCCGGATTTCCGCCCCCGGGCAATCTGGACTCCCGCACAAACGGTCATCGTCATGGGGATACAGATGCCGCTGCCCGTCGTCGAAACCACACCATCGGTGCTGCACATGGAGCTCTACAAAACAGTAAACCGGGAGCTCGATGCGCTGGGAGTCGACCTTATGCGGTATTTGAACCGGCTGGGACATCCCGCGTTCTTTTTCCCGAGGGACGGCTATTCCAGCCTTGCCGCGCTCAAAGAAAAACCTTTCGCTGCTTTTAGCCATGTGATGGCTGCCAAATATGCCGGACTGGGCACGATAGGATTGAGCCACTGCCTGCTGACTCGGGAATACGGACCGCGTGTGAGATTCGTTTCGGTCTTTACCGATGCCGTCATGCCTGCCGGGACTGTCATCGTGGAAGACCTCTGCACGAAATGCGGGCTATGCGCAAAGACCTGTCCCAAACAAGCCTTGAAAGCCAGGAAAGACACCGTCATCGGAGATTATGACAAGGCTGCCTGTCTTGAAATGTCCGAGGAATTGACGAAGCGGGGCTGTTATCCCTGCGGCACGTGCACCAAGGTCTGTCCTATCGGCAAAGACCGCGCGTTATATAAGCAGGAGAACATGGGTAAAAAATACCGGGGAGAGGCGACGATACTGGCTGCTAATCCGGACGCCCCTGATTACAAAGCCTGGCAGCATGTAAGGAAATACGGCAGCCGTAGTTCAGCCAGGACAAATGCTGACCGGACGGAAAAGCGAACATGACGAAAATCACAGGCATAACACACTTAGTCCAAGCACTCGGCAAAGCCGTTGAAAAGGAAGCGGCTCCGTCTCAGCTCATTGAACAGGTTCGTCCGCTTCTGACCGAGGCTGCCCGGGATACCCGCTGGCTGGAGGAATTCCTTGAGGACAGGCTATACGATGACGGATTCTTCTCCTCACAAACGGATTCTATCTGGTCAAACGAAATCAGTCTCTTCAGGGACCCTCAAAAACGGTTCTCGCTCCTGGCTTATGTCTGGAAGCCGCATACCATCGATACCGTTCATGACCATGGTTCCTGGGGCATTATTGCCGCGCTGGATAAACCTTTCCGGGAACGCAAATTCAAGCGGCTGGATGACGGGGCAACGGAAGGCTATGCCGAATTAGAGGAGACCTCAAGCAAGATTATCACGACAGGACAGTCCACCGAAGTACTGCCCTTGAACGACGGGATTCATCAAATTTTGAACCCGGGTGAAGACTACGTCATAACCCTGAACGTCTATGGTAGACCACTCCGCAGCGGCTACGTCCAGTTCTTCGATGCCGAAAAACGAACCGTGTGGCGCGCTTTTCCGCCCAGGATACGCAGGCAGATGCTGTTTATCCGGGCCCTGGGCAACCTGGCTGAACCATGGGCCGAAAAACTGCTCAAAGACGCCCTCGACAAGGATATACCTGACTTGATTAAAAACGAGTGCAGGAACTCCTTAAGACATGAAGTCAAGGACTCCAGCCATCATCAATAAGTATTACGGCAGCACCAAACCGGCATCGCGTGGAATTATCCAGCGACCTGAACCACCCCAAAGCTATAGTTCTGATTATTTCAGAAAGGGTGATTCTTCAATATGCTTCCGCTGAGCATCAAGCAGCGCCTGATCCATCGCGAAGGCTTCCTGCCTGACGTTTTCTTTAAGTTCGTTAAGCTCAGCTTCCAGATCTGAGACTCTGGTGTTCACCGCTTCATTTGCGCGAGCGGCTTCGTCTCTGACTTTAGCAACCGCGGTCTCGGCGGCTTTCTTGGCAGCATCGGCGGCTTTTTCACCGCTTTCCCTCGCCTGGTCTGCAGCTATTCTGGCATCTTTAGCGGCAGCACGGGCATCCCTGACCGCTTCTTCCACTCTCTTGATATAGTCTTCAAGCTCACCAAGAATCGTAGGAAGGGGTTTGGTCATGATAGCGGATTGCGCCATGTCCCCCTGCTCCGATTCCTGGGATTTCCGGGCTTTTTCGGCAGCACTCATTGTAATATTATCTCCTTATCACTTACAGATTGCGCGTACCATTGATGCAAAAGAAATCAAAATGGGACCCCTGATGTCTTTACAAATAGGAAAAATTCTTCACCTTAGCAGCCTTTTTTATTATTCAACGTTTGCTACTCTATGTCAACTTGTTTGACCACAATTTTGCAGTATGATTTCAGTTGACTCCGACATTCAAACTTGAATACCGCGGTCTGACCAAAAGGGGAATCAGGTTGATAAAATCCGCGACCTGTTTTCCGGCAGCTCCGAGGAAAGGACCAGGATTCCTTCCGGCACCGGCTCAATACGGAGTTCAAACCAGCTTTTCGAGCCATCAGGAAAAGTGAACTCATTATCCATGCGATAGGGAATACGTTTCTCCATGCAGTCCCTGAAACGGGCAAACATCCCGGTAGTTTCAATACCGGGATACATCTCCATCATAGTATGTCCGAGCAGTTCGTTTTTATCCCGCCGGCCTTGCCTAGCGGCGGCGTCATTGAGATACTTGTAATTCCAATTGAAATCAATAATCTGGCAGCCTTCCAGCATATTATCAAGCGTGTTCCGAAAACGTCTTTCGCTGTCCCTGAGGGCTTCCTCCGCTTTTTTGCGTTCGGTGATTTCCACCGAATACACGCGGAAATATTCCACAGACGGCACATAAGTCACGGTTTCATGATACCATCGTCCGCCGACATTGATTTCTCGGACAAGCACGTTCCGTTTTTCACTCTGGAGTTTCCGGGCGGTAGTCTCCCAGTCCGACAAGAACGGGTGCGCGCTTCCGAGTTCCAGCAGACCAGGCAACAGCGCCCTTGCCGCGGGATTGGTATACCGCAGATGACCGGCAATATCCAGCTCGACGACGGGCATGGGGCTCAACTCGGGGTAGGAAGCCAGATGGGCACGTTCTATTTCTGCTTTCTTGCGGCCGGTAATATTATCGAATACCGCCACGAAACGACCCTTTTCGGTGCTGTACACCGAGACAGAAAGCCATGCGGCAAGTTCTTTGAGTTCGATTTCGAATCGTTCGGGATTCCCGGTCGATGAGACCCGACCATATGTTGCCAGTAATTCCGGATTCGATTCCCTTATGCCCGGAATTACCTCGCTGACTTTTTTCCCGGCAACATTGGATAGTCCGGTCAGCCGTTCAAAGGCGCTGTTGACGATGAGATAGGTAAAATCAACCGGCTTCCCCTGAGAATCGTAAATCATCTGGCAATAAGCGAAACCATCCAGCATGTTTTCAAACAGGGACCGGTATCGGTTTTCACTTTCTGCCAGCTGGTTTTCGATGCGTTTACGTTCCGTGATATCGACGATGATGCCCCGAATCCCCTGCGCAATACCTTCCCGCATTATACGCGCAGTATGCACCAGAGCCGGGAAAACAGCGCCGTCCCTCCGTTTCAGAACATATTCAGCCGCCCCAATGTCTCCTTCTTTCAGCACCATTCTAAAATTTGCCTCGGCGGTACTCCTGCTCTCAGGGGTGATGTAATTGAAAATGTTGATCCCTGATTCCTGCTCCTCCCGGCCTATATTGAAGGACTCCAGGGCCTTCCGGTTGGCGTAAGTCAATTTGCCGTTGTTATCAGCCTCGAACATAATCTCGGGAAGCATGTCGGCAAGTTCCCGGTACTTCTGCTCGCTCTCTTTCAGCGCCTGCTCAACCATTTTGCGACCCGTGATGTCCACTGCCGAAACGCGGTAAATCATATTTGAATCCTGATACAGGACGATAGTCTGTAATTGGGCATGGAAAGTCGTACCATCGCCCCTTCGCATCTCGATTTCGGCGCTTGCCCTGCTTCCCGTCTCGGTTATGTCTTTTAAATAAGAACGAAATGCATCGTAAGATTTTGGCTCAACAACACTAAGAAACGGCATCCCCACCAGTTTGTTCCTGGGTGTATTGAACATATCAATCGCAGTAATATTGACATTATCAATGTAGCCCCGTTTGTCCAGAATAAAATACCCGATGGGAGCATAATCAAAAAGCTCGGAGGTCTGTTTGCGAGTTGCCTCAAGTTCTTGCTGATTGGTGCGGAGTTGCTCGACCTGCGTCTCAAGTAAGAGCATATGGCGAACCAGTTCACCGATAAGCTTTTGAACTTCCGAATCCGGTATTTTACGGAAGTCTTCAAGAGAAAGCGACACCGTTTTTTCAGCATTCAGCCGCAACTCGGTAAATTCATTTTGCTTTACTCTATCATTTGTCATCATTCAGACACCTCCGGCTGACTACCTGAGACCATTTAGAAAGCATCATCGAGTGCAAGGTAAGCATAAAGGCAAGTGTCTATGCCTTCCATAAATAGTTCCCCCTATACATTATCACAGCGTAAATTGCGTAAAACAATCAGTATGCCTACGTATTTTTAGACGGAAAAGCCCTTAGGCTGTTCTTTTTTGATAACAGAAGCCGGAAAGTTTTAGTATTGGAACATCGGGCTGAGCCAATACCTGAAACAATATCGGCTGCTTTGCCCGATTTTCACTTACAGACTGGACGTAGCATCGTGGATAGTATCAGACCTGCGGTACCTATAGCCGCACTCAGTATGAAAGCCCAGTAATAGCTGTTATTTATATCAAATATTCGTCCGGCGACAAGAGAACCAACGGCGCCCCCGGTTTGAGTCGCAAAACTAACCAGCCCGAAGATTGCTCCATGCCCTGAAAGTTCGAAGTAATCGGCGATTAAAGGTGACTGCACTACTCCGTAACCCCCGAAACTTACGCCAAACATAATTGCAAAAAGGTACAGCATCCACATATCATTAGCCGGCAGGAGCCACAGGAGAGACGTCACCAGTGAAACAAAAACAATAATCACAACCCGCTTGCTGCTTATCCGGTCAATAATACTGCCGAGTCCCAGCTTGTTGAAGATGCTCACCACACCGATGACGGAAATAACAGTAGCCGCTGCCGCTGCTGAAATCCCTATGTCAGTAGCGTGGGCGACGATATGTACCATCACAGTCTGCATGCCAAAACTGGCACAAAAACCGATCAGGCAGATTATCCAGAAGCGACTGGAGCGAATAGCCTTTCTAACGGATACGTCCCGGGCTTTAAGGAGGGGCATCTCCGTCTTTGCTGTCTCAGCTCCATAAGCCAACAGTCCTATCTGTCCTGGGTCGCGCTTTAGAAATTGTGCTATTGCAACAGTAACCGTCAGAACGATAACACTCACAGTAATGTAAGAGGTCCGCCAGTTATAGCTGGAGATGAGGTAATTTGCCAGCTGCGGCATGATTATCGTGCCGACACCTACTCCCGTCGCAGCAAAACCGCTCGCCAGTCCTCTTTTTTTAACAAACCACCTTGCCACTGTCGACAGCAGCGGGACGATCATACCAGATATGCCCGCACTTATCAGCACACCATACAGCAGATACATCTGCCAGATGGCACTAATCTGCGACATGAGAAAATAGCCCAGACCCACCAGTAAGCCGCAGACGGTAAGGACTAATCTGGGTCCGAACCTATCGTTGAGCCTGCCGGTAAAGACGCCAAAAATCCCGATAAGGACCATGCTCAGCGAATAAGCGCCTGAAGTTTCGGCCCTGGTCCAGCCAAATTCGTTTAAGACCGGCTTGAAAAAGACACCAAAGCTATACTGGGCTCCCCAGACGGTCATCAGAATAAGAAAGGCAGACAGGACAATGATATAGCCATAGAAAAATCCCGGCTCACTTGTTTTGTTGGACGATTTGTGATTAGCCAAGAATCCTGCTTTCTCTGGTACCTGTTCCAGTCAGTAAATTATATCATCTGATTGATGGTTTCGGAAAAAATCAATCTCAAAAGTATCGTTCCCTTTTGGTTGGCGGAAAATATATCCCACTCACCCTGAGCGGTAGCAGGTAGCAGGCTATCAACCAAAAGGGAAATTAATCAATCCCATACTGAACTATTCATTGAGTTGTTCCATAAACGGGCTGCGGAGCCCCCGCCACAAACGGCAAGATTGCCGTGCGGTAAACTTTAGTCATATTATCTATTTCCCATAGTAAAGAGTTCGTATTCATGCTAAAGATGTTAGTGCTATTAGAATTGAGGGGTGGTCTGCGTTAAAAAAGCATATGTGGAATAAGTCTTTCCAGATCATGGTTATCGTTATCCTGGCGCTTATCATTGGTAATGGGATAGGTGCCACAAACATCGCCATCCCGCAGGCACAGGCGGCGACCGAGCCGGACCTTACCATCACCGGCATAACCTGGAATCCCGAACAACCGAAAACAGGTGAAACACTGGTATTATCGGTATCAATCAAAAATCTGGGTGCAAGTGCAACCGGCGAATGTATCCTCGTGTATACCCTGGACGGTAATGTATTAACTTCGGCAACCATCGCCCCGCTCAATGCGGGTGCATCTGTCACCCATTCATACAACTGGAAATCGGAACCCGGAAAACACACACTGGCAGCGGCAATTGATGCCAACGGGGCTGTCACGGAAAGCGACGAGTCCAACAACTCCGCCGTTGTCTCTTTCCCGGTGCTGGCAGCAGACCTGATAGTCAAAGCAATAGAATGGTCGCCGCAGTCTCCATCGATAGGAGACAAAGTTACTTTTACCGTCACTATCGAAAACATCGGCGATGATGCCTCAGCATGGTCGTGGGCGGAGTTTCTTATTGACGGGTCGCCACGGGGACAGGTTGAGATAGGAAGAGTCAGTCCCGGCGCTGCCGTAACCGCCAATTTCTACTGGATAGCCAGGGAAGGAGAATTCACCATCACCGCGGTAGCGGACCCATCGGCGAAGACTTTCGAGAGCAACGAGACCAATAACGAAAAAACCGTGAAATACGGCACCGCCATCGCCGATCTGATAGTTGATTCTATTACCTGGACTCCCGAGCAAATTTTCGAGGATTGCGTGGCGACATTTTCGGTAAACATTAAAAACGCCGGAACGGGCAAATCCAACTCGGGCTGGCTGGCTTACTTTATTGATGGCAAGACCGGAACCCGCTTATTCTGTGAACAACTGGAACCCGGCGCAACAATGACCAGGACGTTCATGGGACATATGAGCTGGGGTAACCATTCCGTCCGCGCCATAGTCGACGCTGAGAACTCAACTGCCGAAATCAACGAAAACAACAACGAGAAAGAAGCCCACCTGACCACTTTCTTACCTGACTTCGCCCTGTTTTTAGCGCCGGACGATTACCTTAATGCTGACGTGGGTGAAACCATCACGATACGCTTTGTGGTACACAACATCGGAGAAGCACCAACCAAGCCCTCAAAAATCACCTACTATCTGGATGGCAAGGCGAGCGGCGAAGGGGCTATCGCAGCTATCGAGCCTCAGGCTTCGGTCATGGCAGAGTGTAAATACACGATGAAGGCAAATCCCGTCAAACTCAAAGCAGCCGTCGACGTAGCTAACCTCATTTCAGAAAAAGATGAAAACAACAATACCCAGGAAATCGTACTTGAACGTGACCAGGGGGTAGACCTGGTTGTCTCTGCAATTTCAGCTTCCCCGGTGCAGCCGGCAACCGGCGACACGGTTGAATTCGGAGTAACCGTCAAGAACGTCGGCATCGAGCAGGCGGTCTCATCCATGGTCGCTCTGTATGTTGACGGCATCGAACTTAACAAGGTGCAGATTAAGGCGCTCAATCGCGGTGAGTCCGCCGTGGCGGCTTTTACCTGGAAAGCGGTGTCCGGCACTCACACGATCAGGACATCGGCGGATGCTCATAGCTGGGTGGACGAAACCAGAGAAGACAATAACGAACGAACTGCCAGCATCTCCACAAAAGCTCCTGATTTTGCTTTCGCCACTGTCACAACATCTCCGGAGAATCCGTCACCCGGAGAACAGGTGAACTTCGCCGTCACCCTGCAGAACCGGGGGTCGCTTCCTGCTGTCATGTCATCAATACAAAGCCTGGCAGACGGCGCTGTGACCGGCTTGGATTCCGTACGCGCGCTGGCGCCCGGCGAGACCTGCGTGTTCAATTTCGCCTGGGTGATGCAATCAGGTCCTCACAAAATTAGCTTCCGTGTTGATACGGAAGAAAAGGTCACCGAACTGGATGAGACCAACAATACCTTCGTAGTCAATTTCCCGCTGACTGCCGACATTCCGAGCGATACACCGGCAAGCCCGGGAGACGGCGGTACCGGACAGACTCTCTCCGGCAGCCCGGTTTCAGAGAACAACGACCCGAACACAGTACAGCCGCAAAACTCTTCATCAGGGACTCCGGTTCCAACCGGTACACCGGCAACCGCACAAGGGAACGATCCTAATCTGAGTTCCGCTAAAACCGCACCGGCGCCTGAGAAAATTGATAAGTCCGGATTGTTCTCTGCCAAATTCTTGATTGAAGCTGCAGGGCGGCACGCCTGGTGGATAGGCATCATTTTAGTAGCGATATTGATGCTGATTTTCCGATTCGGGAAGCATTCAAACTCCGATTAGCAACACCGGTATTACGCACTATTTCAAACTCTGCTCATCAGGATATCCGCAATCCACTTCCTAAAGCAATCATCCCATAATCATCTTGGCTGGCCATTCGTCCAGGTCAGAACTATCCCTCCGTCCAAAGGAAATCTCCCCCGGGGATGGGCGTAAATGGCTTTTGTTTCGCCTATATTCTTAACTAAAGAGCTAATGATGACATTGAAGGAAAAGGAGGTACAGCCGTGAAAGTCCTGGTAGCTTACATGTCAAAGACCGGCAATACCAAGAAGGTGGCGGAAGCCATATTTGAAGAGATCAGCGATGAGAAAGAGATAAAGACCATCGATGAGGTTGACAGCATCGAAGGTTACGATATCGCTTTTCTCGGTTTCCCGATACATAAGATGGGTCCGGATAAGAAGACCGCGACACTGCTCGAAAAACATTGCCTGCAGGGCAGAAAAATAGTCCTTTTCATCACTCACGCAGCCCCGGAAGACAATCAAGACTTATTGCCGATGCTCGATAAATTCAGACAGGCTGCCCGCGGGGCTGACCTGATAGACATGTTTGACTGCCAGGGACAGCTTGACAAGACTACCAAGCGGATTATGTCTATACTTCCGGATGCCAAACTGCGTTTATGGGCAAAGCAAGACAACAGCCAGGGACAACCTGACAAAGCGCGGCTTGACCGGGCACGCGCCTTCTCCCGGAATGTTATGCTGAAGATTCACAGCGTCAACTAAGCGCTGATGCCGGAGGTTATTAAAGTGAAAGGGATAGTTGTTTATGACAGTTCTTATGGAAACACCCGGACAATCGCCGAGGCTATTTCAGGGGCACTGAAAGAGTCCGGAATAGAAGCTGACGCCTTTTACGTTAAACAAGTGAAAAGATTAAATACAAGGGAGCACAACTTTCTGGTCCTGGGTTCTCCTACCAGATTTGGCACTATGAGCTTCGCGGTCAAAGGTTTCTTAGGCAAAGTGAAGAGCAATGAATGGATGAATAAGCCTTTCGCCGCCTTTGATACAGAGAATCCGGAGAATATGGAAAAGAAAGAATATAGCGCGGCGGAAAAGATTGCCGAAAAGCTCAGAGCTAAAGGGATGAACCAGTTGTCGCCGGTATTGAAAGCAGCCGTGTTTGGGGCAAAGGGTCCGCTGCAAAAGGGCGAAATCGAGCGGGCTAAAGAGTTTGCCCGAGGGCTCGCTGTCGAATTGAAAAAATAAAAATTTGACCTTGTCTTGGGGACTATGTTCGTTGCAGATTGAATAATTTCATAAAGAAATTGAAAGAAGCCGGCAGGCAACCCTGCCAGCTTTTCTGCTATAGCCGGTTGAGGTGCCCAGGACTATTTCTCCTGCGTCCTTGCACTGACCCGCATCTGCAAAACCGTGTAATTTCCACCGCCCTGCCCTACCCGCTATAATATAGTTAGCAAGAGAAATACATGCTCAACATCACCGGCATTTCCAAGTCCTACAACAACCGCGCGCTTTTCAGCGGGGTCAGTTTCTCCATTGGCATGAGCGACCGTATTGCGGTAATCGGCAGGAATGGTACGGGAAAGACTACCCTTTTTGAGATTATCACCGGCAATATCTTGCCTGATTCCGGCACCGTATCCCAGCGCCGCGATACGACCATCGGATATCTTCGCCAGGACATCAGAGCATCGTCCAAACTCAAATTGCTGGAAGATGTTTCCCGTTCATCAGATGCCATCAATAATCTCGAACATAAAATCCGTCTCCTCCAGGAAGACCTTGCCGATGAAAAGGACGAAGAAACTATCGCCGGGCTGCTAAAAGAACTGGGGGAACTCCAGTATCTTTACGAGTCCAGAGGCGGCTACGATTCCGAGCACCAGGCGAAGATTATCCTGTCCGGGCTGGGTTTTACCGAATCAGATTTCGGAAGGACGCTTTCGGAATTCAGCGGCGGCTGGCAGACACGCATCGCACTGGCAAGGCTTCTTTTCCTGAATCCGGACATCCTGTTACTGGATGAACCGACGAACCATCTCGACCTGGAGACTCAGCGCTGGTTCGAGAGCTATTTGAAACGGTATCAGGGCGCTGTCCTCGTTACTTCCCACGACCGGGCTTTTCTCAACAATGTCGTCCGGAAAATTATCTCTATCGAGACCGATGAAGTCATCTTCTACCACGGCAACTACGACAGCTATGTTCTTGCCCGGCAGAAGGACATCGAAACACGGCAGGCGACCGCCCGGCGGCAGGAAATTAAAATCAGCCGGGAAATGCGCTTCATTGAGCGCTTCCGCTATAAGGCAACCAAGGCCGCCCAGGTACAGAGCCGCATCAAAAAACTGGATAAAATCGAGCGTATTACGGTGCCCCACGCGACGAAGAAGATTCACTTCAATTTTCCCGAACCGCCACGCAGCGGGCACACCGTAATCGAACTCAAGAATATTTCCAAGTCCTACGGTGAGCATGTCGTCTATCGCGGACTTAATCTGAAATTAGAACGCGGCGACCGTGCCGCCATCGTTGGGGTAAACGGAGCGGGCAAGACAACCCTCCTGCGGATGCTGGCAGGCGTACTGCCGTTTGAAAATGGGGAGCGCGTGCCCGGTCACAATGTCACGACCGCTTATTTCGCGCAGCATTATATTGAATCCCTCAATCCGCGTAATACCGTCCTTGAAGAACTGAGGAGCGTCGCGCCGGAGGAATCGGAACAATACCTGCGCGGACTGCTGGGAGCGTTTCTCTTCAGCGGCGATGATGTCACCAAAACTATTGATGTGCTTTCCGGCGGGGAAAAGACCCGCGTCGCTATTGCCCGGATGCTGACCAGACCGGCTAATTTTCTCCTGCTCGACGAACCGACCAACCATCTGGACATCCCTTCCCGCGAGATTTTGACCGATGCGCTGGATGCCTACAAGGGAACAATCTGCTTTATTACCCACGACCGCACGCTCATCAGGGAAATCGCCAATAAAATCATCGAAGTCAGGGGCGGGCAAGCCACGGTATTCCCCGGCAATTACGATGATTATCTCAACCTGAGCGCCGCCTCTGAAACACAAATAAACGGGATAGAGACTCCAAAGGAGCTGCGGCAGCCGGAACGCCAATCGAACGCTGTGAAAAACCGCGAGCGCAAAGCGCTCGAAGGACAACTGCGGAATGAACACTACCGCGCCATGCTGCCGGTAAACACTCGTATCTCGGAAATAGAACAGAAAGTTGCATCAGCTACGGAGCGGATAAAAGAAATCGAGGCGATGATAGCCGAACCCGAGCATTACAAAGATTCTCAGGTTGTCGTTGCCGTAAACCTGGAATACGCAGCACTGCGGAAAAAAGTTAAGACACTCACCACCGAATGGGACAAGTTCACCGCCGAAGCAGAACGGCTGCAACAGGAGTACCGCCTGGCGCAGGAAAACCTCGGAAACGAATAGTGTTGTTTTAAAACGGAGCAAGCATTATGAATGGAACTAAACGTGCCGACGTAAGACCGGGCTCGCGGGTTTCCATCGTGTTGAAAGCAGACCAGCAGTCAGGCAAACTGACCGAAGGGATAGTCAAAGATATTTTGACCAAATCACCTTCCCACCCTCACGGAATTAAAGTCCGTCTGAAAGACGGTCAAATCGGCCGTGTCAAAGAGATAAGAAGCTGAGCCGCCGGCAGGTAATAATTTACTCTTATTATCGTTATCTCTGCCAGGTTTTCAACACCTGGTATTCAAGCAGCCACTTGAGTTCATATTTTTGTGATTTCCAGGTCTCTTCTTTATCCGCGGCGGCAGCGGCGCGCTCCGGACTTTTTAAATAGTCCTCAAGGTCGGCGTGACTGGCAAATTCGAAAATTGTCAGGTAGCGAGGTGATTCCTTATCATTGACCAGTCGCATTCGGCTGGCTTTGGTCATCCCCCTGTACTTGAACAACATCGGCATGTGCTTTTCATCAAGCCATTTGTTGAATTTATCTTCGAGCGCGGGCGGGCATTCCACCGCAGCGCTAAGCATTACCGGTTTCTTATCCATAACCAATCTCCTCAGTCCTCATTTTGAGGACAACCTGACTCACAAAACTGACGACAATCCAACAGAAATAGATTCAGAGCGTCTTACCACAAAGGATTTATATTAGCCATGCCGCAGACCGGGAAGTTTTGCCCGGTGATGAAGTTGGATTCATCGGAAGCCAGGAACAGCGCCACGGCGGCGATATCCTCCGCCTTGCCCCAGCGGCCAAGACCGGTCTTTTCTCCCATGGCTTTAAAATTCGCTTCAGTCGCCGGTGTATGTTTCGCTATCCACTGGGCATTGTATCCGGTATGTATGGGCCCCGGTGAAATACAGTTGACATTTATCCCATGACGAGCGACTTCTTTTGCAAGCGCTTTACTGAAGCCGATGATACCGGCTTTCGCGGCAGAATAATCTGCCCTTCCGGCAGCACCAAGGACGCCATCCAGCGTAGCAATGTTGATGATTTTGCCGTTTTTTCGCTCAATCATGTGGTTGATTACCGCCCGGGTGCAGTTGAGTGTTCCCTTGAGATTGATGCCGATGACGTAATCCCAGATTTCTTCCGTTGATTGACAGAAGAGCGTGGACAGAACAGTAGAAATTTGCATCGAAGAAGCTTTAAGCGATGAGGAGAAGAAGGGAGCGGTCGGCGCGATAGATTTCTGGATAGAGCGTAAACATATCGCGGAGGACATCATCGTCATCGCTGCCGACAACTACTTCGAAGTAGACCTTACTGACTTGCTGTCACAATTCAACGGTAAAAATCCGGTGGTCGCCGTCTACGATGTCGGCGATAAAGAAAAGGCTTGCGAAATCGGAAAAGCCTGTCAACTCGGGCTCGCAATTCTGAGAAAAAACCGGATAATCAAATTGGACGAAAAACCGGAGACGCCGACATCCAGTATAATCGCCACCGGCATTTACGTTTTACCGGCAAGAGTATTCCCGTTGTTGCATCTGTACTGTCTTGAAAAGAAGCGGGACAATCTGGGCAGTTTTATCAGTTTCTTATTGGAAAAGGAGAGAGTGCAGGCTTACACGTTTACCCGGACGTGGGTAGATATCGGCGATGAAATCAAAAAAGGCAACGTCGTTGTCTAAACGTGATACTGCTGTCAACCAGATGGGGCTTTGCCCGAACGTGCCTGGAGAGCGGAAATAAACGCGTCCACGGCAACCGGGCAAAACTGGGTACCGCGGTGCTTTTTCAATTCGTTTAAAGCGTCCTCGATGCCCATGGCGGCACGGTAAGCACGGTCGGTGGTCATACTATCAAAAGCATCGGCAACCGCTAGCAGACGGGCGCCAAGGGGAATCTCATCGCCCTTCAGCCCATCAGGATAACCGGTGCCATCGAACTTCTCGTGATGGTGCAGGGCAAGCCTTCTCGCTTCCTCCAAGAAAGGGATACCGGTGATTATGTTCGCTCCCAACGAGGGGTGCTGTTTTATTATTTCGAATTCTTCCTGCGTCAGGCGGCTGGGTTTGCTCAAAATCCGGTCAGGTATGCCTATCTTACCGACATCATGAAGAATCCCGGCATACTCCAGTACTTCTATCTCCTCCGGCGACATATTGAGTGATTTAGCTCCCAGCAAAGCAAATTCCGTGACACGCTGTGAGTGACCGCGGGTGTAATGGTCCTTGGCGTCAATGGCTGCCGCCAGAGCCCTGATCGTACCTTTGTATCCTTCCAGCACTTTACGATTCAGCTTGGTGTTTTCCACCGCCATGGCGACATTCTGAGTGAGAGAGCTGCTGGTATACATCGTCGGCAGCATCAATAACGGATAGAGAATGTTGAGGATATACCCCCACTCAAATGTTACAAAACTGATGACCAGATAGCCGACAAAAAGCGCGCCTACAATCATCCCTCCCCAGCGAAGCCTGAAGCGAGGTAACGCGATGGCAGTGAGGACCATGATAAGCAGCAGAATCAGCATGGTTGTACCATTACCTACCCCGGTCACGAACTGCTGCCGCAGGATATTATCTACAATCGCCGCCTGAATATAAACACCGGGAATCTGCCCGGATGATGTTGGAACCGCCCATTTGTCAAGCTCTCCGGTAGCTACCATTCCGATTAATACAATTTTGTCGGCAACCACCCGCGGGTCAAAATCACCGCTGATGATATCCTTGTAGGAAACATAAGGGCGCCCGGCATCTTCGGGTGCAAAGTTTATCCTGTAACAATAGGAATCATCGATGGGAATCTCGCGACCCAGCACATGGAGCATCCCGCTTTGCCCCGGCATTTCTTGAGGGAGTGGCGTAGAAAACAGACTATGAAGTACTGCCAGGCTGAATGCCGGGTAAGTCTGCCCGCTGCCGTCCCGGATGACCATTGGCAAACGTCTAACTTTGCCATCAGGGTCGGTTAGTATGTTGCCATGACCAACGCTGGTACTTGCATACCTCAGAAGAGAAGTTGGTGTTATTATTTGAGTGTAGGTCAACCTCATATCTGTCGATGGTTCAGGTTCAGTGCCCACTAAAGACAGGATGAGGTTGCCTGAACCTCTGATTGCTGTTGCCAGTATCTCGTCTTCCGGCGTACTTTCAGCGAACAGTATATCAAAACCGATTACTTTAGCTCCGGCTTTATTCAGATTACCAATCGCCTGTGCATGGAGACTGCGAGGCCAGCTTGCCCACCTGCCGTGAGTTTGAAGGGTATCATCATCTATGCCTATGACAACAATGTTCGGAGAAGGAGGTTCAGATACAAAAAGCTGGTCTGCTAACCATAAATTTATACTGTAAAAAGGCTGCACTAATGTTACGAACAGGATAAACGAACAACCCACAACTAATAATATCAAGGTGTGGTAGAGCAGCCTGGGCTGCTGCTGGTTTCTTTTGACCTTGAAAGGATTCCTAATAATCATTTGATTGAGACATTATGCCTCTGCTTGTTAGTGATAAATTCTGCAACCTAATCGGGCTAATTCAGACGGTCACAATACTTTTGGACTCCTATTTTTTTGCTATAAACAAATCTAAATTAGACTGATTATACTCTCGTCCAATTACTCAATCAATATCCACCGGAGGATTTGAATCTATCGGCCAAAGTGATATTATAATGAGTACCATGACTAAAGTGCTATTTACTGAAATAGCCAACGGCATTATGTTATATATTAGTAATAGGTAAATACCTTAGTACTATGTGTTAGGTTAATTGGCTTCATAATATTAATGTGGATTGACAGAGGATAATTACATTGAAACCTGTCAAACTGAAAACAAAATATTCACGGCAAAGATTGTCTCAGGCGATAGCTAGAGTCAGAAGACTGGCTGTGATGATTACACTTGCTTCACTCCTGACGATAGGAGCAAATTACGGCACGTCTGTTGCTGCTTATTCCTCTCCCGCTGTCGCGCCACCGTGCACCCTGAATATTATTAGCGGCAGCGTTGAGACCCGGGCAGCGGGTTCCGCCGACTGGGAACAAGGCGCCGATGGTATGCCCTTGAGTACCGGAACACATGTCCGGACCGCCAGCGCTTCCTACGCAATGCTGACTTTCTTTGAAGGAAGTACGCTCACGCTCGAACCTGATACTGATGTAGAAATCCGGCAGGCGGAAGTAAATGAACAACAATCTACCACGATCGTTCTGAAGCAATGGATCGGCAGAACCTGGAGCCGTGTTGTAAAAATGCTGGAGCCATATTCACACTATGAAATACAGACACCATCAGCAGTCGCCGTTGTGCGCGGTACGCAGTTCTCCACTGACGTTGATGATATGGGCACAACCAGAGTACTGACGAGTGAAGGGCTGGTAAGTGTCATTGCACAGGGTACTGAGGTCTATCTTCCGGTAGGACAACAAACCACGGTACCACCGGGAGAATCTCCCTCCAAACCCGTGAAAGTAAGCGTACCGAAAGCTCAAGGCAGTAGTTCGATTCAAGTGAATAATCCGGGACAGGGCAACAGCTCCGGCAAAGACAATAACCCGGGTCAGGGCAACAACTCGAATCAGGACAACAGCCCGGGGCAGGACAATAACTCCGGCAAGGACAATAACCCGGGTCAGGGCAACAACTCGAATCAGGGTAACAGCTCGGGGCAGGGCAACAGCTCCGGCAAAGACAATAACTCCGGTCAGGACAATAATTCGAATCAGGACAACAGCCCGGGGCAGGACAATAACTCCGGCAAGGACAATCAGGGCAACAACTCGAATCAGGGTAACAGCCCGGGTCAGGGCAACAGCTCCGGCAAAGACAATAACTCCGGTCAGGACAATAATTCGAATCAGGACAATAACTCGAATCAGGACAACAGCCCGGGGCAGGACAATAACTCCGGCAAGGACGATAATTCGGGTCAGGACAATAATTCAAATCAGGGCACCAGTCCGGGGCAAGACAACAGCCCGGGGCAGGGCAATAACTCCGGCAAAGACGATAATTCGGGTCAGGACAATAATTCAAATCAGGGCA
>JAQTVW010000115.1 GCA_028706655.1 Dehalococcoidales bacterium | reverse complement strand
TCGTCAACGCCTTCATAGTGACCGCAGATGATAATCAGGTGCGGGCATTGCGATAGCTCGTGCGCCACCTTCTGGTCGAAGAGCCGCCCCTGCGGGGTGAGCAATATCACCGGCACGTCACTGCCGGCGTCGCCCTGCGCCTTCACCGCTTCAACCGCCTCAAAGATAGGTTCCGGCTTCATCACCATCCCGGGTCCGCCGCCGTAAGAGGTGTCATCCACCGTGTGATGGCGGTCGTGAGAATAGTCCCTGATATTATGCAGGTTGATTTCCACCAACCCGTTATCCACCGCCCTCTGGAAAATCCCGATGCTGAAGACACCGCGGAACATCTCAGGGAAGAGCGTCAATACATCAATTCGCATTTTTATGGCTCCCGGTATGAGACGGCTCGTGTTCGGTAATCCTGCCGTTGATGGTATCTATCGCATGAGGAATGACCGGAAGGACCACTTCCAGGCATTCTTTCACGCCTTTCGGGCTGCCCGGCAGGTTGATGATGAGGCACTTGCCCCTCACACCCGCTACCGCCCGGCTCAGAATCGCCGTCGGGCTGATGCTGAAGGTCTTTGCCCGCATCGCTTCGGCAAGCCCCGGAACGGTTTTCTCGATGACGGACATCGTGGCTTCCGGAGTGACATCGCGCTCCGCCAACCCGGTGCCGCCGGTGGTGACCACCATCTCCAGGTTGTATTCGTCCGCCCACTCGGTCAGCGTATCCGCGATAAGCTTGCGCTCATCGGGGACGATTTCATAGCGCGCCACGGTGATGCCCGCGGCAGCCAGCAGGTTCATGATGACCTTGCCGCTTTCATCCGCGCGCTCTCCCCGGGAGCCTTTATCGCTGATAGTAAGTACACCTGCGTTATACATAACCAAAGACAAAGTACATTTTACCATATTTAGAGCGCGCAACCAAATGTAGTACGCTCTAAAATTTGTTCATTCTTAGTGGTTCATGCTGTCGTTAGCCTCACCCCCTGTATACCGCAACCGCCATTGAACAGGATCCCCATTTTGTCCCACTGTGCCGGAAACGAGACAGGTCGTGCCCGTTCCAGTACTAAAATATCCCAAAAAAATCTGGAAAAATCAGGCTAAGGGTATTGACAAAAGGGGGCTTAATGGCATAGAATGGCGAAAAGTGGTGGAGAGTGGGGAAATAGGGGAAGGAGTAATTATAGAGTGTTTTTCGGGGAGTTTGCCTACAAGATTGACGAAAAAGGCAGGATGCCTATCCCGCCGCGCTTTCGCAATTCTTTCAAAGACGGCATCGTCCTGACCCCCGGTCCCGAAAAATGCATTATCGCTTATACCGCCGCGGAATGGAAAAAACTGGCGGCATCTTTCACTGCGACGACCCCCCTGACTCCCAGCAAAATGCGGAAATTGAACCGCGCCATTTTCGCCACTGCCTTCAGCACCATCATTGACGGACAGGGCAGAATCGCCCTGCCGGTCCCGCTGCGTGATTCCGCCGAGATTAAAGATGATGTCGTCATCGCCGGCGCTAATACTTATCTGGAAATCTGGGACAAGGACCTCTGGGAAGAAGAGAAGGCAAGCAGCCAGGAGCAGGCCTGGCAGATAATCGAGAGCTTGGAGAAGCGCTAAATGGGTGCAGGGATGCCTTCATCCAGCCACGTTCCCGTGATGCTGGAAGAAGCGGTTCAGGCGCTGGCGGTACAGCCCGGAGGACGCTACATTGATTGTACCCTCGGTGGAGGCGGACATGCCCGGGCAATCCTGGAACACAGCGCACCCGGCGGGCAGCTTCTCGGTATCGATGCCGACCCCCGCGCCATCGAAGCAGCCCGTACCGTTTTGCAGGACTATCGCCAATCCGTACTTCTGGTCAATGACAACTTCGTTAATCTGCAGGCAATCTGCCTGAAATATGATTTCTTTCCGGTACACGGCATCCTGTTCGACCTCGGGCTGTCTTCGCTCCAACTGGAGCCGGAAGCCCGCGGTTTCAGTTTTCAATATGATGCCCCGCTGGATATGCGCTTCAGCCCGGAACAGAAACTGACCGCCGCCGATATTGTTAACGAGTACCCCGAGGAAGAGCTCTCCCGCCTGATTAGAAAGTACGGCGAGGAGATTCTCTGCCGTCAGATAGCGCGCCGAATCGTCCAGGCGCGTCCCGTGCAGACCACGAAACAACTGGCGGATATTATTGAGAAAGCGGTTGGCGGGCGCAGGAACGCCAAGATTCATCCCGCCACCCGCACCTTCCAGGCGCTGCGCATCGCGGTGAACGGGGAACTGGAAAACCTGGAGTCAGCCCTGAAGCAGGCAGTCGGGCTGCTTGGATTTGAAGGCAGGCTCGTGGTCATCAGCTATCATTCCCTGGAAGACCGCATCGTAAAACAATATCTCCAGCAGGAAGCCCGCGGTTGCGTCTGCCCGCCGAATATCCCCGCGTGTGTCTGCGGGCATAAAGCGCAATTAAGATTGGTTAACCGGCATGTCATCATCCCTTCTCCCGAAGAAACCCAGCGCAACCCGCGCAGCCGCAGCGCTAAATTGAGAGCAGCAGAAAGGATAGCCATAACGGAAGATTGCCCGGACTCTGAGGATGAGCTTGATTTTTTCGCCTCGCTTAGCAGTAACGGCTGGCGGCGCCCGTCGTTATTGAGAAAAATCAGGGTCGCCTTTGCTACCGCCTAGATAGAATAGTCACGGACTTTACCAAGGAGGCTGCCGATGTAGAACCGTTAGAGGAGCACATCAAACCAGAA
The DNA here is from genome assembly GCA_028706655.1 of Dehalococcoidales bacterium. Taxonomy (GTDB): domain Bacteria; phylum Chloroflexota; class Dehalococcoidia; order Dehalococcoidales; family RBG-16-60-22; genus JAQTQH01. The sequence goes on along the minus strand of JAQTVW010000115.1, from coordinate 1,652 downwards.
TCAAGGTTTTAAGTAGGAGGGCAAATGAAAAAACGGAAAATTATTACCGGTATTGATGTTGGTACTACCAAGATTTGCACCATCGTCGCCGATGCTGATGAAGCCGGCGGCCTGCGCGTTTTAGGCGTAGGTATTAATCCCTCAAAAGGGATGCACAAGGGCTTAGTTGTCAATATTGATGAAGCCCGCGAGTCAATTAAAAGGTCGATTAGAGAGGCTGAGCAGGCCAGCGGCCAAAAAATCGAGTCCGCCTATATTGGTGTGACCGGCCGGCACGTTACCTCGATTAACAACCGCGGCGTCGTGGCGATTACGCGCAACGACCGCCTGGTCCGGTCGGACGACCTGAAACGGGTGATGGCTTCGGCGCAGAGTATCCAGGTACCGAGCGACCGCAAGCTGCTGCACGTCATTCCCCGCACCTATGCCGTAGACGGGCAGCCGGGCGTCAAGAACCCGGTGGGCATGCACGGTTTCCGCCTTGATGTGGAAACACACGTCATCACCGCCGCCATGGCATCCCTGCAGAACATGGTCAAGTGCATCCGCGCCGTCGGCATCGATGTCGATGACCTGGTGCTGGAGCCGCTGGCGAGCAGCGAAGCGGTGCTGACCGACGATGAAAAGCAGGCAGGTGTCATTCTGGCGGACATCGGCGGCGGAACGACTGATATCTGCATCTTCCGAGAAGGAAGCATCTGGCATACCGCGGTGCTGCCGGTCGCCGGCTATCAACTGACCCGCGATATCTCCATCGGTCTGGGATTGCCGTTCGATGTCGCTGAGGAAATGAAGAAGAAATACGGCAGCGTCATGCCGGTCTACGAAAGCAAGATGGAAACTCCTACGGCGATGTCACAGGACGGGCACGGTGTTTCTTACCAGGACCTGTGCGATATTATCCGCGCCCGGTTTGAAGAAATCATGAAACTTATCCTGCTGGAACTGCCCAATTCCGATTATGCCGGGCTGGTACCGGCGGGACTGGTGCTCACCGGCGGCAGTTCGAACGTATCCGGTGCGGCGACTCTCGGACATGATGTCTTGAATCTGCCGGTAAGGGTCGGCGCTCCCTTTGATATGAATGGTATCGCCGAAATGCTGCGCGACCCGGCTTACGCTACCGGCGTCGGTCTTGTGCTCTGGGGCGCCCGGCACGAGGGCAAGCGCGGAGTCTGGCAATCGCGGTGGGGTTTCGGCTCGGCTTTCCGTAACATGGCTACCCAGCTGAAGAAGCTGTTCTGGTAATAAAAAAGAATATTAAGAAAGACTATAAGGAGGAGGAGATGGCAAAGACAAGTTTCGTAACCAGTTCTGCCAAGATAAAGGTTGTCGGCTTGGGTGGCGGCGGTTCTAACGCGATCACCCGCATGGTGCGTGAAGAGATACGCGGCGTCGAGTTCGTCGCCATGAATACGGATGCGCAGGCGCTTTCCATTTGTGAGGCTCCCATCCGGGTCCAGCTTGGTGAGAAGCTTACCAAGGGTCTCGGCGCGGGCGGTGATTATACCGTCGGGCAGAAAGCCGCCGAAGAAAGCCGCGATGATATCCGTGAGCTGGTCAGCGGGTCAGACATGGTGTTCATCACCGCCGGTATGGGCGGCGGCACCGGCACCGGCGCAGCTCCGGTAGTTGCCGAAATTGCCAAGCAA
>JAQTVW010000031.1 GCA_028706655.1 Dehalococcoidales bacterium | reverse complement strand
GGGCACCGGCCTGGGACTGGCAATCTGCAGGGGCATTATCGAAGCGCACAGCGGGCGAATCTGGGTGGAAAGCGCCAGCGGTAAAGGCTCCAAATTCAGCTTCAGCCTGCCAGTGGAAGAACCCGCAGGCAAAGGGAAGCCGGAACTGGTACGGACGGTTTAGTTACCGGGCATAAGGGGGAAAATATGGACAAGACTCATATCCTGGTTGTTGATGATGACCCGGCGATACTCAGGTTGTTATGCACGAACCTGAAAGCGCGCGGTTATAATGTGAGCACTGCCGCTGACGGTGAAGAAGCGCTCAAGGTTGCGGAGAGCGATTTTGTAGACCTGATTATCCTGGATATCATGATGCCCCGGCTGGACGGCGTCGAGGTATGCCGGCGGGTGAGGACCTGGTCCGGCGTACCCATTATCGTGTTGAGCGCCCGCGGTGATGAAAAAGATAAGGTAAAATGCCTGGAACTGGGCGCCGATGACTATCTGACCAAGCCTTTCGGCATCGCGGAACTGATGGCGCGGGTCAACACCGCCCTGCGCCACTCCGGCAGCGCCAAAGCGGCTCCCGCGAAATCCGGCTTTGCTTCAGGCGAACTGGAAATCAATTACGCCATGCGTAAAGTTTGCGTAGGCGGCAATGAAATCACACTCACCCCGACGGAATACACTCTGCTCCAGCACCTCGCTGTGAACACGGACAAAGTGCTGACGCACAATATGATCTTGCAGAGCGTGTGGGGGAGTGAATATTCATCGGAGAAGGAATACCTGCGGGTCTTTATCGGTAGGCTGCGCAAGAAGATTGAGCCCGATCCTAAAAATCCCCGGTATATCCAGACTGTCCCGGGAGTGGGTTATCACCTGGCAGCGGCGGCATCATAAGGGATTTATTTCCTTTTAAGTTTCGGAAGCCGCTTTTGCCAGCCCAGTATCTTAAGAAAATCTCCCACAATCACGTCCTGGTGAGTGTGGTGCCTTAATGACAGGTCAGGATTTACGCTGTATCGGATGTACCTGCCTTCTTTATGCTTGGTAATGTAACCCGCTTCATCCAGATCGGCGATTATCTTGCGGACGGTGCGTTCTGTAATTCCTATGGCAATCGCAAGCTCACGGGCGGTAATCTTGAGCGTCTTCGCGAGGAAACTCAGTACGATTGCATGGTTCGTAAGGAACGTCCAATCTGACATTTTACCGGTTCTCCTTAAAACAAACCAGACTCGTGATTTTTCTTGACATGCCTCTGTCGCCGATGTATCATGAAGCTGTAATCCAAAGATGATTGCTGATACATGCATAGATATTCATGATTTATTGTATCTTAACACAAGAACATGAAAACTGCAAGTAGCGAATCTCAGTTTCCGGGTCAGCGGGGCGGTAATGAAGGGTTTCGTAAGATATAAAACCAGCTGGATAATCCTGAAGAAGCCTCAGTGCGATAGCAGGATAGTAAACGCTGCCCTCGGCGTCTTGCTGATAGTAGCTGTCTTTCTGCTGTTCACCGCTGCTTTGAATAGCGAAATTCAGAGTACGTTGCAGGCTTCTTCCTATTCGGATTCTCCGTGTTATGACTCGGTACCGATTGCCTTCACGGTAAGCTTCGACCTGCAGAGAATCAAGCGGGTAGCCGGGGAAAGTTACCGGGTAACTTTACCGGTAAGATACACCGTAGTATCGCATATACCAGGCAATACCGAACCTTCGGAAAGCTTTGCGCCTTATTTCGTCAGCCTGCCTCTGCTGGTGGCATCTCCCAAGAGCTTCCGCCAGTCATGCCTGGTCGTGGACCTGCCGCCGCCATCCTTCTGAATTCTTCCCGAGTCTCACACCCGTTTCTCAGCAAGAGTTTTCGAGTAAGAATTTAGCGCCCGGAAAGGGCAGAAGGAGACAATAATGGGGTTCTTTGGAAAAGGTAGTAATACAGTATCTCCGCGTGAAGAGTTGCGGTTGAAGGTTGAAGCGCTGGCGAACGGACAAGCAATCAGCTATGCCTTGCCCGAGACATTTGGCGGCGGGCTGGCTGTCGTTAGCCTGAATGCGGAGTATCCCACCAAGGGTAAAAAATATGTCATGTCTCTGGAAGCGCTGGACAACGGTAAGCCGAGCGGCAAGAGGCGTTACCTCTGGGATTCGAACAAATCGAAAGATCTGGCGGACTGGGTTATGGACCGCCTGGGTAAACCTTTCGAAGGCTAGACACAACTTCAGTTGTTTTCAAGAATGCCCCTTCTAAAATGGAGGGGCATTCTTTTTATCAGGAAATCTTACAGGAAATTTATCTTGTCATGGTTCACGTTTATGCTTTGTTTACATCGCGGGTGTTAGTCTTAATCACGAAAGAAGAAAATAACTGCCTGAGAGGAGACTAACACATGTCAGCGATAAAAATACTTACCGTCAGCCGCGATCCGGTAATGGTCAAATTACTGCAGCAACTCAACGGTGAAGATTATCAGGTAGCAAACTCCCGGCAAACCGGCGAGGAACTGAAGGCAATCCTCAGCCAGGAATGCCCGGATATCGTAGTCCTGGATATCATGATGCCCAATCTTGAGGGCATCGAAGTATGCTTGCGCATCCGCCAGTGGTCTCTCGTCCCGATACTGATGCTCAGCGCCTGGGGTGTGGAGACCGGCAAAGTCAGGAGACTTAACCTCAGTAATGACACCTATCTCACCGAGCCGTTCGGACTTGAAGAGATTAAAACAAGAATACAGGAGACTCTTCAGCGCAACTTAGCGGCTATGAAGTATAGCCCTGCGGTCTATCCGCGCGTCCCCCTGGAAAAATAATCCATCGCGTACCGGGTTCCCCAGCCCGGTAACCGTCCAATAACGAAAAGGGGCCGGCAGTCTCAAGGCTGTTCCGGTCCCTTTCGTATTTTAGCAGCTTCATTTTTGCTTTCAATAAACCGTACGTTTACGGGATATTTACAGCAGTACCCCCGCTTTTTATGCCTTGTTTCCTACCGCGGCGATAAGCTGAGTCGTGGATAAGAAGAGCCGAAGCTCAGGTAAGCTGCGATGAGAAAAAGACTCATATTCGCAATTGTGGCGCTGTTATTGCTGGCGCCCTGGCCTGTCGCGTACGCTTTCGAGAACAATCTTGCCGGTGCATCGGTTATACCGCTTGAAGTGGTGGCAGCTCCGGGTTCGGCGGCACCCCGGTGTCAGGTCTACGGCAGGGCTATCGGGAGTGTCACACCCGGCGATCTCTTTTACATCAACATGAAGTCAAATGCCATCGATAGTCTGGTGACGTTATACATCACCAATACCGATGAATTGAGCCAATACTACCGCTATATGACGCTCCGCGTAGGAATTTATACGCAGACTGAAGAACAGTGGCAGAAACTCGATGGCTTGCCCGAAACCTTCGTTACATTAAATAACGGGCTGGTGAGTTTTACTTTACCGGGTCTGGCGGATTATAAGGTCACAATCGATGGCGGCTGCTTTTACAGCCTGACGGCTGCCGGGAGCACCGAGCCGGCGCCCAAATTTTATCTGACTGCGGAATAGTGAGGTTTAGTTATGATTATCTTCTGGATTGGCAAGAATGGTAAAAATCAAACGCCGCGGGAGGTCATGGAAGAATCCTTTCGCAAACATGACGAGTATATGAAAAAATTCCGCGATGGGCACCCCGGGGAACCGGTGACTACCAAAGACTGCAGATGGACAGCAGGCATGAATCTGGCAGGTTTCCCGCCGGTGAAGCTTAACTGCAATTCACAGAACTGAAGGGTATCTCTTTGCCTGAACCTGCGTTCAACACTTGTCAGTAATCACGCTATAATGCTAGAATGAAACTTAGTGTTGCGGGCCGCTAGCTCAACTGGTAGAGCAGCTGACTCTTAATCAGCAGGTTCAGAGTTCGAGCCTCTGGCGGCTCACCACAAGTCACAGTTACAAAGCTAAAGAAACCATCCGCCAATCCGGGTGGTTTTTCATTTTCAAGTGAACCCTCCTCTTTTTAAAACAGGCAATGCGGGACGGACTTACAGTTTGATTAACTCGTATGCGGCAGAGGCGCCAGTCTCCTGTTCCAGATATTGAATCTGTTTCACAGGATCAATTTGGTTCACTTCTTTAAATATTCCGGGCTTAACATTATCTACAAGATCGAGGGAAGCCTTATCGATGGCGGCAAGCCCGCCGGATGCCAGGTAGCCAATATCTGGACAAATTATCGGTCCGGGGTGTGAATCACAATCACAGTTGCCTGCAATATTGACCAATGCGCTGATGTAAATCACCTGCTTGCTTTTTACACACGCCTGAGCCGAAAGCGCTAACCCTTTTTGCAGATCCATGACCTCGTAAGACAAAGCTTCATTGGGGCACGCGTCTACACATTTGCCGCAGCCCTCGCAAGCGATACTGTCGTATTTCCATTTGACATCTACTTCTATCGCCTGCGAAGGGCAGACCTCAGCACAGGCGCCGCAGAGCTGGCAGCTCTCTTCCGCGAGTGTAGGTATGCTCATATGATGAATCATGCTTTTGGAGGCTTTGGTCACGCCGCCCATGCCCAGATTTTTGATGGCTCCGCCGAAGCCCGCCTGGATGTGACCCTTCACATGAGACATGACTATCATGTGAGTGCTTTCGTATAATTGCGTTGCTACTTCAAAGCTGTGACCGGATTGAGCAACTTTAACTCCCGTGTCTCCGATGACTGCTTCGCACCCCATCTTTTCATAGCCGAAGCCGTGTTGCCTGGCTGCTTTCTGATAACCTTCCTTTGTCGACCGGGGACCGGGATAAGCAACGGTGGTATCGAAGAGAAATGGTGTGGCGCCAATTGCTTGAAGGCTTTCCACAGTCAGCTTCACCAGAGACGGCGAAATGTAGTACTTGTTTCCCGGCTCGCCCATGTGCAGTTTAATGGGCACCTTTTTGCCCTGAAAAGTCTTGATACCAAGAAATCCCAGAGCGGTGGGGAGTTTCCCCATATCCTTGAAAAAATATACTGTGTTCATTTTAATCCCTTGATGATAATTTGAATCCGCAGATGCTGTCCCAATTATAGCATGCTGTCTGGCGAGTCGCATCGGGTGCTTTTATGTCTTCCTGCGAATAGCTTCCAACCTGATAATATGTGCTATAATCGTTGCGGGCATACCTCGTATTAATCCCCTATGGAGAATTGGCAGATGGAAAACCAAATAGACAAATTACGGGAAATAAAGCAGAAAGCACTGCTGGGCGGCGGCAAAGACAAGATAGAAAAACAGCACCAGAAAGGGAAAATGACGGCGCGGGAAAAAATCGAACGGCTTATCGATCCCGGCAGTTTCTTGGAATGGAATATGCTGCTGGGGCATGTCAAGGGAATTCCAACCGAAGGCATCATCGCCGGCAACGGCAAAATTGATGGGCGCAGTGTCTGCGTTTATGCCCAGGATTCTACGATTCTCGGCGGGTCAATCGGAGATTTGCATGGCTATAAAATGTACCACACCATCGAAAGGGCTCTGGATATGCGCGTGCCGCTTATCGGGCTGCATGACTCTCCCGGTGCGCGTGTGGTAAAGCCGGAAGAAGCCGGAGCCGGGCTCGGCAATTCCGAAAAGTGGGGCGGGTCCGTCTTTTTCCCGAACACCATGGCTTCCGGGGTAGTGCCGCAAATTTCGGCGATAATGGGCTCTTGCGCCGGGATATCCGTCTATTCACCGGCTTTGAATGACTTTATCTACATGGTCGATGGGCTCAGCCACATGTTCATCACGGGCCCGCGTATTGTGAAGTCAGTCATGGGCGAAGATATCAGCATGGAGGACCTCGGCGGTGCGAAAATTCATGCCAAGATTTCCGGAGTGGCTGATTTCCGGGTCAAGACCGAAGAAGAATGCCTGTCCGGCATCAGGAGACTGCTGTCTTATTTACCATCGAACAACACCGACCCTGTTCCGGTAGTCGTGACCGATGACAGCCCGGACCGGATGGATAACGACCTGGGAAATATCGTTCCGCAGGCATCCAATAAAGGGTATGACATGCGCAAGATAATCATGCGCCTGAGCGATAACGGCGATTTTTACGAAGTGAAGGCGGAATTTGCCCCGGAAATAGTCGTCGGATTCGCGCGTCTTGGCGGCATGTCCGTCGGATTTGTCGCCAATCAGCCCATGTCCCGTGCCGGCAGCCTGACCATGGACAGCTCGGATAAACAGGCAAGGTTCATCCGCTTTTGTGATGCCTTCAATATACCGATAATTTTGCTCGTGGACACGCCGGCTTACATGCCCGGTTCGTACCAGGAACACCGCGGCATCATCCGGCACGGCGCTAAAGTGCTGTTTGCCCTCTGTGAAGCTACTGTGCCGAGGCTGGCAGTGGTCATTCGTAAATCGTACGGGGGCGGCAGCCTGGGGATGGGTATCACGCCGGGATTCCAGACCGATGCGGTTTACTACTGGCCTTCCGCCGAGTCCGGCGTGCTTGGCGCCGAGCAATCGATAGAACTTTTCTATAAGGATGAAATTGCTAAATCCACCGATCCGGAAAAATTCAAGCAGGTAAAATTAAAAGAGTACCGCGAAAAATATGCCAATCCGCTGTACCAGATTACGGATAATCCGTTCATCGTAGACATCATCGAGCCGGCAGAAACCAGGAAGATTTTAATTAAGAACTTGCAGTTTTTGCGCACCAAGAAAATCAGCAGACCCTGGAAAAAGCACGGCAACATCCCGCTGTAAATCGGCGCGTCTGTCATTCTGAGCGTAAGCGAAAAATCCGTATAATTCGGGGCAGACACGGATTCTTCGTCATTACAGCCGGATTACATGCGGGCGGTGGCAGCTTTTTTACCGGCGTAGCGCCCGCAGCCGAAACCCTCGCCCAGCTTGCACCAGACACAGCCGCCCGGGGCGTTTTCATTCGTCAGGAGTTGCGATTCGCACTTGCCGCACAGGTATTCCTTGCCGGTTTGCATCGGCCCGTCACAGGGGACGATGGTCATGGGGCAAATCTGGACGCAGTTGTCACAATGCTTGCAGAACTGGGGTCGTACTCCGAAGGGATGATCGACATGGCGGTTCTTGCCCCGCCCCACGAAGCCGATCGCCCGCGACCGCCAGACTTCAGTGCACACCCGCACGCAGCGCCCGCACAGGACGCAGTTATCATTCCGGAACGGATAGCGGACTTCCTTGACGCCGCAGCGCACGGCGATATCCTGGATGGCGCGCGAGTTCGGCGCCTGGGCGACCAGTAATTCCGCGAGATTGCGCCGCAGCGCCCGGATTTTATCCGTATTCGCCAGAATAACCATGCCTTCTTCGACATTCAGTGTGCAGGAAGTGGTTATCTTCGAGCGCCCGTTGACTACGTTCTCTACAATGCACAGGCGGCACGCTCCGATATCGGACAGGTTGGGGACATGGCACAGGTGAGGAATGCAGATTCCGTAATCGGTCGCGGCGTCCAGCACGCTGGTCCCCCTGGGTGCCTCAATGATAGCGCCATCAATATTGACTTTAACTCGCTGTACCATCTTAATTACCTCACCTTTTTAACTGACCAGAATTGCCTCGAATTTGCACTCGCTGCGGCAGATGCCGCATTTCTGGCAGAGTTTTGTATCGATGACGTGAGCCTGTTTCTTGATGCCGGTGATTGCTTTATGCACGCACCCCCGCAGACAGGTGCCGCAGCCGGTGCATTTCTTCGGGTCGATGGAGTACGTTATCAGGGATTTGCAGACTCCCGCCGGGCATTTCTTGTCGTGAATGTGGGCTTCGTATTCCGGGCGGAAGTAACGCAGTGTTGTCAGCACCGGGTTCGGTGCGGTCTTGCCCAGTCCGCAAAGCGCCGTCTGGGAAACGGTGTCCGCCAGTTCCTCCAGCAGGCTGATTTGCTCCGGCTTGCCTCTGCCTTCGGTGATATCGGTAACGATTTCAAGCATGCGGTCGATGCCGATACGGCAGGGTACGCATTTGCCGCATGATTCGTCCTGGAGGAAATTCAGGAAATATTTGGCGACGTCCACCATGCAGGACTCTTCGTCCATCACGACCATGCCGCCCGAACCGACCATGGAGCCTGCGTCGGCGAGGACATCGTAATCCACCGGCAGGTCGAATTTGTCCGCGGGCAGGCAACCGCCGGATGGTCCGCCAATCTGCACCGCCTTAATCTTATTGCCGTTGGCAGCCCCGCCGCCGATATCATAGACTACGGTGCGTATAGGCGTGCCCATCGCCACTTCTACCAGTCCGGTGTTCTTGATGCGTCCGGTCAGAGCCAGGATTTTGGTGCCTTTGCTTCCTTTGGTGCCTTTCGCGGCAAACCGTGATGAACCGCTGAGGATAATTGCCGGGACGTTCGCCCAGGTCTCGACGTTGTTGAGCACCGTCGGCTTATGGAAAAGCCCGTCGACGACGGCGTGGACATCTTTGGGTCGGGGTTCGCCGACCTTACCTTCAATAGAAGCCATCAGGGCGGACGATTCACCGCAGACAAACGCGCCGCCGCCTCGGGAGATGTTCACATCGAAGGAAAAAGATGAACCAAGGATATTTTCGCCGAAAATGCCGAGCTCGCGGGCTTGCTCAACGGCGATACGGGAATGTTTAACCGCGAGCGGATATTCGTTGCGGACGTAGACATATCCTCTGCTGGCACCCACTGCCAGCGCGCCGATCATCATGCCTTCCAGTACCAGGTGAGGGTTGCCTTCCAGCACGCAGCGGTCCATGTAAGCGCCGGGGTCGCCTTCATCGGCGTTGCAGATGACGTACTTCTCATCGCCGGGCGCTTCGCGGCACTCGCCCCACTTGCGGCCCGTCGGGAAGCCGCCGCCGCCGCGCCCGCGCAACCCGGATGCCTTGATGTCCTTGATAATCTCTTCCGGCGCAACGCCCTTGAGTACCTTGGAAAGGGCGGAATAACCGCCGGCGGCGATATAATCTTCAATCGAGCAGGGGTCGACCATCAGGTTCTGGGAAAGCAGCTGCCGGTCCTGTGCCTGGTAGAAAGGAATCTCCGCGGCGGTGCGGGCTTTAACGCCGGTAGTCGCATCGGTGTAAAGCAGTCTTTCGATCAGCTCGCCTTTCATCACGGTCTGGGAGACAATCTCAAAGGCATCTTCCGGCGACACGCGGCAGTAGAAGACATTGCCTGGCTCGATAATCATGACCGGACCCTGTTCGCAAAAACCGTGGCAGCCGGTGACGCACAGGCGGACACTCGAATCGAGTTTGTGAGCGGTAAGCTCCTTCGTCATGGCATCGATAACCGTCTGCGAGCGCGAAGCCTGGCAGCCGGTGCCGCCGCACACCATTACCGTCCTGGCGATGCTCCGGCGCTGTTCTTTCAGGCGTTCCCGCAGGTGTTCCAGTTCCCGGAAGCTGTTAAGCCTTGGCATTTTGCACCCCCATTTCCCGGCTGCGAATGGATTCTATCAGTTTGCGGAGCTTGCCCGGCGTCATGTGATGATGGTAGACTTCATTTTCCTTGACGATAGGTCCCAGCGCGCAGGCGCCCAGGCAGTTCACGTATTCGATGGAGAAAAGACCATCGGGAGTTATCTCGCCGGGCTGGATGCCGAGCTGCCCGATTGCCTGGTCGAGGAGAAGGCGGGAACTGCGGACATGGCATGCCGTGCCCATGCACATGGTGAGCACTATCTTGCCGGTCGGTTTCAACCGGAATGCCTTGTAGAATGAAGCTACCCGGTAGACTTCCATCACCGGTACACCGAGACTCTGCGATACCGCCTGCATGGATTTTTCTGAAATGTAATTGGAGTTTTGTTGAATATCCTGGAGCACCTCAATCAACTGATGGGGCTGGCTGCGGCGGCTGTCCAGGATTTGTTCCAGCGTTTGGGACGGCATAATGACCTCCTCCGGGAAAATGCTTGTTGTTATTAAAAATACCTGATATGATAAGCGAAATATATACGGAAAAAATACCAGCATACTGCCTATAAAATATAGGCAATTACAGGAGAAAATCATGGAAACCAGCCCCACTCCGCCCCAGCGGGCCTATGGTCAGCGCCTGTCTTTTTCTCCGCAGGACCTGGCACTGTTGTGGCGGATTCCGTTTTCCCGGGAAATCGATCCCGGCAAGGTCGAAAGCGCCCTGCGGGAGCGCATCAAGGAATTGAACTGCCTTTACGGGATTTCCCAGTTAGCCGAACGCAACATCAATTCGCTGGACAACCTGCTCCAGGAGTTGATAAGCTATTTACCCTATTCCTGGCAATTCCCGGAACTGACCTGCGCCCGCATCATCTTCAAGGGAAAGACCTATACCAGTGAAAAGTTCAACGTCACGGAATGGCGGCAGTCATCCCAGATTTACGTTTATCATGAAGCGGTGGGGGAGGTGGATATCTTCTACCTGGAAGAATGTCCCCCCGCCGATGAAGGTCCATTTCTAAAAGAGGAGCGGGCTCTGCTGGATGCCGTCGCCGAGCAGATCGGCACAATTGCCACACGGATGCTGGCGGAGCTGGAGTTGCAGGAGACCAACCGCCAGTTGACCCTGGAGCGCAAAGCTTTGCAGGAATCCAACACCGCCCTGCGCACGGTACTTTCGCGTATCGAGGAAGAAAAACAGGAAATTCACCGGGATATCCAGACTAACATCCAAAAAATACTGTCTCCTATTCTGCACGCGCTTAATACCCAGCTGACCCCCGCCCAGCAGAAATATGTGGAGATGCTGCAAACTAACCTCGAAGAGATTGCCTCGCCGTTCATCAACCGGCTGTCGCAGTCCTACCAATCGATGACGCCCACCGAGATTGCCATCTGTAATATGATACGTGCCGGCATGCGCACCAAGGAAATCGCCGAAACCAGAGGCGTGTCTGAAGCAACCGTCAACCGGCACCGGGAAAAAATCAGGCGGAAACTCAAAATCACCAATGAAAATGTGAACCTGGCGACATTCCTGCAGTCCAATATGTGGGACGCCAAATAACAAGTCCCCCTGTTCATGAACAGGGGGATTCAGTTTTAGAAGTATGGAATGGCGGGCTATTTTCTGGTCCGTTTTAAATATGACTCCAGGTAGCCGTAACTGAGCCAGCCGCCGTCAATTACGATAGTCTGTCCCGTGATAAAGTCTGACTCGTCGGAAGCCAGGAACACGGCAGCGCCGCCCATGTCCTCAGGTTTGCCCAGCCGGTTCAGCGGAATCATGCCCAGCAGGTCATCTTCATGGTACAAGCCGCGGGCAATCAGATTACCAACCATCTCGGTCTTGGTGAATCCCGGACAAATCGTGTTGACCCTGATGTTGTAGCGCGCCCATTCGGCGCCCAGGACGCGGGTCAGGTTGATGACGCCGGCTTTGGCGCTGCAATATGCGGCGCGCTCCGGGATGCCGGTCATCCCGTTGACCGAAGAGATGTTAACGATTTTGCCGCCGCCCTGCTTTATCATCTCTTTCGCGGCGGTCTGGCTGCAGGCAAAGACACCGGTTAATAATATGTCGATGCATTTTCTCCAGGCGCTTATTTCCATGGAAATTGAGGGGCTGACCACGCCGACGCCGGCATTATTGACCAGCACATCAATCCTGCCGAATTCTTTGACCGTCGCCGCGGTCATGGCATTTATCGCAGCATCATCGCTGACATCAGCCTTGACCGCAATTGCCCGCCGCCCCAGTTGTTTTACCTCTTTGACCACCGAATCGGCTTCATCGGCAGATTTGGCATAGTTTATCACCAGGTCGGCACCTTCGCGGGCATAAGCCAGTGCAATCGCCCGCCCGATGCCGCGGCTGGCGCCGGTGACCAAGGCTACCTTGTTTTCCAGTCTCATGAACGTTCTCCTTGCGTATTATGATTTTCACAACCCGAAACGTCTATCTCGTAATCATCAGGCCGGGCAGCCAGGTTATGCTAAAATCTCAACTATGCCGAAAGACGGTCAGCTTCATAATTCCCAATATTATATCACGATTTGTCAAGATATTCTCACGATGGTAAAGTTCCCTTTTGGTTGAAAGTCGTAAAATCTAAAAACAGGGGGTGAATAAATGACAGAGATAATCAGCACGGTAAAATGCAAAAACTGCGGTTCGGAAGCGGTAGTTAAGTTCGGCTCATACAAAGGTGTTCAGCGTTACTACTGCAAAGTCTGCAAGCGCAAGTTCAAAGGTGATAATGCCCTGTTTCATATGAAAGCATCGCCCGAATATGTCACCAGTGCTTTGAGCATGTACTACTCAGGACTAAGCATAGATGATATTTGCGACCATATGAAACAGGAACACGGCTATTATCCATCTAAGCACGTTGTTCATGAGTGGATAGACAAGTTTACCCCTAAAGCCATTGAGCAATTCAAAGATGCTCAACCTAAAGTAGGCGATACGTGGGTAGCCGATGAAACGGTATTGTGGCTGGATAAAAAGACTAAGGTTTGGTTTTTTGACATCATAGACTCGGAGACAAGATACCTCATAGCCAGCCGAGCGTCATTGTCCCGCACTACCCGTGATGCTCAAATGCTGATAGACCGTGCGGTAAAGCGGGCGGGTAAAAATCCAAAGGTGATTGTCACGGACAAGCTGGCATCATACCTTGATGTGAATTACGGCAAAGACGCCGAGCATCGGCAAGGTTCGCCGTTCAGGGTTAAGGTAAGCGGCGAAAGCACGGCGCAGATAGAGCGATTTCACGGGACAATCAAAGACCGCACGAAGGTAATGCGGGCTTTCCGAGATATGAATACCCTTCACCAGTTCATGGAAGGGTATCTGGTGTATTACAACTTCTTTAAGCCGCACGAAGCATTGAATGGCAAAACACCAGCCGAAGCCGCAAAGGTGGACTACCAGATTAAAAACTGGAAAGACCTTTGCCAGTCATCAATTACCAAACGAGCTGAACCTGAGACTAAGAAAACAGGTAGAATCCGAATAACCACAATCCCAGCGAAAGAATCAAAGGAACATAGAAGGTCGTACAATCCACGAATGCCACGAATGTTGAGGTCTAGTGAAATAGACGTGGGTAGCGGCATATCTATTAATAAACGAACAGGAAGGGGGCATATAAGACTAATATGAAAATCTTATTTACGCACGGTTATATGTATTATATATTTTATGCCAATTTAGTACTTTTGTGTTTTGCTTGTATATACTTGTTACTAAGACGAACGATATATCTTTATTCCCGCTATCGCCAAGAGTGTGCTGACCACAAGCAACCATACGTGGGCTTGTACAAGTTCTTCACCATTAGTTATATTCTGCCAATTTTTGTTCATATTAACCCAATCAATCATATTAATCGCATCAGACACAAAACCGATGATTGCCAGTATACTCCCCAAGATTCGATTAAAAATATTCACAGTTCACCTCAACCTAGAGTAGTTAAGGGCATTATATCACCCAATAAACCAAAAGGGAACGATACCCTCACGATGTTTATAGCTATGATTTATAGTGACTTCCTGATTAGATGGGTCATAAGTACCAAAGCCCCAAAAACAAAGCCACCTCTTCGCTGAACATGAGAGGTGGTGATTCTGACAATAAGAGGTTTTTACTTACTGCTTTGAATGTGAAAAAGGGGGATTCCGGCACTTGCCGATGACCGTGAGCAACTCTTCCGGAGGGTCGCCTTTGCAAACAAAGGCATCGGCACCCGCTGCCATAGCATCGTGGCGCATTTCCGGCCGGCTGCTGAGCACGATTACCGCAAGACCCGCATGATGAGCGTGCAGCGCTTGTATAACTCCGGCAGAACTGCCGGGTAGTTCCCAGTCCAGCAACACGATTTCCGGAGAGTCTGTTTCTACTTCCGTGAGCAATGCCTCGTAATTGACAACCTCGGTTAAGGATGTGCCTGCATCCTGCCCCAGTAAAAGTCTTAATGCAGAACGAACGTCAGGCTGGTCATCGGCGATAATAATATGCATTTTCCCTCCCTCCGCTTAATCCTCCACCGCACTACATTACCAGTATAAAAAGAATCCCCCCGGGATACGCCATGCGTCCGGGGGGATTGCCTGCTGTATGTGCGGCTAGGTTTTACCTGGTCACTTGATGAGGTTGCTCTTCAGGGCGAGAGCTACCGCCTCCGTACGGCTGGACACGCCCAGCTTGGAGAGAATGTTGCTGACATGAAATTTCACCGTCGATTGGCTGACCACGAGTCGATTGGCGATTTCAGTGTTGGGCAATCCCTCCACCATGAGCGCCAGTATCTCGCGTTCGCGGTCAGTCAGGTCATAAGTTTCGGTTTTCGGCGCCCGGACTTCCTGTATTAAGACCTGTGCCGCCTCGGGAGACAGGCGGGACTGGTCGGCAATTGCGCCGCGAATTGCCGCGAGCAGCTCTTCCGCCGAGACGTTTTTAAGCAGATAGCTCATCGCTCCGGCTTTCAGCGCCCCTTCGACCAGGTCTTTTTCTTTGTAACTGGTAAGTGCAATAATACGAATCCCGGGACATTTTGCTTTGATGGCTCTGGTTGCGGCGACACCGTCCATCACCGGCATCATCATGTCCATCAGAACCACGTCCGGCTGGAGCTTTTCACACAGGCGGACGGCTTCTTCGCCGTTGCCGGCTTCGCCCACCAGTACCATATCGTCGTAGGACATCAATACCGCCGCCAGTCCGCTGCGGACTACGGCATGGTCATCAACCAGCAATATACGAATCGGTTTATTCTGGGTCATTGTTTTATACCTCCGGAAATATCTTTGTATGTGACCATGACTTCTGTGCCGTGCCCGATACTGCTTTCTATCGCCAGCGAAGCGCTGATTTCACCGGCACGTTCCTGTATAATTCCCAGTCCGAAGCTGTCCGGCGACCGGGTTTTCATATCAAAGCCTTTACCGTTATCACTGATGCGTAAAACTATACTGCCGGGCTGGCATTGCAGGTTGACCTTCGCCTGGCTCGCTCCCGCATGTTTCGCCACGTTGTTCAGCGCTTCCTGCGCGATGCGGTAGAGCGCTATCTTCGCCTCCGCCGGCAGGGCGCACTTGCCTTCCACGGTCACGGCGACCGGTACGCGCGACCGCCCGGTGATGGATTCTCCCAACTGGTGCAGCAGGTCGCCCAGTTCCGCTTCCACCAGGGCGGCGGGTCGCAGTTCCAGCAGCAAGGTGCGCATCTCCGCCAACGCGCCGCGGGTCAATTGGCGCACTTCTTCCAGCCGTTTGCGGCCTTCGTCCGGGTGGCGCTCCCAGATGCGGGGCAGCACCTCGGCAATCAGGCTGGCGGAGAAGAGGGTCTGGCTGACGGCATCGTGCAGGTCGCGGGCGAGGCGGTTGCGTTCTTCGGCGGTCGCTTTTTCCTTGGTTTCCCGCGCCAGCAGTTCCTCCGCCTTTTTCTGTTCCGTGCGGTTGATGCCGATACACATTATTTCATTGAAATTGCCTTCTTCGTTGTATAGCGGCTGGTTGGTCCAGACAATCCAGACCCTTTCCCCGTTGCGCCGCATGTTTTCATTTTCATTATGCAGATACCGCTCGGGGTGCTTCCCGATATCTTCAATCATAGCTTCGAGGTCTTTGCCGGAAGTGTCTTTCGGCGGCACTATCGTACCGATAACGCTCTTGCCCAGTATTTCGGACTCGTTGTAGCCAAAGAAGTCCTGGGCGAATTTATTGAAGAAGGTGATTTTGCCGCTGGTATCCATTTCAATAATAATCGTGTTGGCGCTTTCCACCAGGTGGCGGTACTTGGTCTCACTCCGCCTGAGCGCTTCCTGAGCCTGGGCGCGCTGGGCGATTTCCTGCTGTAAGCGGGCGTTCGCCCCGCTCAGCTCCGCCGTCCGCGAAGCGACCCGGCTTTCCAGCTCTTCGTGGGACTGGCGCAGTTCACCTTCAGCAGTTTGCAGCCGGTCTATCATGCCATCGAAAGCATGGCTGAGCTGTCCCACTTCATCAGGACTTTGTATCATGCCAGTTTTTGCCAGGAAACCGGTATTAGCGATATTCTGCGTGGTCCTGGTGAGTTCGACGATGGGCGCGGTGAAATTCCGCATCATTATCCGTATGCCGAATGTGCCGAACAGTGCCAGAGCGATCCAAACACCGACGATAAGCGCGCCGCTCCGGAGCATGGAGGCGAGGACTTCCGATTCATCCTGCTGTACCACGATTCCCCAGCCGGTCGGTCCTCCTACGGGGTTGAAAGTCGTCAGGACGGCAGTTTGTTTAATCGGCTCGGTATAGCCGGTAAAACCCTCGTATCCGGCGAGCAGAGGGTTCAACACAGAAGGTATAGTGTTTCCAAGGTAGGATGCCTCGGGGTGCGCGATAATCGTGCCGTCCCGGGATACCGCATAAGCGAAACCGGTTTGACCGATAGTGCTGAGATTGATGCGCTGCCAGATGTCGCGCAGGTCGAGTTCCAGCACCAGCGCTCTGGTCACTCCGTCCGCAAAGTTCAACGGAAAGCCGACATATAACACGGGGGTGCGGTCTATTCCGGTAAAACGTACCTCGGAAATGCTGGTGCTGGCGGTGCCGATGGCGCGGTAAGCGCTGGTGATTTCTTCGTCAACCGGTATCGGCGGACGGGTAGCGATTTCAACCGGTTCTATCTCCAGCAGGTTTTCCAGTGTGTCTGTCAGATACAGGAGCAGGTTGCCGCCGCCGTCAAAATAATATACCGCCCGGTAACGTTGGGGCGCGGACAACCGTAACGAAAGCATCGCCGCGGTCTGGTTGTACAGCAGGGGACTTAGTGATTCGAGATGGCGGGAGAAGATGCGGGCATCGGAATAGATGCTGCTGATGCGGGCGTTGACATCGCGGCTGATGATTGAAGCCAGCTGCACGTTGCGCTGGCGGGTTTCTCCGATTATCCTGTTCTGCCCGATCCATAGGAAAGATAAGCTGATAATAGATATAGTCAGCACCCAGAAACAGATGCTCCAGAAAACCAGACGGCGCTGAATGCCACTGCTTGACCACTGCTTCAAATGCCGGAATATTCGCTTGATAAACATTATCCTTTATTCAGTTTTCAGGACGATTTGACCGGAGATAATTTTCTGTTTCAAGTCCTCCAGTCGGTTCAGAATGTTCTGATCGACCAGCGTTTCGTCAAAAGGTCCCAGGGAAAGGCCGTTCTCTTTCAGTCCCAGGGAACGCACTCCCGGTTTGAACTTGCCGGTTTTGATTTCCTCGATAAGTACGAGTACGGCAGTGTCCACGCGCTTGGGGCGGTTGCCCACGACGTTGCCCGGCGCAAGATACCGCTGGTCGCCGCTGGTGCCGGTGGTGAGTTTCCCGGTCTGCTTCGCCGCCTCGATGATACCCAGACCGGTGCGGCTGGCGGCGTTATGAATCACGTCTGCCCCTTCATTATAATATTTGAGCGCCAGAGTCAGCCCGACCTGCGGATCGGCGAAGGTTCCGGCGAGGTCGGAAAACACCTTTACGCTATCGTCCTGATAAGTGACGCCCTGCTTGAACCCGGAAATGATGCGCCGGATGGCGGGAATATCGGCGCCTCCGATAACGCCCACCTGGTTAGTTTTGGTCAGCATCGCGGCGAGCACGCCTATCAGAAAGTCGGCTTCCTGTTCCCGGTAGACGATGGAAGCGATGTTGTCGCCGGTCAGTTCAAAATCGATGGCGGCAAATCTGATGCCGGGGAACTCCTGCGCCACCGTCTTGATATTCCCCATATTTTCAAAAGCGATGCCGATGATAAGATCGTAATTACTGCGGGCAAAGAGACGCAGGGCGTCCATCCGGGCTTCATTAGTGGTCAAATCTACAGTCTCAAAACGGATGTTGTATTTCTTCTGGGCTTCCAAAAGTCCGCTGTAAGCCGAGTCGTTAAATGAGCGGTCGCCCAGACCGCCGTTGCCCAGCACCATGCCGATATTGAGGACCTTCTGGTTGCCCGCCGGGCTAGCTGGGCGGCATCCCGCCAGCGAAGAGACCTGAAGCAAGGCAAGCAATATCAGAACGATGAAGTCCGCTGTTTTATCACACCGGAAGAACCGTAAATACCGCCCTTTGTCCATTTGCCGCCGCTCCATATCAGATTACTTCAATCCTAATCCTTTTGCATACACAGGTCAATCAGGAATACTGGTCTTTTGACCAGGTAAACTACTCTCTGACAGGTCAGTGGCAAGTCTGCCCGGTTGTACGGCGTTAACCGGATAACATGCGGCTATACTGGTTAACATACAACTTGTGATTTATACGGGGAGGAAAGAAGAAATGAAACTCAAGCAGATTCTCACGGCGGTATTACTGGCAGGACTCCTGGCAGGAGTGACTGCCTGCAGCAATCCCTTCAGTGCGAAGCCGGAAACTAACCAGCAGTATGAAGCCACGCAGGGCGATTTGACCGTGAAGGTAAACGGCAACGGCAAGACCGGTGTGGCTACCGATGCCAAACTCAGCTTCGAGACCGGCGGCAAGATTGAGAAACTGAATGTGAAAAAGGGCGATGTCGTCACGAAAGGCGATATCCTTGCCATCCTGGAGACCGATGATCTGGAACTGGCGAAATCCCAGGCGCAGGTCGCCCTGGCGCAGGCGCAGGTAACGATAACCCAGACAAAGCTGGCGCAGCAGACCGCCGAGCTTGCTCTCGTCAAAACACGGGATACCCGGTCGGCGCTGGAACTGGCGCTCTTCAATGCGCAGGTCAATCGCAAGACCGCTGAAGTAGCGCTCTCCCGGACGGAAGAGACCGCACCGGCGCCGGACATTGTCGCGGCAAAAGCGGCGG
>JAQTVW010000114.1 GCA_028706655.1 Dehalococcoidales bacterium | reverse complement strand
GCGGCGGGGAGCACGATTGCCGGCAACCTCTCTATCCTGGGGGCAGCCAGCAACGTGATAATCATTCAGAACGCCGAGAAAGATTTTAACGAGACTCTGAGCTTTTGGGATTTTGTCAAAATAGGCGCACCGCTGACCGCGGTCAATGTCCTGGTCTACTGGCTGTTTCTCGGTTTGAGATGATTTTTCCCGGTATTAAATCTTGCTTTTCAGGAAAGCGATACGCCCGCCCACAAGTCGGGCAGCTTCGTTGCGGCTCCTGGCGCGGCGCAGGTCCAGCGCCAGCTTTTCATCGCCGATGACTTCCCGCACCCAGTTGCTGAAATCATTCTTTTCGTCGTTGGCATGGTACTGGTAGGTGTCATCCGGCATTTCCCGTAAAGCGGTCTGTAGTTCTGCGAGGTTCTTGAGTGTTCTGCCGTCATGGCACCAGAAGCTGGTTTCAGCGGGTACGTCGCCCAGCATCTTCTGAGCGATTTCTCTGGTAAATTTCGCCATCTCCCTCGCCTCCTTGACGCAAATCGTAATAGAGAAAGGCGTCCATTCTCTCTATTAACTATTATACCACCGGCGAGCGGATCGGGGTAGACGTGGGGACAAAACAAGATAACGGAAGAGACGGGTGTCTTTTCCTTAATTGAATGGATTGTTGAAGGGAGTTATTTCTTGGCGGGTTTGGCGGGTGCTGATTTGGCACCGCAACCACAACCACATCCACAACCGGACTTGGCTGGCTTCACTGGTTTTTCTACCATAAGGATTACCTCCTATACTATCTGGAAACCGGGCACCGGCAATCAGATTTCACCGGTACCCGGTATCATGTCAGACTATTTGCCCAGTGCTGCTTCTTCCTTCTTCCGGATGGAACGGGTGCCATGACCGTGCTTGACGTTCTTGAAGGCATCCTGATAGCCCCGGCGCTGTGCTGCTTTTTCCTGTTTTCTGCCCATTGTATTCTCCAGTTACAGTTTTCTAATTAACCGTGTATTCAATTAATATTACACTTTTTAACCCGATTATTCAAAGGGGGCGACAAAACCGTATGAGAGTGATAAGATAAAAGGCGAAAACCAGCGCAGGTATTAACTCGCATCATTCTCACAATCCCTCAGCATGAGATACGGAGGTGCAGTGTCACTCACAGAGCCGCGGCGGGCTTTGCTGTTATTTAGTCTCGCCCATGCGTTTATCTTTTGCCTGTTTTTTATACCCGCCCAGACCGTCTATTTCGACCCAGGGGCGCTGGAACGTTTCATGGCTCTGAAAATACTGGACGGGCAGGTGCCCTTCCGCGATTTTCCCAGCGAATACCCGCCGCTCGCGCTTCTGGCATTTCTGCTGCCGGCGCTGGTGGCGAAGACTCAGGTCGCTTACAATATCGCCTTCTATTCTGAAATATTAATCTTCGATATAGTTGTCATGTGGGCAATGGTGGGCATCGCCCGGCGGTTGGAAATTCCAATCTGGAAGACGCTCGGCATTTATACTCTGTTGCTTTTGGCGGTAGGTCCGCTGGTGATAATCCGTTTCGACCTGCTGCCGGCGATGCTGGTGGCAGTTTCCCTGCAAGCTTTCTTCGCCGGTAAATACAGGGCGGCATGGGCTTTGCTTGCCTTCGGGGTTTCCGCCAAGTTGTATCCAATTCTATTGACTCCGCTTTTCGCCTTTTACCACCTTGCCCGCCGGCAATACCGCGCGCTGGTTTCCGGCGTAATTACATTTATTGCCGCTGCGCTTCTGGTCTTTGTGCCTCTGCTATTGCTCCACGCAGACGAGCTGTGGAGTTCACTCGGCGGCTATCACCTGGGCAGGGGTCTTCATTCCGAGAGCACCTACGGCAGTTTTTTGTTGCTGCTTAAAGCCATCGGAATATACGAAGTCGAAGCAGGACTCAGTTTCGGTTCATGGAACCTGATTTCTCCGCTGGCAGACCGGCTGGCGGGAATATCGTTTTATATCTCGGCGGGTCTCCTGTTGATAACCTGCGGCTGGTTCGCCGGTATGTTTAGGAAGCGCCCCGGTTCGCCGGAAAAATCAAAAGACCTCCGGCTTTTACAATTCACTTTCCTGGCGCTGCTTGTTTTCATCGTGACCAACAAAGTCCTTTCGGCGCAGTACCTCATCTGGCTTTGCCCGCTGCTGGCGCTGATTGCCCGTAGCGGCGAGGATATTCTCTGGATATTGTTTATCGCGGCTGCCGTTATCACCCAGTGGATTTTCCCTTATGCCTATTATGATTTCGAGCAGTTTAAGCCTTACGCCCTGGTCTTGATGTTCCTGCGTAATTTCTTGCTGCTCGCCGTTGCAGTTCTAACCGTTGTATTCATTTACCGTAACAACCGTCAGACTGATTGGAGGTAGAAATGACTATCGGCATGCTTTACCGGGAAGAGTTGAAAGAGTACGATTTTGGTCCGGGGCATCCCTTTCGCGGCGACCGTTACCAGCTCTTTTATGAATTCTTTTGCAAACATTTATCTGAAGACAGTAACTACCGGATTTTAAGTGCCGGGCCTGCCGCTGACGAAGATTTGCGGCTTATCTGCACCCAGCAATACATAGATTTTACCAGGGAATTCTACAGTGCGGCGCATCAGGGTAAGAGCTATGCCGAGGAAAAGTTTTTTACTTACCACAGCATGGACAATATGCCGCTGGAAAATCCCGGCCGAGTGGAAGAAGCTGCCCGGCTGGTAGTAGGGCAGGCGAAAAAAGCATGTCAGCTGGTGCAGAACGGCGAGTTCAAGAAAGTGGTCTCCATCGGCGGGGGACTGCATCATGCCAAGCCTTCTTACGGCGAGGGTTTTTGCCTGTACAATGACGTGGCATTCTGTGCCAACTTTATGATGAAGGAATACGGACTGGAGCGAATCCTCATCCTGGATACCGATGCCCATGCCGGCAACGGGACATCCGATTATTTTAACGAAGAACCGAAGGTGCTGTTCATCGATTTACACCAGGACCCGCGGACGCTATATCCGGGCACCGGTTTCGCTTACCAGATTGGCTCCGGAGCGGGCAAGGGATTTACCGTCAACGTGCCGCTGCCGCCGCGCTCGGGCATTGATTCCTACGAAATGGTCTTTCAATCGATAGTCGAGCCCATCGTGCAGGAATTTCAACCTCAGATAATAATAAGGAATGGCGGCTCTGACCCGCATTTCCACGATGAGTTGACCAGCCTGGGACTGCCGGTCAGCGGCTTTAAAATGATTGGCGAAAAGGTGAAGCAGCTCGCCGGGCTTTGTGACGGCAAGGAAATCGACCTGATTGCCTCCGGCTATAACCGGGAAGTCCTGCCCTACGCCTGGCTTGCCCTGATTTCCGGACTGGCGGGATTTGATGTGGAAATCGAAGAGCCGGCCATGCAGCCGCTGGTGGCGGACCGTTCCTTCGCCGTGACTCAGACTGTCATCGATGATGTTAAACGGAATTTGAGGCATTACTGGAAGTGTTTTCGATAAAATTTAATAAGAAATTTCCGGTTCACTGCAAAATAGTTGAAAAAACGATATAAAATAATATTGACTTAGCGGCAGCAGAAGACTAAAATACAATCTGTAAGACGTCCTGAATAAGAGTAATCCGATTCATGAATTAAGCAGGGCATATTGCTCTAGATTTGAAAGACCCGGTTTTCACTATTAAAATATTGTGAAGAGCCGGGTTTTCCATTGTCCGGAGTCGGCAACGCGATGTCATATCATGCGTCCTCAAACACCTGAAGACGCTTCACAGGAGGATAAATAAATGGTCAGCAGCGCTAAAAGACCGGGTCCCGAAGCTCCTAAAGAAGCTCCAAGAATTTTAACCAAGCCGCTCCCCCAGATTCTGGATGAAATGGATGATAACATCCGGGCGGCTGCCGAAGCGGCTCGCCGTGCCGAAGAAGCCGCCAAGGCGGCGAATCACGCGGCAGTCGCGGCGACAAAAGCATCAGATGAAGCTGCCAAGCGAGCCGAAGAAGCCCGAGGCGCAGCACAGAAAGCCGCCGCCGATGCGACGAAAGCCGCTCAGGACGCCGCTGCCAAAGCAGAACAAACGGCAAAAGCCGCTCGGTTAGCGGCGGAAGAAGCTGCCCATAAAGCCGATGAAGCGGATAAAGGCGCCAAGAAAGCCGTTGAGTCTTTTAAAAAGGCTGCCGAGGAAGCCGCCCGCCGGGCGGAAGACGCCAGCGCCATCGCGAAAGCGGCAGCGGAAGCTGCCACCAAACAGGCGGAACTAGCTGCGGCAAAAGCAGCCAAGAAAGCTGAAGAAGCCGCCGCCGAAGCCAAACGAAAAGCTGAAGAAGCGGCACTGAGGGCTGAACAAGCCAGCGCCGCCGCCCAGGAAGCTGCTGAAGCGGCTAAACGGGACTCTCAGGAAGCAGCGGCAGAAGCCATGCGACAGGCGGAAGCAGCCGCTCGTCTCGCCGAGGAAGCCAGCGCCGCCGCACGC
>JAQTVW010000030.1 GCA_028706655.1 Dehalococcoidales bacterium | reverse complement strand
ACATACTACGGCGATTACCCCAACCATATAATCGGGAGTTGACGATTTCCTCGCTGGTAAGCGATACTGGTAACAATATATGTCATTGCGAGCGCAGCGAAGCAATCTCTATTATTTCTCCTTCTCCCTTGAGGGGAGAAGGTCGGGATGAGGGTGAATTCCCCTCACCTTATTCCTCTCCCGCTGGGGGAGAGGAGACTTACTCGCAATGACACGAAAATGATTGGGAGGTTGTAGTTACACACATGGGCACACTTTCTCCGATGCTGTCCGTCAAAAACATGAAGGAAACCGTTCAATTCTATGAAAAGTCGCTGGGATTCAAGATGCGCATGGCTTACCCCGATGCCGAAAACGCCCAGTATGTCGACCTGGTCAAGGACGGCATGGTCCTGATGTTTACCCCCGCGAAAAGCTCGCCCCTCGGCTGGCTGCAGAAGCCCGGCGCGGGCGTCAATCTCTACCTGATGATTGACGGCGATATCGATGCCTATTACAAAGACGTGAAAGGCAAGGGCGTCGCTGTCATCGCGGATATCAAGGACGAGCCGTACGGGACCCGCGATTTCACCGTAACGGACAACAACGGCTACAAGCTAACCTTTAACCAGTATGCCCAGGGCGACGGCAAGTGCCAGAGCTGCGGCATGCCCATGGAAAAAGCGGAGGACTTCGGCGGGAGCAATCCTACCAACCTGTGCTGCGTCCACTGCTGTAATCCCGACGGCAGCCTCAAAAGCTACAATGAAGTATTTCGCGGTATGGTAGAGTTCATGATGAAGTCCCAGAAAATAGACCGGGACACCGCCGTGCAGGCGGTCAAAGAGCACATGGCGAAGATGCCGGCGTGGAAAGGCAAGTAAACCCGGAGCGCAAAGATGGGGTGGAGGGTGATGGCAAGGAGGGTGCGTTATGGTAGATATGTTTGAGCAGCACTTTGAAGCGGAAAAGCTGAGCGGAGCGCCGCTGGCGACCCGCATGCGTCCCACCAGCCTCAACAACTTCGTGGGACAGGAACACATCATCGGCAAGGGGCGCGTGCTGCGCAAGGCGATTGAGTCCGACCGCATCCCCTCGATGATTCTCTGGGGACCCCCCGGCTGCGGCAAGACCACGCTCGCTTACATCATCTCCACTATCACCGGCGCGCACTTCAGCCCGGTCAGCGCCGTCAGCGCCACCGTCGCCGACCTGCGCCGGGCTATCCAGGAAGCCAAGGAACGCCTCCAGTCACGTCACCAGCACACCATCCTCTTTATTGATGAAATCCACCGTTTCAACAAGACCCAGCAGGATGCCGTTCTGCCCTTTGTCGAAGACGGCACTATCATCCTGATTGGCGCAACCACGGAAAACCCGTCTTTTGAAGTGACCTCGCCGCTCCTCTCCCGCGCCCGTGTCTTCGAGATGAAGCCGCTCAGCGGCGAAGAAATCCGCATCATCCTGCTGCGGGCGCTGCGTGACCGGCTGCTGGGCATGGGCGATATGAACGTGGTGCTCGACGATGAAGCGCTCGATCACCTGATTGGCATGTCCGGCAACGATGCCCGCGTGGCGCTCAACACGCTGGAAATCGCCACGATGGGCACCAACCCGGATGCCGACGGTAAGCGCCGGGTCACCCTGGCGACTATCGAGGATGCGATGCAGCACCGCGTCATCCATTACGACCGCGCCGGGGAACAGCACTACGACCTCACCTCCGCTTTGCACAAATCGCTGCGCGGCTCCGATCCCGATGCCGCCCTGTACTGGCTCGTGATGATGCTGGAAGCCGGGGAAGACCCGCTGTATATCGCGCGGCGCATGGTGCGCTTCGCCTCCGAAGACGTGGGCATGGCAGACCCGCAGGCGCTGGTTGTTGCTATGGCGGCACAGCAGGCGGTCAATTTTATCGGCATGCCGGAGGGCAACCTGGCGCTGGCGGAAGCCGCCGTCTACCTGGCGACAGCCCCCAAGAGCAACTCGCTCTACGAGGCGTACGGGAAAATCACGGAACAAATCAAGCAGGGCTCCAGCGATTCCGTGCCGAAACACCTGCGCAATCCGGTTACCCCGCTGATGAAAGACGCCGGCTACGGCGAAGGCTACAAATATGCGCATGATTACCCGGAGCATTTTGTAAAGCAGCAGAACCTGCCGGACGCCCTGAGGGGCAGGCGGTTCTATACTCCCGGCGAACAGGGCTACGAAAAGCATGTCGGGGAGAGACTGAAAAAGTGGTGGGGAGACCTCGCCAAGCCGCCCCGCAAACCGGAAGACCGCGGCGCGCCCGGTGCATGAGGCGTCTGCCCGTTCTTTCTTGACATTATGACCCCGTTCCGCTTAAACTACGATGGGTTAATTCGGGTCGCCATTTACCAATCAAAATGGTGCGCCACCTGGACTTCCGGCGCGTGCGGACAGGAATATTTGAGATTGCATTTATGCTGTTAAAGGCTCACTTCAAGCCGACTGCACAATTATTGAAAAACCGCTTTTCCCTTCTGATTTCACAATTTACTGTTGATATTCCATTAATTCCCCAGTATGTTCATCCCTTGAGGAGGACCGTCTATGGTTAAAATCTCTTTTACGCCGAAGCAGGACAAGTTTTATGACTTGTTTGAAGACGCCGCGCACAACCTGGTCAAGATATCCCAGGCTTTATGCGATCTGCTGAGCAAGTGGGAGCAGGTCGGCGGTAGCGTGGCGGAAATAACCGAGATGGAGCACTACGGGGACAACGTCACGCACCAGATTATCGCACAGCTTAACCGCACTTTTTTGACTCCCTTCGACCGCGAAGATATCGCTCTGCTGGCGCATACGATGGATGATATCGCCGATTTTGTCCAGGCGGCGGCGGACGCCATGCTCATCTACAAGGTAGAAAAGCCTACCGAGCGCTCTAAGGAGCTATCGGAGATTATCGTTAAAGCGACCGTCGAGCTTGAGCAGGCTATCAAGATGCTGAAGCACCGCGCCGACCTGAAACCGATGCTGGAACGCTGCGTGGAAATTAACCGCCTGGAGAACATGGCAGACCAGGTTTACCGCGCCGGCATGGCGGAGCTTTTTGATAACAGCAAAGATTTTGCCACGGTCATCAAGTGGCGTGAGATATACGAACACCTGGAAAGCGCCACCGACCGCGGCGAGGATGTGGCAAACGTCCTGGAAGGGGTAGCCTTAAAGAATGCCTGAACTCAGCCTGCTCTTAATCATCGTCCTGCTGCTGGTGCTGGCTGCGGAATTTGTCAATGGCTGGACAGATAGCCCCAACGCCATCGCTACTGTTGTTTCCACTCGCGTCATGTCTCCCGCCAAAGCTGTAGTCATGGCGGCGGTATTGAATATCGTCGGTGCTATCGTCACGGGCACGGCTGTGGCGTTCACTATCGGCACCGGCATTGTCAAGCCGGATATTATCAATCTCAATGTTGTTGCGGCGGCTACGCTCACCGTGGTCGTCTGGAGTTCGGTGGCGGCGCTTTACGGCTTGCCCACGAGCGAAAGTCACGAACTCGTTGCCGGTCTCGCCGGTGCGGGTTTCGCCACAGCCGGTTCCGCAGTCCTGCTCTGGTCCGGGTGGCAAAAAGTGTTAATCGGGCTGGGTTTTTCCACCATACTCGGCTTTCTGTTCAGCACCGTGATAATGACCGGGCTCTACTGGCTGTTGCAGGGTATCAGCCTTTCGACCGTCCGCAGTACCTTCAGCAAATTACAGATACTTTCCGCAGCCTTTACCGCGTTCAGCCATGGCAGTAATGACGGTCAGAAGTTCATGGGCGTCTTTACCCTGGCGCTGGTGCTGGGCGGAGTAATGAAAGAGTTCACTGTGCCGCTTTGGGTGATGCTGCTGTGCGGTACGGTAATGGGGATCGGCACTGCGACCGGCGGCTGGCGAATTATCCGCACGATGGGTTTCCGGCTTACCAAGCTGGAACCGGTGGGAGGATTTGCCGCCCAGACCGCCAGCGGCCTGGCAATTTTACTGGCTTCCTCTTTCGGCATCCCCCTGAGTACAACTCACTGCATCAGTTCAGCCATCATGGGGACCGGCGCCAGTCGGCGGCTCACATCAGTCCGGTGGGGTCTTGCCCGGAGTATCGTGATTACCTGGCTAGTGACTTTCCCTGCGTGCGCGATTCTGGGATATGTTTTCGCCTGGCTGTTAAACCGGATATTCTAGCTACAGTCTAATCTCGCGCGCTTTGACGCGGCACTTTTCCGCAGTGATAATCGCCTTGATATCCGATACAGCACGGTCGAGTTCATCTTTGCGGTTCAGCACGATATAGTCGAACAAAGGGAGTTGCTTGAGTTCCGCCTCGGCGGTCTTGATGCGCAGTTCTAAATCGGCGGGGGACTCTGTCCTGCGGTTCTTCAGCCGGCTCACCGTCTCGGTCACCGAGGGCGGGGTCAGGAAAATAAAGACCGCCTCCGGGATTATCTTCTTGATGGTCGCCGCGCCCTGCACATCCACTTTCACGATGGCATCCTGCCCGCGCGCCAGGGCTTCCTTGACCGGCGCCCGCGGCACTCCGTAAAAATTGCCGTAGACGTTCGCCCATTCCAGCAGTTCGTCATGCGCAATCATCTTCTGGAATATCTCGGTAGGGACAAAAGTGTAGTCCACGCCGTCTTTTTCGGTGGGGCGGCGGGGGCGGGTGGTGGTCGTTATGATAAACTGCAGGGGATAGCGGGCTTCTTTCAGCCGGGACAACACGGCGTCTTTGCCGGCTCCCGATAGTCCGGAGAGAACAATCAGGAGCGGGCGGGGGGGCAGTTCCAGAGTGCCTTCGTGGCTAAGGCTCATCTTTGCTGTCACCCTGTTCCGGCTTGCCGGTTGGGCTCGTGCGGCTGGTCTGCAGGCGGCTGGCGATAGTTTCGGGAGCCAGTGCGGCGAGGATGATTTGTCCGCTGTCGGTAAAGATGACCGCCTTGGTGCGGCGGCCGCTGGTCATATCAATCAGGATGCCCTTGTTGCGGCCTTCCTGGATGGTACGCTTGGTCGGCGCGGAATTGGGCGAAGCGATGGCGGTGACGCGGTTCATTGCCAGGATATTGCCGAAGCCGATATGTACCAGTTCAATGCTCATCACGTCACCTCGTATAATGCTGCAGTCAGGTATGCCCTAAAAAGGGAAATTCTCCAACTAAACTAGCACTTGTCTCTCGGCGTTGTCAAGCGTAAAAAACAGCACCGCAGGTATTGACTTATGGCAGTACGTTTAATAGAATCACAGTACACCGGTTGAAAAGGAGGGGAGACATGTCTGTGTATAAGATAATTACCCTTATCGGCACCAGCCCGGAATCCTGGGAAAAAGCCGCGGCGGCCGCCGTAGAAATGGCAAACAAATCTTTACGCGACCTTCGTATCGCCGAGATTGAAGAATTCGATATCCAGATTGAGAACGGCAAGATAATGAACTACCGGGTCAAGGTGAGAATATCCTTCAAGTATGAAGGTTCGTAGTCGTTCTCTGCGATTTTACAAATAATCCTTTAATTTCTTCGCCCGGCTTTCGCTGATACCGCGCACGGTCGCCAGTTCCTGTATGGAGGCATTGCGGATTCCCGAGACCGAGCCGAACTTGCGGAGCAGGCTGCGCTTGCGCTCTTTGCCGATGCCGGGAATGCTGTCCAGTAGCGAAGTAAAAGTCTCTCTCTTGTGCACTTTTCCGTAATAGGTAATAGCAAAGCGGTGCGCTTCGTCACGGACACGCTGCAGCAGTTGCAGTCCGGGGGAGGAGCGGGGCAACCGCACCGGCTCCGGATGGTGCGGGATAAACAATTCCTCGTTCTCCTTGGCGAGCCCGGCTGCCGGGATATGCTCCACGCCGCTTTCTTTCATCACCGCCAGCGCCGCATTCAGCTGTCCCTTGCCGCCGTCAATCAGGAGCAGGTCGGGGAGAATCGCCCAGGTGTCCGCAGCTTCTCCCTTTGAAGCGCGTTTGAAGCGCCGCCGCAGCACTTCCTGGAGCATCGCGTAATCATTCGCGCCGGCGACGGTTTTGATTTTGAAACGCCGGTAATGGGCAGACAGCGGTCGTCCTTTCTCGAAGACGACCATGCTGCCTACGGCATCCCTGCCCTGGATGTTGGAAATATCATACCCTTCGATGCGCCGGGGTGTTGCCGGCAGGTGCAGGGCTTTTTCGATTTCATCGAGGGCGGCTGCCTTCGGGGCGGCAAGCTGTTTGATTTTAAGCTGTTCCATGCTCTGGCGGGCGTTTTCCGCCACCATGTCTACCAGTTGTCTGCGGTTGCCGCGCTGCGGTACCTGAATGCTCACTTTCGCGCCCCGTTTGCCCTCCAGCCATTGTTTCAGAACGCTGATATCTTCCGCGGGGTGCTGGAGCAGGATGAGGGGCGGCACATACGGACTGGAAGCGTAAAACTGTTTTAAAAATCCGGCCATCACCTGCGTTGGTTTTTCCTGCTCGGTGCCCTGCAGGACAAAACTTTCGCGGCCGGTCAACCGGCTGTTGCGGACGAAGAAGACCTGCACGTAGGCGGCGTCACGCTCCTGGATGAAGGCGATGACATCCTGCTCGCCCTTCACCGTCGCCGCGATGCGCTGCGCCTCGATGACCTGGCGCAGGCTCCCGATGCGGTCGCGGTAACGCGCCGCGCGTTCAAAATCGAGGGCTTCGGATGCCTGTTTCATCTTGTCCTCAAGCTCCCGGATGATATTCTCCGCTTTGCCCTCCAGGAACAGCGTTACCTGCTGGATGACGTCATCATACTCCTGCCGAGTCGCCGCCCCGGTGCAGGGCGCCAGGCAGCGTCCCATGAAGTATTCCAGGCAGGCGCGGGGGTCGACACCGGTGATATTTTTAGAGCAGGCGCGGAAGGGGAAAAGCCCCTTGAGGACTTTGATGGTCTGCCGCACGGAATTGACGCTGGCAAACGGACCGAAATAGCGCCCGCTCTCCGGCTCGTAGCGGCGGGTGATATAGATGCGAGGCCAGGCATCGGTGGTATCTATCTTGAGGTAGGGGAAGGTCTTGTCATCCTTGAGGCGGACGTTGTAGCGGGGGTGGTGCAGTTTGATGAGGTTAAGCTCCAGGATGAGCGCTTCCTGCTCCGTCTTGGTGATGAAAAATTCCAGCTCCGCCACGCGGTTCACCAGCCGCGCCAGCTTGGGCGTGAGCCGGGAAGCGGCGGTAAAATATGAGCGCACGCGGTTTTTCAGATTGGCTGCCTTGCCGACATACAGGATAGTGCCTTCGGCGTCCTTCATCAGGTAGACGCCGGGGTTGCCCGGCAGCCTCTTGATTTGCTCTTCAACGACTCTGGTCAATGTGTGTCCTCGCTGTTAATATTTTAACATAATCCGCGATTGTCATTGCGAGGAGCCAGAGCGACGAAGCAAGCTCTTCATCTGAATAGTCTTCGCAATGACGAGGAAAAAATAAACAAAAAGAGGGGGCATTCACCCCCTCTTGAAAACTGTCTGAGTCAAAACTGTCTATGTCAGTGTAATCAATCCCTGTTTGATTGCCACCACCACCGCTTCCGTGCGGGCGTTGGCGTTCAGTTTGCGCAGGATGGACGTGACATGGTTCTTGATGGTCTGCTCGCTGATGCCCAGCTCGGCGGCAATCTGCTTGTTGAGAAAACCCTGGGCGATATACTTCAAAATTTCCGTCTCCCGCGGCGTGAGCGGCGAAATGAAGCTCTGGGCTTCGCTCTGCCAGAAAAGCTCCTGGAACTGGTTCAATACCTGCTCGGCGACCTTGGGGCGGGCGGTCAGACTCTCGTTGATGGGGTGCTCCCCGCGGGCGACCCGCCGGATGGTATCGGTCAGCTGCTGCGCGGTGACTTCCTTGCTGATATAGGCGCCCGCCTGGGCTTTCAGCGCCAGGAAAAGTTCATCATCGCTGGTGTTCGAGGTCAGCACGATAACCCCGATGCTGGGCTGGCGCTGCCGTATATTGCGCGCCAGTCCGAGCGCAATCTCGGACTTGCCGTCGATATCGACCAGGGCGACGTCCGGCGGCAGGTTATCGATGGCAGCCAGGACCTTGTCGTTGACTTCGACAATGCCGGATACTGCCATATCCTCCACACCGGTCAGGGTGTGCTCAATCCCGTGCTGAAACAGGGACTGATTGCTGATGATGAAGATCTGGGTCTTGCTCGAGTTCATGTTCATGGTTACGTTACCTCCTGTTCCGAATCGCGCGGCTGCTGGGCGAGTTTTGGTACGATGGTGGCAAAAATCTCCACCAGTCTGGGATCGAACTGGGTGCCTGCGCCCGCTCTCAGTTCTTCCATGGCGTTGTTCATGGTGAGCGCCGTCGAATAAGCCCGCTCGGACGTCATCGCGGCAAAAGAATCGGCGATAGCCAGGATGCGGGCTTCCAGCGGGATATCTTCACCCTTCAGCTTCTGGGGATAGCCGGTCCCATCGAAGCGTTCATGATGGTGCAGGATGCCGGGTACGAAGGCGGCAAGCTGGCGGGAACGTCCGGCGATGGTCGCGCCCAGCCGCGGATGGGTCTTCACAATTTCCCATTCGTTATCGGTCAGCCCCGCATTCTTGCCCAGAATCTCGTCGCTGATGCCGATTTTACCGATGTCATGCAGCAGCGCCGAAGTTTCCAGGTTGCTGATTTGCATCGGTTTTAATCCCAGGGCTTCGCCCAGGGCAACGGCGTACTTGCTGACACGCTTGGAATGGCTGCCGGTGTAATGGTCTCGGGCGTCGACCGTAGCGGCGAGGGCATAAATGGCGGAGAGGGTGCCGCTGTCATTATCACTCCAGAAGCTCACCTCCAGGTCGCCGAGGTGCAGCAGGGTGCCCGACGAACAGACATACTGGTTGCCGCCGTTGCGTTTAGCGCGGTACAGGGAAGCGTCCGCTGCGGCTATCATCTCGTTCGGCCCGATGCCATCGGCGGGCCAGCTTGCCAGCCCCAGGCTTGCGGTAATCTGCACCGAATCCATCTTCGCCTTGGTCGCCACGTGCTGGCGTACCCGCTCGGCGACCTGGCTGGCGGCATCGATAGCGGTCTGCGGCATGAGAATGGCGAATTCGTCGCCGCCGTAACGGAAAGCAATATCGGCGCTGCGGATTGCCCCTTTGATAATGGTGCCGATTTGCCTCAGCAGCTTGTCGCCCGCCGGGTGACCGAATTTGTCATTGTAAGCCTTGAAGGAATCCAGGTCCATGATAATAATGGAGAACACGCCGCCGTAGCGGGAGTGACGCCCGATTTCCTGGGCGATTGCCTCGTCCAGCGAGCGGCGGTTGAACAGCCCGGTCAACTCATCGACCCGCGCCTTTTCTTCAACCTTGGCATAGAGACGGGCATTTTCCGCCGGCATGGCAATCTGCGCCGCCAGCTGCTCCAGCAGGGCGATTTTGCGCGGCGTGTAAGCATTTGGTTTTTGACTGGCGACGATCAGCGTGCCGGTGACTTCGCCTTTTGCCATGAGCGGCAGGTAAATAATGGAGCGCAGATTCTGTTCGATGTGCTTTTTGCCGGTGACAAAGCGTGTTTCCTGCTTTAAGTCCGGCTCATATACGGTTGCCTTGTGTGCGGCGACCCACTCGGTGCCGGTCCCTTTCATCGGCATCTGCTCGCCGACTTGCCAGATTGAAGTAATTACCGGGGATTGCGCCAGGCGGTAAAGAGTGTTTTCTTCAATCAGCATCACTGATGACCAGTTGACATCCACGACTTTCTTAAGCTCGGTGATGAAACTATCGAAGATGCCCTGGATATCCAGGCTGGACGTAATAATAGCGCTGAGCCGGTTGATGACGGAGAGTTCCTCTTCACGCTCTTTGAGCTGCTCCCGCAGGTATTCCTTTTCCATGCTCACGGCGACTTGCTGCGAAACGGTTTCAATGAGGTTGAGGTCTTCCAGGGAATACCGCCCCGTGCGCTTTTTGTCCAGTACCATGATTGCGATAAGCCGTTCCCGGCTGATGAGCGGCACGAAGATTTCAATCTGGGCGTTGCCGAACGCATCTTTCTCTTTCTGCCACAAGCCGCGGAATTCAGGCTGGATTTCCAGGTTTTCCCGGGTAAGCAGTTTCCTCTCCCGGGACAGGTATTCCACAATCGGGCTGTCTGCCCTCAGTTTGAGCGCGGCGAGCGGATTGTCGTCTTCCCTTGGCTCCAATAGTTGAGCGGTGAAATCCTGCCCCTCAACTTCCGGGAAGAGCAGACAGGCTTTGCTGCACCCGACGGCGCCGGTGACCAGCTTTAACAGTTCGCTGCCCTGCTCTTTAAGACTGAAGATATTATGTATCTTGTTGATAAAATCAGACAGGCTGCGGCGGTAGTTGAAGGTCTGTCCCTGGAAAAAGCGGCTCGTTGCGTTGGTAAGCCAGTTGCGCAGACGCTGCAGTGATATGGCGATGACGATAGCGATAACTGTCGCCAGGAAAGCCGTGGCAGGCTCGAAGACCAGCCCGAAAGTATTGTGCAGGATAACGAGCACCATCCAGTAAACTACCGCACCGATGGCAAGCAGCGTGACGAAGACGAAACCGCGCCGTAATACTATCTTGATGTCCACAAGCTGGTGGCGCACCGTGGCGTAGCTGAGGATTACCGCGTTGATAAGGTTGCCGATATGGCTGGTGGGGTAATCACGGGTCCAGGGCAGGAAAGCGCTCAGGGAAAAGACCACAACCACGGAAATCCCCAGCAGCAGGGAAAGAATCTGGTTGTACAATACCGGATTGTTCAGCGTTCGCAGTCTT
Organism: Dehalococcoidales bacterium; assembly: GCA_028706655.1. Lineage (GTDB taxonomy): Bacteria > Chloroflexota > Dehalococcoidia > Dehalococcoidales > RBG-16-60-22 > JAQTQH01. The sequence goes on along the minus strand of JAQTVW010000030.1, from coordinate 8,694 downwards.
TTGGAAAACAAAATGATGCTCCGGCCTGCCACGGTCAGCAGCGTTACCATCATGAACAGGATTCCAATCGAATAAGAGCCATGCACCACATCACCCTTAACGACGACGCCCTTGGTCATGTAGCCGAGCAGTACCAGGACAATAATAATCGCCAGAGAGATATAGGCAAAGGGCAGCCAGCGGTTTTGCCTGGGGGTGTAATATGTTGAAGCAAAAGCATGCAGCTGGACGCACATCAAACTGAATACGATGATGATGATTTTAAACAGAGTGTAGTTGTGTTCGGGGAAGAAATTGCCGCGGTAGAAATAGTCTGTCAGGCTCCATAACATTGCGGAAAGCAGAAAGAGGACAAAGAGTGTATGGCGGTGCTGCCAGGGGCGGCTGCCCAGGGCGGTCAGCAGCAGAGGCATATAAGCCGCCGTGGCTATCAGCGGAAAAAGCGCATAAACAGTCATATATGCGGATTATCGCCACTATTCGGCGGACTGTCAAGTATAAACCAAAGTAATTAGACTAACGTAAGCCGACTAAAGTACTGGAGAAACGCAGTCTCAAATACTGAAAAAGAGGCACGTTTCAGGGGTAATGCCGCGCCGTCAGACAGCCACTTTGGTGACTGCCTCAGGAGTCTTGGCAGGGACTCTGATTTTGACCGCAGGCGCGGTCTGCAGGGCAGCGAGCACTTTCTCCGAAGGGTTGATGTGCGGCGGTTTCAGGTGCGCCAGGTCGGCGCCCTCCGCCTGTTTCTGAGCGGTATAGCCCTTGAATGCGCCGTGCGGCAGCAGAGTTACGTCTACTTTGAAGTCCAGGGAATTCCGCCAGTCCTCCGCTACCCCGGAGCCGTCATAGCTGGCGCGCCCGGAAGCGATAATCTGTTCTTCGAGGGCGGCGTTAATCTCCGCTTGCCGTCCATCGACATCATCTTTAAGTTCAATCAAAAGATGCAGCACCGATTCCCCGGGAATCTTGTAAGCGGTCCAATCAACATAGGCGAGCCCGGTCTGCTCGACAGCCTGCCAGATTTGTTTCTCGGTCAGCTTGATGACCATGAAATTGAGCAGGTCGTCGGCGCGGCGCTCGAAGGCCATCTGCGGGATTTCGATGCCCAGTTTCTTATTGCGCAGGGCGGTGATACGCACAATGTCTCCGATGCGGTAGCGCACCATCGCTCCGCCGTGGAAGTTGGTAAGCACGACTTCGTAGCTCTCGCCGACTTTCACCTCGTCCAGAAGGATAGTCCTGGGCGTGTAATTGCTCGTCGATTGTTCCTTCTCCTGTTCCTCTTCGGAAATAAACTCGAGGAAGTTGAGGTTGGGCACGAAGGTCATGCCGTCATAATCGCACGCCTGGGTGGCGATGACGCCGCCCTCGGTGCAGGAGTACAGGTCGAGAGGATACTTTCCCCAGAGTTCCTTTATCTTATCTTTGTAGACCCAGCTGTCAACGCCGCTGCCGATGATACCTTTTACCGACCAGAGGTCTTTGGGCAGCAGGGGTCGGCGGGCGATTTTGCTCTTCACGACACCCTTCGCCAGGCGCAGCAGCGCCCTGGGATGGGAGAGGTAGGGGCGGAGGTCTACCTTGCCCGAGGACTCGCGGAATTTGTTGCCGACAGCGACCAGCACCAGCGACAACCCGAAGAAGAAATCCAGCCCCTCTGAAGTCGCCTGTTGAAAACCGAGCTTGATTCTGTCTTCAAACGGCAAGCCCTCCGCTTCTTCCAGCTCCGGCAGGTAAGACAGGGGAGTCTGCATGCGCAGGACATCGGCAAAAACGCCGGAGGTATAAGGGCGCGGGGCAACGGAATACAGCAATTTGGGGAAAGAAGGCATGTGGGAAGTTTCGCCCCGTTGTGAGCAACTGGACAGCACACCGATGCCGTACAGGACGCGGCTGAGCTCCTCCGCATAGGCTGGTGTCATCGGCACCCATTTGCAGCTGGAAGCGGAGGTTTTCCCCGAGGTGCGTACCCAGAAGGCAGGCTTGGCGGGCAGGAAGTCCTCTTTTTTATCCATGAACTCGGGGCAATAATCGGCGTATTTGGTAAGCGGCACAGTGCGCCGGAATTCTTCCACGGTGGTCGGGCGCACACCGCCGAAAATCTTTCTACCCAGGTCGCAGTGGTTGAGCAGGTCTATCTGTTCGAGAAGGAGCCGTTTCTGGATGGTCATAAACTGCGGCAAATCAAGGTCGGTGAAGCCGCAGCACATCTGCCACAACTCTTCGTTTCGCCCCTGGCGCAGGAGTTCAGCCGCAGTTGCCATAGGTACCTCCTCGGTGGACCTCAATCCCTTTAACGTCATTGCACGTTCTTTACCAGGGATGGCTTTATTGGGTGCCGGCACCCGGATAAATTGGGTGTTATCCCCCACAGGAATGGGTGCTATCCCCCATAAGTACGAGGACTATTGTACTATCCGATAGCTGATATGTCAATAGCGTTATTCATGGAAATGTAGAGACGTTTGGATACGGAATAGCTTGGGATAGTGTCAATAACCGGGTAAGAATAAAATGGGCGAGTCAGCAGCAGATATGGAATAAAGAGTGGAGTCTGATAGCGGGAGTGTCTAAAAAAGCCCCAGGTACCAGGTGAGCAGGTCGGTGCCCCAGAGCAGGGTCAGGATGGCGCCCAGCGAAAGGAACGAGCCGTAGGGCATCTGGGTCTTGCGCCCGCCTCTGCGGGTCGCCAGGAGCAGGACAGCCGCGATTCCCCCGGCGACTATCCCGATGAACAGCGCGACGAAAACCAGCGGGAAGCAGGTCGTCAAGCCGATTAGCCCTGCCAGCTTGATGTCTCCCTCGCCCATGCCCTGCGGATAAATAAGGTAGACCAGCAGAAAGAAGGCGAAGCCGGCGGCGGCGCCGATAATTCCGCTGAGGATAGTGACCCGGGGCAACATGATGACGTTATTGAAAAGTCCCGCCTGCGGCGCCAGCGAGGCAATCGCCAGGACGAGCAGGGCAATAACGGCAGCCGGGTAGACTACCTTATTAAGGATGAGCTTGTGCTCCATATCGATAAATGCGATAACGATAAAGACGCTGCCGTATATAAAGGTGAGAATAGTCCGCGCGCTCCAGCCGGAGACGTAGAACACGGCGATGAACAACAGCGCAGTGAGCAGCTCGACGCAAAGCACGCGGAGCGGGATGCGCTGTCCGCAGTACCGGCAGCGCCCTCGCAGGAACACATAACTGAGAACGGGAATCAGGTCCGGCGGAGACAGGCGGTGCTGGCAGGAATCGCAGGCGGAAGGCGGGTAAGCCAGCGATTTCCCCGCCGGCAGGCGGTCGATGCAGACGTTCAGAAAACTGCCGATGACCGCCCCGAAAAGGGCGCAAATCACGTATAAAACAGGCTCCATTTCGTTACATTGTGACGGTTTTTAACCTCCCCGTCAACTGTATAGGGGGCAGCACGCAGGACTTTCTTCCTATGTCAAAATGTGACCAATAACTCATTGAACTCGTACGTGGTTATGCTAAGCTGGAAATTGGACGAAAAATTTCGGGAGGTAATACAGTATGAAGAAAATCTTAAGGCAGTTCCGGCATGGCGAGAAGGGGTTCACCCTGATCGAACTTCTGGTGGTTGTCGCCATTCTGGGCGTTCTGGCGGCAGTTGCCGTACCGAACGTGGGCAAGTTCATCGGCGAGGGTAAAGCGGAGTCCTATGAGACCGAGCTGCACAACGTCCTCACCGCCACCATGGCTATGATGGCAGACAGTTCTGCGGGCGTTCTGGATGCGGACTATGCCCTAACCAACGACCTTGGCACGATCCATGCCGATAGCGGTAACCTGACACTGAGCAGCTACGTGACCGGTCTCAACGGCACAGTGACCAAATCCGGCTGCTCCTACGCTTTTACGACACTAGGCGCTGTAACTCAGGACACGCCGTAATCCTGGTCGGACTGCTTAAAAATATATAAAGTTAAGAGCCTACCGGTGAGAATTACCACTCTTGCCGGTAGGTTTCTTGTTGCCTGCGGAAAGGGAAGTTAAGAGGGGTTTTGTATCGAAAGTACTCTAACAGTTGTCAACCTGAGCGTAGCTAAGGGTCCCGGGGCGGTGGGGAAAAACCGTCAGCCCACCCCCGGATTCTTCGTCGTTCCACTTCTCGGAATGACATTTGATACAAGCACCGTTTAAGAGGTAATCGGAATTCTCTTTGGGGGACTTAAGTAGTAGCGGTGCCCACCATACCGAACAGCGCGAACACCCCCACCGTAATCAGCACCGCCAGGACGGCGCCGGCGGTAACCTGCATCAGGGAATGGTGCTCCAGCTCGATGCGTGACCAGCCGATAACCGGCACCAGTATCGCCGCAACGGCAGCGACATAACCATAAAGCAGAATCAGAATGGTGATTGAAGATGCGGTAAACGCGGTGTGCACGCTTATCTTCCACCACAGGTTGATGCCGCCGAAAACCAGAATCGTCGTGAGCGCCGCCAGGAAAGATACCACCAGCGGCAGGGGCGCGCCGAGCAGATAAAGCGCGACACACGTTGCCGCGGCGAACAGCCCGGAGAGCAGATAAATCCTGTGCCGCTCCCGCCGCACGTTGACGAACATGCTCTCGATGCGGTCGCTGCGCACCAGGTAGAAAATGATAACGAATATCGGCAGGATGCTCATCGCCAGCGCCGCCAGCGCCCACTTGAAGGCATCGGCGGTATCACGCGCTGAGCGGAGCCCGACCAGGACCATCAGGGCGATACTCATCAGGAACGGGCTGAAGATATTGGAAACCAGCGTGGCAAGCCTTTTTGGCGTGTCCAACGGCACTTGAGATGTTTCTCCAGATCTTATTTCAGACATTATCAATATCATACTATCTTAACCGACCGCCTTTTGCCAAGTTCCCGGGATTCTGTCATCGGGGATAAACTTGGAGCGCGTCTCTTCGCTGGTATATAATGATACCGTATGACCGAGATGTTAGGGCACCTGGAGAAAATCGAACAGCGCTATTTGCAGATTGACCAGGAAATGGCGCAGCCGGAAGTCGCCACGGATGTCAGGCGCTTGCAGGCGCTGGCGCAGGAGCGTTCCGGAATTGAGAACATCGTTCGGTACTACCGGGAATACCGCGCCGCCGCCAAATCTCTGGAAGATATCAGAAAGATGCTCAACGACGGACTCGACCCCGATATGCGCGCCCTAGCCGAGGAAGAGGTCAAGACCCTGACCGCGCGCATCGATAAGCTGCAGGAGGACATCAAAGTAGCCCTGCTGCCCAAAGACCCCAACGACGATAGAGACATCATCATGGAAATCCGCGCGGGGACGGGCGGCGATGAAGCCGGTCTTTTCGCCGCCGACCTGTTCCGCATGTACAGCCGCTATGCCCAGAGCCGGAACTATAAGCTGGATATCCTCAGCTCCAGCGAGGGCAGCGCCGGCGGTTTTAAAGAAATCATCTTTGAAGTAAAAGGCAGGGGCGCCTACAGCCGTTTCAAATACGAAAGAGGCGTCCACCGCGTGCAGCGTGTTCCCACCACCGAAGCCGCCGGACGCATCCACACCTCGACGGCGACCGTCGCCGTCCTGCCGGCGGCAGAAGAAGTCGATGTCTCCATCAATCCCAAGGACCTGAGAATCGATATTTATCACAGCAGCGGCGCCGGCGGGCAGAACGTCAACAAGGTGTCCAGTGCGGTACGCCTGACCCACATACCTACCGGGATTGTCGTCGCCTGCCAGGACGAGCGTTCCCAGCTGCAGAATAAGGTGAAGGCTTTTGCTATCATGCGCGCCCGCCTGCTCGACCTCCAGCAAAGAGAGCAGGGTGAAAAAGTAACTGAAGAGCGCCGCGCCCAGGTCGGCTCGGGTGAACGCTCTGAAAAGATACGCACCTACAATTTCCCGCAGGACCGCCTTTCCGATCACCGTATCGGTCTGACCATGCACAACCTGCCCCGTATCCTGGGGGGCGACCTCGATGAGCTGATTGACGCCCTGGCGACCAGCGACCAGGCGAAGCAGCTCGAGGCGCAGCTGGTGTGAACGTGAGAGAGGCGCTGGCACAAGCCAGGGACGCCTTGACCGCCGCCCGCATCGAAGAAGCCCCGCTGGAAAGCAGCCTGCTCCTGCGCCATGTCCTGAAAATCACTCCTGTTGAACTTTACCTCGATTCAGACCGCGTTCTTACGCCGGTAGAAGAGCAGGCATTTCTGGAACTCATCCGCCGCCGCATCGCGGGCGAACCTTCCGCTTATATTACCTGCCGGCGGGAATTCTACGGCCGCGAATTCTACGTGGATCCCCGCGTGCTCATCCCGCGCCCGGAAACCGAATTGCTGGCCGAGAAGGCGATAACACTGGCGCGGGAAAAGAACATCCGCACTATCGCCGATATCGGCACCGGCAGCGGCGCTATTGCGGTCACCCTGGCGAAAGAATTACCCGCTGTGACGATTTATGCCGCTGATGTCTCTGAGAAAGCTCTGGAAGTGGCGCGAATCAATTGCGAAAAACACAGCGTGACCGGAAGAATTGCGCTGCTTCATGGCAATCTTTTAGAACCTCTGCCGGAAGCCGTCGACCTGATTGCGGCGAACCTGCCCTATGTCCGTGTTACTGATTTACCCCAGCCTCCCGCCGAGCCGCGCCTGGCGCTGGATGGGGGCAGCGAAGGTCTGGATGTCGTCAGTGAGCTGTGCCGGCAGGCGGTGCACAAACTCAAGTCGCAGGGCTGCCTCTTGCTGGAAATCGGAATGGGACAAGCTCCGGCGGTCATCCGACTACTGGAATCGCTTTACCCGAGCGCCCAAATTGATGTATTTCCAGACCTCGCGGGCATTGCGCGGGTAATCAGCATGTGCCGGAATGGTACCGTTCGCGGTGAGCCTGTCGCACCATGAACAGCTCTCGCGGAAAAATACTGTAATATTTGTCTCTTTACCATTGCCCCGCGAGGGTCTATAATAGTTCTTAGATTACAGATAAGGAGCGGTGTTTTTGACAGCTCTGTACATTGTTTCTTCAGAAAGCGGCGTCGGGAAAACTGCCATCGCGGCAGGTCTGGGCAGGTGCTTCGAGGTGAGCGGTAAGACTGTGCGCTTTACCGAAGCGACCATCGGCAATAACCTAGAAGACTCTGCCAGCCAGGCAGCCTTTGCCGCCGCCCGCGACCTGAAAGCGAAGGTCATCATTATTGCGGCTTATGCCGGGAAGCCGGCGCTGCAAATTGCCGGTAGTTATCTGGGTTTCAAAGATACCGCAGCCGGTCTGGTTCTTAATAAAGTGCCCCAATCCCAACTCGGGCGCGCGCGGGAAGAAGCCGCCCTCGCCTGCGAAAAGACAAATATAAAATTCCTCGGCGCAATGCCGGAAGACCGGTCCCTCGTTGCCTGCACCGTCGGTGAACTGGCACAGACAATCGCTGGCAAAGTGCTGAACAACGAAGAAAAAGCGAATGACCTCGTGGAAAACCTGATGCTCGGCGCACTGGTGGTGGATTCCGGTCCTGAATACTTCGCCCGTAAAGACAAAAAGGCCGCCGTCATCCGCGGCGACCGCCCGGACATGCAGCTGGCGGTGCTGGAGACTGCCACGAAATGTCTGGTGCTCAGCAACAGCAGCCAGTCGCCTATCCCGAATGTAATGATAAAAGCGAACCGTAAAAGTGTTCCCATCATCCTTTCCGAAAAGAGCACCGATGCGGTGATTACCGCAATAGAAGATATGCTTGCTAATGCCAGGTTCAACCGGGAAGGTAAGATAGACCGGCTTGCAGCTATTATCCAGCAGCACCTCGATTTCAAGATTATTGATGAATGGGCGGTTGGCTAGCCGTATTAATTAGCTATAAGTGAATAAGCAAATAAAAGGGGCCCCCGCCGGGGGCTTTTCCTTTGGTATTAATTATATTGATAAAACATAGCGGATTATTATAAAATTAAATTTGTGCTGTCCGATTTGCACAGGCAGCGGACCGCCGGAACGAAAAAGGAGGGCAGGTGGTTGAATGCACTAGGTAGACATTTACTCTTGGAGTTGAAAAACTGCAACAGTGGTGTCTTGAACGACCTGGACTTTTTGAAACAGGCTTTACTGGCAGCGGCGAAGGAATCCGGCGCAACCGTTCTCGGGGTAGATTTCCATAGTTTTAATCCCCAGGGCGTCAGCGGCGTGGTAATTATTGCAGAATCTCACATGTCTATCCATACCTGGCCGGAGTTTGACTACGCCGCCGTCGATGTTTTTACCTGCGGTAAGACCGTACAGCCGGAAAAAGCTGCGGAAGTAATGATAGAAAGGCTCGGGGCAAAAAATCACTCTATTATCGAAGTACAGAGAGGGATTTTACTTAAACCCTAGTTGTTGGTGAAATGACGAACGAACAGGAAAAATGGTTTCAGGATAGAATCAGCCTCAATTTCGCACAATTGCACAGATATGATGAAATCCTCTACTCGGGACGCACCAAATTCCAGAGCGTCCAGATAATGCACAGCCCGAACTATGGCAAATTCCTCGTTTTAGATAACAAAATCCAGTCCAGTGAAACGGACGAATTCATCTATCACGAAGGACTGGTGCATCCTCCGATGCTCGCCCACCCCAGGCCGGAGAACGTCTTCGTCGTCGGCGGGGGCGAGGGCGCCATCCTCCGGGAAATATTGAAGTACCGCACCGTGAAAAAAGCGGTGATGGTCGATATCGATGAAGAAGTG
>JAQTVW010000029.1 GCA_028706655.1 Dehalococcoidales bacterium | reverse complement strand
CGGTTCCCAAAGGCGATACCATCGACCAGAAATTGGGACAATGGAAGGGTGTCAATGATTTCGTAGTCAAAGCTTCCCGGGGCAAGATTGACCACTACAACTTCTACAGCATCGTCAACGACCCCATGACCACCTGCGGCTGCTGCGAGGCGATTGCCGCCGTCCTGCCTATGGCAAACGGCGTAATGACCGTCAACCGCGAGTACACCGGCGAGACCCCCTGCGGCATGAAATTCACCACGCTGGCGGGCACCATCGGCGGCGGGCTGAGCACGCCGGGGTTTGTCGGTCATGGTAAATACAATATCACCCAGCGCAAGTACCTCAGCGCCGAGGGCGGACTCCTGCGCATGGTCTGGATGCCTAAAATGCTCAAGGAAGAACTCCGTGAGCGCCTCCAGAAGCGCGGCGAGGAGCTGGGCGTACCCAACCTCGTCGATATGATTGCCGATGAAACTGTCGGCGTAACCGAAGAGGCTATCATCCCATTCCTGCAGGAAAAGGGACACCCGGCGACCAAGATGGACCCGATACTCTAAGCGTAAGAAGGAGAGAATCACATGCCACTTACGGGAATCGAGATATTCAAACTGTTGCCCAAGAAGAACTGCGGCGAGTGCGGCATCCCAACCTGCCTGGCTTTTGCTATGAACCTGGCTTCGGGCAAGGCGAACCTGAGCGCCTGTCCCTACGTCAGCGAAGAAGCGAAGGGTAAGCTGGAGCAAGCTTCCGCGCCGCCCATTCTGCCGGTGACTATCGGGGTGGGCAACCGTGCGGTGAAAGTCGGCGGCGAGACGGTGATGTTCCGCCACGAGAAGCGGTTTGAGAATCCGCCGGGATTAGCCGTCCTTATCACAGACGCCATGCCGGATGCGGAGGTTGACTCCCGTCTGGAGCGATTCAAGAAGCTGGAATATCAGCGCGTCGGGCTATGTCTGCGACCCGAGATGGTGGCAGTGAAAAGCACTACCGGCGATGCCGCTAAGTTCGCCGCACTTGCCGGTAAAGTGAAGGAAAAGAGCGAAGCCGCTATCATTTTGATGAGTGACAATCCTGACGTTCTGGCGGCGGGTCTGAATGCCTGCGCCGACCGCAAACCGCTGCTCTACGCGGCAACCAAAGACAATCTCGATAAAGTGGCAGCTTTAGGCAAAGAAAGTGCCTGCCCGGTAGCAGTCAAAGCCGCCAGTCTTGATGAACTGGCAGACCTGACCACCAAGCTGACTGCGGCGGGTGTCAAGAATATCATTATCGATTCCGGCTCCCGGACGACCCGCAAGGCGTTTGAAGACCAGATAATCATCAGGAGCTCTGCGCTGAACAAGAAATTCCGCCCGCTGGGCTTCCCCACCATCACCTTCCCCTGCGAAATGACCGATAACCCCATGAAAGAAGCCCTGCTGGCAGCCACATTTATTGCCAAGTACGGCGGCATCATCGTGATGTCCGATTTCCAGGGCGAGGTCATGTTCCCGCTCCTCGTCGCCAGGTTGAACCTCTATACCGACCCGCAGCGCCCGCTGGCAACCACCGAAGGCATCTATGAAATCAACAATCCCAACGAGAATTCACCGGTGCTGGTCACCTCCAACTTCTCGCTCACCTTCTTCATCGTCTCCGGCGAAATCGAAAACAGCAAGGTGCCAACCTATCTGCTGGTCAAGGACACCGAGGGTCTTTCCGTGATGACCGCCTGGGCGGCGGGCAAATTCTCGGCGGATATCATCGGTCCCTTCGTGAAAAAGAGCGGCATCGAAGCCAAAATCAAACATCATAAAATTATTATTCCGGGTTACATCGCCGCGGAAAGCGGCGGACTGGAAGAAGAGTTGTCCGGCTGGGAAATTCTCGTCGGTCCCCGGGAAGGTGCTCACATACCGGCGTACCTCAAGAGCTGGAAAGTCTAAGGAGGACAGTGATGATACTCATTGCAGAGAGTCTCAACATCATGTCACAGACCATCGGGCCGGCGCTGAAAGCCCGCGACCCGAAGCCGGTTCAGGAAATGGCGAAAGCGGAAGCCGCCGCCGGCGCTGATTACATCGACCTTAATATCGGCCCCGCCCGTAAAGACGGCGAAGCCCTCATGGAGTGGGTGGTCAAAACCGTGCAGGAAGTGACCGATAAACCGCTCACACTGGATACCACCAACCTGCTGGCGATGGAAGCAGGTTTGAAAGTTTGCAAGAACAAGCCGCTGATGAACTCAATTTCCCTTCAACCCAACCGGCTGGAACCGGGACTGAATGTCGCCAAGAAATATAATGCGGAGCTCATCGGATTATTGTGGGGCGCTGAAGGCATGCCGCGGGACGCCAATGAACGCGCCATGTTCGCCGTGGACTTTGTTTACAAAGCTAATGAGATAGGCATACCGACAGAGAACATCTGGATTGACCCCATCGTCAGCCCGGTCTCGGTGGAAATCAACCAGGTAAAAGCCTGCATCGAATTTACCGCCATGCTCAAGGACATTGCCCCCGGCTGCAAATCAACCTGCGGATTGTCCAACATCTCTAACGGCACACCCGCCAATCTGCGTCCGTATCTCAATCGCACCTATATGATGATGCTGATGCGCAACGGCATGTATTCCGCAATCGTGGATGTTTTTGACACTGAACTGGTCAAAATTGCCCGCGGCGAAAGACCGGAACTGGTCAAGCTGGTGCACCGCCTGATGGACGGCGAGCAGGTGGATATCGCCTCGCTGAGCCCGGAAGACGCCAAATACGCCCGCACCGTGCGCGTTCTCACCGGCGCATCACTGTATTCCCACTCCTGGCTGGAAGTATAAATTATAAGATTTCCCAAAATGGCGGATTGAAGCTATAATATAAAAGATAATCTCAAGAGGGGGCAATGCCCCCTCTAAAAATGACTTGATTAAATGGAAAGCAAACAGGTGACGCTACCCAATCCCCAGACGGAAGAATACGGCGACCGACTGGCTTACCGCCTGGCGAAAGAACGCTTTTCCCAGATTGCGGACATAAACCGGCAGTGTCTTAACGCCGGAGCGCAATTCCTGGCAGATGAACAGGCTGTCCGCATCGAGTTTATCGGGCAGTCTCACCGCATCGCTCTCAAGACCGGTGAGGTCTCCCGGAGCGATGGCGCAGATGTCCCTATCCGGGAAAAAATCCTCGTCCTGCATTACCTCACCCAGGCGAAGGGCACATATCTGACCGATAAGCTTGTAACTTATAAAGAGCTTAAAGAGGGCATCAACTACTTCCCGGTGTTCGCCAAGCGCGCCATTACGCCGCTGGTCAACCACTTCGGGAAAGAGCCGCAAAACCTGCTTGATGTTACATCGCAACTGGGTGGCCATAAAGCAGAATACGGCGATACTGCGGTGACTGTGCCCGCTTTCCCGCGGGTCCCGGTGACGCTGGTGCTCTGGCGCGGCGATGCCGAATTCCCTCCGGAAGGCAGCGTTCTGTTCGATAGCACGGTTTCCGATTATCTTACCAATGACGATATCCACGCTTTATGTGAAATAATTGTCTGGAAACTGGTCAAGCTGTTAAAAAACAGGAGGTGATTTCTCTGACTCCCATTGAAATTCAAGAAAAAATGAAGCCGATTCTGGCGCGTCACAGCGGCAAAAAAGACGAACTTATCCCGATTCTCCAGGAAACCCAGGATGAGTTCCGCTACCTACCGGAAGACGCCATGCGGGAAATCTCCCGCTTTCTCAAGGTTTCCGTAGCCACTATCTACGGGGTGAGCACCTTCTATCACCTGTTCAAGCTCAAGCCCTCAGGGAAGAAGATTATCCGCGTCTGCCGCGGTACTGCCTGCCACGTAAGAGGCTCGCCGCGCATCGTGGACGAAGTATGCAAAGTGCTGGACGTGAAACCGGGGGAGACCACCCCGGACATGGAATATACCCTGGAGACTATCGCCTGCTTCGGTTCGTGCGCCCTCGCGCCGGTGATGGTCGTGGATAAGACCGTCTACGGACGCATGACCCCGATCAAGGTGAAGGAAATCCTGACCCGTCCTGCCAAACAAGAGGTGCAGAAGTGAACTTTACCGAGCTGAAAGCAAAAGCAACTACTGAATGGGCGGCGGTTGAACAGAGCCGCAAGCCCCGTATCATGGTCGGCACGGGCACCTGCGGGCGCGCTTCGGGCGCTTATGCCGTCATCGACTCTATTAAAGCTGTTCTAGCCGCCCATAAAATTGAAGCCGATATTATGAACGTCGGTTGTATTGGTTTATGCTATGCCGAGCCTCTCGTGGAAATCGTTAAGGCAGGCAAACCTCATATCATGTACGGCAACGTTACGCCCCAGTCTGCCGGGCAACTGGTGGAAGATTATCTTGTCAGAGATACCGCGCACCCGGAAATGGCGCTGGGCACTATCGGTGAGGGCACTATCGAAGGCATCCCCAAATTCTGGGAGCTGCCCATGCTTAAGCCGCAGGTCAGGATAATCCTGCGGAACTGCGGCATCATCGATCCGCAGAACCTGAACCATTACATCGCCCGCGACGGCTACAGCGGACTGGTAAAAGCCTTCAAGTTGAAACCGGAAGAGGTCATCGCCGAGGTGAAGAAATCCGGTCTGAGGGGCCGCGGCGGCGCGGGTTTCCCGGCGGCAATCAAGTGGGAACTCTGCCGCAAAGAAAAAGACCCCACGAAGTACATCATCTGCAACGCCGATGAGGGCGACCCCGGCGCTTTCATGAACCGTATGCTCGTGGAAGGCGACCCCCATTCCGTACTGGAAGGCATGATTATCGGCGCGTATGCCATGGGCGCGACCCGCGGCTTTATCTACTGCCGCGCGGAAAAACCGCTGGCTATCGAACGTCTCAAGCTCGCCCTGGAACAGGCGCAGGAAGCCGGTTTCCTGGGCAAGAACATCCTCGGCTCCGGCTTTGATTTTGATATTGAACTGAGAGAGGGCGCCGGCGCTTTCGTCTGCGGCGAGGAAACCGCCCTGATGGCTTCCATCGAAGGCAAGCGCGGCATGCCCAATCCCCGCCCGCCGTTCCCGGCACAGTCCGGGCTCTGGGGCAAACCGACCAACATCAATAATGTCGAGACTTGGGCGAACGTATCCGCGATACTGCAGCACAGCGCCGACTGGTACACGCAGTACGGCACGGAAAAGAGCAAGGGCACCAAGACCTTCGCCCTCGCCGGCAAGATTAACCGCACCGGGCTTATCGAAGTGCCGTTCGGCATCACCCTGCGCGAGATTATTTACGGTATCGGCGGCGGTATACTCAACGATAAGTGTTTCAAAGCGATCCAGTGCGGCGGACCATCCGGCGGCTGCCTGCCCGCCAGCCAGCTCGACCTGACCGTCGATTACGACTCGCTGAACCAGGCAGGGGCCATCATCGGCTCCGGCGGCATGATTGTCATGGACGAGGACAACTGCATGGTGGATGTCGCCCGCTACTTCATGTCCTTCATCCAGTCCGAGTCCTGCGGCAAGTGCGTGCCGTGCCGGGTGGGCACCAAGCATATGCTGGATATCCTCACCAAAATCACCGAGGGCAACGGCACCCCTGAAGACGTTACCCTGGTGCTGGAACTGGCACAGTCCGTCAAACAGGGCGCGCTGTGTGGTCTGGGACAGACGGCGCCGAACCCGGTGCTGACCACCCACCGCTATTTCGCCGACGAATACGTCGCCCACACCACGCAGAAGATTTGCCCGGCGGTAGCGTGCAAGCAGATGACCAATTTCTATATCCTGCCCGAGAAATGCCAGGGCTGCGGCATCTGCCTGCGGGCATGCCCTTCCGAGGCGATTAAGGGCGGCAAGCGCATGGTGCACATCATCGACCAGGAGAAATGCGTTAAGTGCGGCACCTGCCTGGAAGTCTGCCCGGCGAAGTTCGCCGCAGTGAAGAAAGTCTCCGGCGAGAAAATCGAAGTCCCCAAAGAGCCGGTGCCGGTCATGGCAGGCAAACCGGGGGCTGGCGAAGCAAAATAAATTAACCGGTATCATTAGAAACCAAGGCAGCACAGGTCAGTCTAATCATCTCCTGTGCTGCCTGTTTATCCGAAAGCGAGTGAGCGGCTCCGGAGGATGACCATCGGAAATTCGAAAGCGGCTTTCCCAAAGGTGCTCATCCTCTTTGTCCTGGCGCATTTTGCGCATCACCTGGTGACGGCATTAGCAACACCGTTAATGCCGCTTATCCGCGAGGAATTCAACCTCAACTACGCCCAGGCAGGAATCCTGCTTTCGGCGTTCCAGCTTACCTACGGCATCAGCCAGTTGCCTGCCGGCTGGATTGCCGACCGTATCGGGGCGCGTTTGTCGATGGCTATTGGCATCGGCGGGGTTGCTCTGGCGGGATTCGGCGTAGGGCTTTCCCATACCTATGTCCTGATAATCGTCTGCTTCATGGCGATGGGATTGCTGGGCGGCGGATATCACCCTTCCTCCCCATCGCTGATCGCGGCGGCGGTCGATCCCAAAAACCGGGGGCGCGCTTTAGGTTTCCATTCTATCGGCGGCAGCGCCAGTTTCTTCATCGCCCCGTTGACGGCGGCGGCAATCAGTGCAATCTGGGGATGGCGCGCACCTTTCATTGTGATGTCGGTGCCGACCATTATCTACGGCGTTATTTTCTACGCGCTTTTGAAACGCCTGGTTAAACCGTCAAGCAGCACTCACGCAACAACTGCCGGCATTCACGTGACAGCGCCAGTGCCCGGTAAAAGCCGTCTTATCGCATTTATGATAGTGAACTCGGTTTCTCATGCCGTGTTGCTTGGAGTACTCTCTTTCGTGCCTCTCTTCGCGGTAGACCGCTTCGGCATTGCCAAAGAAGCCGCCGGTATTTTCATCTCTTTATATTACGGAGCCGGACTGGGGGCTTCGGTGATAGGCGGCTACCTTTCCGACCGCTTCGGCGCACTGCGGGTATTCCTGGCGGTATGCTTCCTGAGCATTCTACCGGTCTATTTACTTGGTATCGCCCCCAGCACCACGATAGTCGGCATCGTCACATTCGCCCTGGGTATGCTGTCATATATCGCCATGCCCACTTCTGAGGCGTACCTGATCAACCATACTCCGGAGAGCCGCCGCTCGTCTGTGCTGGGCATCATGTATTTCAGCAATATCGAAGGTGTGACAGTGTTCACCATCGTTTTAGGCTACCTCATTGAGAGGGTCGGGTTCAGCGCGAGCATGGGCTTCGCCGCCGGGTTGTTGCTGGTCACGACCTCAATCGGCATGTTTTGGCTGAAAGACCGCCGTTGATGTATTATCAGTTTATTACTGCCATGCAACAGGAGGTCTGATATATGCGCCGCTCGTCTACTTTATGGAAAGCTTACACCATCGCTTTCATCAGCAGTTTTTGTGTCATGGTCATCGAACTGATAGCTTCCCGCATCCTGGCGCCTTATATCGGAGTCTCCCTCTACACATGGACGAGCATCATCGGCATCATCCTGGGCGGCATCGCGCTGGGCAACTACGTCGGCGGCAGAATCGCCGACCGCTACGCTTCACCCCTGGTGCTGGTGAGCATCTTCTTTATCGGCGGACTGGCGACTATCGGCATCCTGCCTGCCATCAAGATAGTCACTTCCATATCCTGGTTCAGCGACCTGCCGGTGATGCTGCATTTTACCCTGAAGACCTTCTTCATTTTCTTCCTGCCCTCGTTTATCCTCAGCATGGTTTCGCCCACGGTAATCAAGCTGGCGCTGGCAGACCTGGGGCAGACGGGCGGCGTGGTGGGCGCGATATATGCCTTCTCCACTGCCGGTTCGATTCTGGGCACCTTCATGACCGGCTTTTTCTTTATTCTCTGGTTCGGTATCCGCATGATGGTCTGGCTGGTGGCGGGAGCCCTGATTTTGACCGGCGTTCTGTCATGGTTCCTCTGGAAAACGCCCGACCGCTGGCGATTCAATCTGAAAAACATCATTACCTGGTCGCTGATGCTGTGCGTGGTCGCCGCTTCTCTGGTGCTTTTTCAGCACCGCTCCGACTGGCAGAGCGATTACACCAAAGAATCCAATTACTATTCCATCCGGGTCATGGATGAAATGGGCGTCAAGGTTCTGGTGCTCGACCACCTGATACACAGCTACGTGATTCCCGACGACCCGGGCTTTTTGAAATACGACTATCTTAAAATCTTCGAGGAGCTTGTCCGGTATGCTTCAAAAGACAATGCGGCGCCCCACCTGCTGCACCTTGGCGGCGGCGGCTATTCCCTGCCGCGCTACCTTGAGAAATTCTACCCGCAGTCCCGGAACGAAGTGGTGGAAATCGACCCGGAGGTAACCGAGGTCGCCCGCGCCGAACTGGGGCTGTCGCCGAATACCGTTATCAAGACCCATAACCGGGACGCCCGTCTCTTCCTGATTCAGCGCCCGCCGGTTGATAAATTCGATTTTGTGGTGGGAGATGTTTTTAACGACCTCTCCACGCCATACCACCTGACTACGCTGGAGTTCGACAAGCTGGTCAAAGCCAACATGACGGCAGATGGCATTTATATGATAAACATTATCGACCACTACGAGCGCGGCAGATACCTGCCGGCATTCATCCACACCCTGCGCCAGACCTTCAAATACGTCTATCTCATGGGAACTTCCGACAACTGGAAAGGCGCCGGACTGAGTACCTATGTCATCGCCGCAACAGACCGGCAGTTTGGTTTTAACGAATACGAGACCCATATCTCGGCAGGCGGCAAGGCAACCGTTGGAAAATTTCACGATGTCGCGGAACTGGAAGCCTATCTCACCGCGAGAAATCCCATCCTCCTCACCGACGACCATGCCCCCACGGATATTCTGGTAGCGTCTTTCCCCCGTTAGCATTACATATTCGGCACCCAGATTCGCTTCGAAAACACCGTCTCCGTGCTTCCGGGCAACATCAAGTCTGTCTCTGATTTGGTAAAGAAAATGAGACCTTTATAGGAGGTCAGATATTCATAATGGCTCTTGAACACTCCCGCCCTCGCCACGACGACCAGCGGTTTGTCCATCCGGGAAACAAGCTTCAGAAAATCCTGCGGCTCCACTGTTACAATTGCTCCTGATGCCTTGGTCGCCTGGGCAATTGCCGCCGCTGCGGCTACCGCCGCGCCCCCGCCGTATGCCATATTTCCTCCCCTGTATCGTCCTAATTTATACCCTTGCCAGAAGCACCGTATAATTTTTTCCGTAATATTCGGCACATTTGGGGCAAGTGGTATAGAAGAAATACATCTTGTCTGATTTTTTGCCCTTTGACTCCACAAATTTGTTCATCTCGGAAATCCATTTCCCGGTCTCTTTGAATGAGCCCTCAAAAACCTTCGCGAGAAAGTTGCCTGTCACCTTCTCTGCGTGCACTCCGGACAGTTCTTTGTCTACCGCGATATAAACATCACCACCCCAGAGTGACTTATCGTCATAAAGCATGAGCGGGTCAGCTGTAAGAGCATCCGCCTGTTTGATTATTTCCATGTTCCTCGTTATTACTTTCCCGAAATTCAAAGGTATGTGGAAAAAACTGGTAACATGGTCTTTGATGAAAAGCTTATCCGCAAGAGTTACTTCCTTCTCATTCCAGGGTTCCGGATTAAACCTGGGACAGCACCCCGTTTCCGCTTTCTCATACAGCTTATCCATGATTCTTGTTCCTCCTTCTTTGAAATCTATAATACTATTTCGCCAGCATGCGTGCCAGTGCCAGCAGTCGCATATCCAGCAGCTTGGGCTGCGCCACCACATCATCAAGCGGAGTAGCGGCAATCTCGCCCCTGACCTGCCCGATGAGCACGCCATGCTTACCTTCGGCGAGAGTTTCCACAGCGGCGGCGCCCATCCTGGTGCCCAGCAAGCGGTCGTAAGCGGTCGGCGCGCCGCCCCGCTGGACGTGACCGAGGGTGGTTACCCTGAGTTCAAACCCCAGCCGCCCGCGGTGGTCGGCAAAATAATGCGCCAGCCTCTCGGCGTTATAGGTCGCTCCTTCCGAGACAACCACGAAGGCGTGAGCCTTACCGCGTCCGTAGGCGTTGCGCAGGTCGGTGGCAATTGCTTCCGGGTCGGTCTCGACTTCAGGGATGACGACAACTTCCGCACCGCCGGCGATGCCCACCATCAAAGCAAGGTAGCCGCAATCGCTGCCCATGACTTCCACAATGAAAGCGCGCTGCAGTGATGAAGCGGTGATTTTGAGGCGGTCGATAGCTTCCAGGGCGATATTCAGCGCCGTATCCACGCCGATGGCGATATCCGAGCCGTAGAGGTCGTTGTTGATGGTCGCTGCCAGTCCGACGACGGGATAGCCCATCTTCCAGAGTTCATGGGCGCCGGTCTGGGCGCCTTTTCCCCCGATGACTATCAGCGCGTCAATTTTATGTTCATGGAGCGTCCGCAGGGCTTTCAGCCGTCCGTTTTCGGTTTCCATTTCCAGACAGTGGCTGCTGCCCAGTATCGTGCCGCCCTGCTGGATAATGCCGCCGACGTCCCGCGCGCCCAGCGGTTCGACGTTTCCCGTAATGAGCCCCTGGTAGCCGTTCCGAACGCCGAAGACCTGCCAGCCTTTATCCAGTCCTGCCCGCACCACCGCCCTGATGGCAGCATTCATGCCGGGGGCATCGCCGCCACCGGTAACCACCGCGACGCTTTTCATGTAACCTCCTTGTTATATTCAGGTAAATGCTTATCCTATTGAATCAGGAAAAAGTACTACCTGCGGCAAACAGGTATTATGCTTTAGTCATGCTCAGTCACAATTTAGTCCTGAATTGGTACTATTGTCAATGCTGGAAACACCCAAATCTTTATCGGTAGTTTAGCTATTTCCCCGGTATATTTATGCTTTGTTTATCCGCGCGGTGGCAAGATAGTGGCAAGTAAAGGAATTTTGCGATGGTTATTGAGTTAAAGAGCAACATAGCGCCGGCAGAATATCAACAGGTTAACGCCATTAACCAGACCTGCGGTGATATCAGCACCGGCGAACGCCGTGAGGTCACAGTAGCCTTTGCCGATCTGCGCGGATTTACCACCCTGGCGGACTGTCTGCCTTCCGAGGAACTGGTCAGCGTGCTCAATACTTATCTCTCAATCGTGGCAAAATCCTTCCGTAAATATGATGGCTTGATAAACAAATTCATGGGCGATGGCGTAATGGGTGTGTGGAACGCGCCGGACTCCTGTCCGCAACATGCCCGTCAGGCAACGATAGCCGCTTTTTATGCCCAGCAGGCAATCTGTGAACTGCAAAAGAATCAGCCGACATTGCCCCGCATCGATTTCGGCATCGGCATAAACACGGGCAGTGTGATTTCCGGCAACATCGGCTGTGAGGAACACCGCGAATATTCCGTCATCGGCGACGCCGTCAATGTCGCCGCCAGAGTCACCGCGGCAGTGCCCGGCGGACGAATCTGGATTACCCTCGATACCATGGAACAGGCAAAAGATTGCCTTACCGTAAGACCGCTGGACCCCCTGGCGCTGAAAGGCAAACGGCAGGCAGTCAAAGCCTACGAAGTCGTCGACATCTTAATTCCGCGAGGCAATCTGAAGTGAAACCTCAAATAGCAGGCAAAGATGCGATGGCAGCCCTGATTACCTTGAAGGCAGCGTACCGCAGCGAACCGCTTCCGGAACAGGGCGAGGATTATAAAGAGAAATTAAACCTGCTCTACCGGGTCGGCAAAAAGATTGGCTCCGCTTCTGAATTGCCTCATCTATTGGACCAGACACTTCGCATGACCCAGCAGGCGCTGCGGGCATCGGCATCTTCCGTCCTGCTGCTCGACCACGACCGCAAAGACCTTTACTTTCAGACTGTCGAGGGCGAAGCGAAAAGTAAAATCAGACAGGTTAGGATTAATCTTAATTCGGGCATTGCCGGTTGGGTCGCCCGTCACGGCAGTCCCCTGGTCATCAATGATGTCAGCAAAGACAACCGTTTTAATAAAGGTGTCGATAAGACTACCGGCTTTGTCACCAAAGCTGTCCTGGCGGTGCCGCTGGTCTGGGACCACGAGGTCATGGGCGTCCTGGAAGTGCTTAACAAGAAAGACGGCAGCGGTTTCAATGCCCAGGACTTGCAGGTATCGATGACCCTCGCGGCAATTGCCGCCGGCGCCATCAGCAACGCCCGCCTGCACCAGGAAGTCCTCGACGGGTATAAAAGTACGGTAAAAGTCCTGGCTGCGGCTATCGATGCGCGTGACCCCTACACCTGCGGCCATTCCCAGCGGGTCATGGAGTACACCATGATGGCAGCGTCCCAATTCCCCTTCTCACCGGAAGATTTGCAGGACATTGAATTCGGCAGCCTGCTCCACGATGTCGGCAAGATAGGTATTTTTGACAACATCCTGCGTAAACCGGCTCATCTCACCAACGAAGAATGGACGATGATGCGCAAGCACCCTTCCATCGGCGCACGCATCCTCGGCGAAATCGCGTTTCTAACCCGGGCGCGCGACCTGGTGATGCATCATCATGAGAGATACGACGGCACCGGCTATCCCGAGGGATTAAAGGGCGAAGCCATCTCGCTGGGCGCACGGCTGCTGGCGGTTGCTGACGCTTTCGACACAATGACCACCGACCGCTCTTACCGCGCGGCGTTGAACGTGGATGTTGCCCTCGAAGAACTGCACAAGTTCGCCGGAACGCAGTTCTGCCCGCTGGCGGTACGAGCCTTTACTCGGGCTTTCGATGAATACCGGACGCACGCTCACGAAGGAAAACCGCACTGCGAGCCAACCGCAACTGATTCAATTTCAATTAAGGAAAAACTGCAGATTAAGACTCTTTCGGAGTAGGAAAGCGATACATCGGGCCGAACTGCCCTTTTTCCACGCTCAGACACACGAATGTCTCACTATCCTTGAGACCTTCAATCGGCGTGATTTCCCTCTGTATAAAGTCATAAAGTTCATCAGTAGACCGGAATTGCGCCATGGCGATTACATCATACCGGCCGGTCGAACTGGCAAGCCACTTAATTTCCGGTTTGTCAGCGAGAGATTTTACCGCCAGCCCCAGCTTCTCGTGTTCAACGTTGAAAGCCATGGCGGCGGCGAGCGGAAATCCGACCTTGGTGCTATCCACCACGCCGATGATGCGCAGCACATTTTTGCGGAGCAACTCGCGGATACGCCGCCGAATTGTGCCGGGGGTCACCTTGAGCTTCTTTGCCAGCGCCTGGCTGCTCTGGCGGGCGTTCTGCCCGAGCATCAAGATTAATTTTTCGTCCAGTGAATCCAGTTTCATGCTTTCTCCTTGGTAAATTTTGCCTTGAGGCACAGATTATAGAAATATCTACTAATTAAGCATATCATATTTGCACACCAATCTTCTAGAAAACATGACCTTTTAGAGCGAAACTATTTTTTTTGCGCGCAGCAGCTTATCGGCGATAGTATACATATCAGACACCCGCCCGGCGCTTATCCTGTCCATCAGATTAAGTTTGGTCAGACAGGTGCCGCAGGCTAACACTTCAATACCGTGGCTTTCCAGCATGCGCAATTCTTCCGATGCAGACGAATCGGCGGCACATAGCTTCACGCCGCTGTTGACCAGAATGACCGTCTCCGGTCTCACCACCAGCCCTTCAATAGTATGCAGAAACTTCTGCATAAGGAGACTACCCAGTGCGGCATCTTCACCCCTACCGAGGAACTCGGAGGCGATGAACAAGACCACGCCGGCGGCGGTTTGCGGTGCGTTTTTTACCGGAGTCGCCTTCTTTTTTTTCAGAGTCAGGTAGATGCCTTCCTTCTTCCGTTCGATACCGACCTCGCAACCCTGGCTCTTGCCTAACTGAGCCACATTTTCCCGCGCCGGTTCGTTATCGACAATCGTCGTGACCTCGTCGGTCTCTTCCAGTGCTTTGAGAGTGAGCATGACCGGTTGCGGACAGGTCAATTTTCTGGCGTCAATTATCCGGGACATTTAGTTCCTCCATTGTATAATTTCAGGCAATAAAAAAACGACGTCCCGAAAAACCCGAGCGTCGCTTCGTCAGCTTGCCTGAGAGTAATGTTAACGGAAAGCCTTCGCCGCTTTTCCAGCCTCTTTCCGGTCGGGGGTCTTTCGAGCAGATGTCTGGCGCAGAACCTGCGCCGGATTATCAGTTCAAATTCACACGCTGTAATAGCGCGAGGCACCTGGCATTGCTCTCACCCCCTTGTTCATACAGCCATCTAACATAAATATTATACCATCCGCAATTAACGCTTTAACACCAGTTTTTATTGAATATATATTACATTTCCGGTTACTTTATGTCTTCTCACTGGTGTTTATAAGAACACTCTCTTATCTAAAGTACGGGCTTTGACATTACTTAAGTAACATATTCCAGCTTGCCCTTCCTATTTTATACTGGTAGTGCTCGTATTATAATTACGAGCTACGCGGTAAATATACCGCGATGGTCTTGTGGCGCGTATTGGAGGTGCGATTGCGCAACATCCAGTATCCGATGATAAGGTCGGAATCAGACCGGGTATGGACTAAATACTGCGGTTTTCTTGACCTTATGCTGCCGCAATTCATGGCAATCCAGAAATCCCTTATGCTCCAGCAGCTTGAGCGGATGGTTCCGTGCAAGCTTGGAGAAAAACTCCTCGGAAAACACCCCCCGCATACTATTGAAGAATTCCGTGACACAGTCTCATTGACGACGTATGCTGATTATCTCCCCGAGCTTGAACCGGGACTGGAGAATGCTTTACCTGCGAAGACATTTGTATGGGCACAGACCGCAGGAGACTCCAATTCTTTTCACCAGATACCGTATACCGAGGAAGCCTACGGCAAGTCTTTGGACAACCTGATGGCGGTATTCATTCTCGCCTGCTCCAAACACCACGGCCAAAGCTCCTTTTCCGAGGGCGACCGCGTGCTTTTTGATGTAGCGCCCAAACCCTATCTTTCCGGAATACTGGCTTCCGGCGCCGCCGAATTATTCAACCTGCACGCCGTCATGCCGCCGGATGCTCACGACAGCATGGATTTCAAAGAGAAAACAGCACGGGGTTTCGAGAAGTCATTGCGCACCGGCGTCGATATCATCTTCGCGATGACCAGCGTGCTGGTCAAGACCGGTAATGATTTCAACCGTCTGTCCCGGAAGGGTATGCTGAGCAGGCGGCTGTTGCATCCTGCGGTTATGGCACGCCTGGGCGCTGCTTATCTGAGAAGCCAATGGCAAAAGCGAAAAATCCTGCCTAAAGACGTCTGGCCGGTAAAAGCGCTTATCGGTTGGGGGACTGACACGAGCTTATACAGGGAGCAGCTCTACCGGAACTGGGGCGCCTATCCTTACGAGTTTCACGCCTGCAGCGAAGCCGGCATTATCGCGGTGCAAACATGGACGCGCAAAGACATGACCTTTATCCCCTTCTCCGGCTTTTATGAATTTATCCCGGAATCCGAGTGTTTGAAGAGCCGGAATGACCTGTTTTACCAGCCGAGTACTGTGCTACTCTCCGAAGTCATCCCGGGTGAACGCTACGAACTGGTCATCAGCAGCTTCTACGGGATGCCGTTTCTCCGCTACCGGACGGGGCACCTTGTGCGCATCACTTCATTTGCCGATGAAGGCGCCGGAGTTCACCTGCCCCAGACGGTTTTTGAGACCTGTGCTGACGACCTCATCGATATCGCAAGCAACCGGGAGACGGTACGATGCAATTGAAAATGGAGAACCAGACTTGATACCGTACCTTTTCATACCGATAGTCGAAATAATCTTCAGCGCCGCGCTGCTCATGCTCCTCATGATAAGCGGACAGCGCCACATTGCCCGCCGCCCCTTCTCACTCTACCTGGTCTTCATGGGTCTGTGGGGTTTCTTCATTTTCAAGATGCGCGCCGCCACCGGTATGCCTGAGGCGCTGGTCTGGGAAAAATTTGTGTTCTGGTCGATACTCAGCGCAGCGCTGGTTTTCTATCATTTTACCATCGCATTGACCGGCACCAAGCCGCCCAAACTAATAGTTTATCCTATATATTTCGCTTACACCGTGTTCACGGCTCTGATTCCGACCGGACTGGTTTTCTCAGGACTGCAGACGATGTGGTACGGGAAAGCCCCCATCATCGGACCCCTTTTCTTCCCCTTTGTCCTGAGTATCTATGCTCCTATCGCCCTCAGCTTGATTACGCTGTTAAAACACCGCCGCCGTTCCCGCATCATAGATGAACGGGTGCGTGAGCAGTACATCATCGCCGGGATTGTGGTCATGTTCGTCGGAGGGACGACAGACTTTTTACCATCGCTCGGCATCGCCATATATCCCCTGGGCATCATCGGCAACATCCTGTTCTGCATCCTGGCTACAGTCGCCATGCTGCGCTATGGCTTGCTGGAAATAAGAGTGGTGCTGCGCAAGGGCGCTACCTATTCGCTGGCAAGCATGCTGATTTTCGGAGTCTTCGGCAGTCTCCTGTTCCTGCTAAGCAAAATGTTCCAGGAGCTGCTCAACCCCTTTTCGCTGGTCATCACGGTTGCCGGTGTTTTCGTCGTTGCGGCAGTCTTTCAGCCGGTGCTGTCCCGCATGCAGCGCACGGTAGACCGCTGGTTCTTCCGCCAGCGGTATGACCATATCGAGGTGCTGAAGAATTTCACCGAGGAAACACGTAGCAACCTGGAGCTCAAGCAATTGGCATCGTCGCTGGTTTCTGCAATCGCCAATGCCATGCAAAGCCAGACAGTGCACCTGTTGTTTTCCGCCTCTTCCTCCGGCAATTTCATCACATATTCCAATTGCGGACAGGGATGTAAGAACCGGCTGGTTGTCTCCGCGACCAGCCCGCTGGCTACCACGCTCGGCTATAGGGACGGACTGATTGACACAAACGATATTGACATTATTCCTTCGCTCGGTAGCCTGCCCGCGAGTGAAAAACAGATGCTCGCCCACAACAATATCGAACTTATCATGCCGTTGAACAATAACGGGCGGTTAATCGGCATACTGCTACTTGCCGGTAAAATATCCCGGGAACCGTACACCAATGAAGAAAGACAGCTTTTAAAATCAGTAACTGTCAAGATTGCGCCGAACATGGAAAATGCCTCGCGTTACGAAAGAATGAGACGGGAACACCGCGACTTGCAGCAGGCGATGGACGGTATCATCTATGCTGTTTCGCTTATCGTGGAAACCAGAGACCCTTATACCGCCGGTCACCAGCGGAGAGTCGCCGAATTGGCGCGTCTTATTGCCAAAGAGATGGGACTCTCCGATTGGCAGGTGAAAGGCGTTCATATTGCAGGTCTCCTTCATGATGTCGGCAAGATAGCGGTACCGTCCGAGATTCTCAGCAAGCCGGGCAAGCTGAGCCAGTACGAGTTCAGCCTGATTAAAAACCATTCTCAGGTGGGCTATGAAATCCTGGGAAAGATAGAGTTCCCGTGGCCCGTAACCCAGGCGATTCTCCAGCACCACGAAAGGCTCAACGGCACCGGATATCCCCATGCTTTAGCCGGGACCGATATTATCATCGAGGCAAAAATCCTGGCGGTGGCTGATGTCGTGGAAGCCATGTCTTCGCACCGCCCCTACCGCCCTGCCCTGGGAGTGGGCGCCGCGTTAGAGGAAATCTCACGGGGCAAAGACACGCTCTACGACCCGGAGGTCGTTGATGCCTGTACCCGGCTGCTGCGAAAAGAGCAGCAGGACTTCGATAAGCTGATTGCTGAAGCCGGCCAATCCGGTCTGGTAATCGCTGCAAAATAAGAAAATTGTGGTAAAATAATCAATGTTGACTTTAGGAGGGCACCGATGAAAAAGCGACTCTTACTTCTCAGTGTGATTCTTGTCATGCTCCTGAGCACCCTGACGCCTTACGCCGCCCTGGCGGATAACGGCAAGAGCTCCCGCCCGCAGGAATTTACCGGGACGGGCTTACTTTATGTCACCTACATGCCTGCTCCCATCATAAAGGGACCAATCTGGCGTTTCCAGGGCGAAATCGTGGAAGGCTTTTTAGACCAGTGCGATTGGGGCATGCTGCAGCAGACGTTCTTTTATTCCGAGCATGATTCGGTAGTGAACGTAAAACCGGACGGCACGACCCACGGAGTGATGACAGGCACTTTCTCGATGAGTCGCCCGGACGGCAGCGGCTCTATCGAAGGCACCTTTACCGGCAGAATCCGCGGCAACATGTACACCTACATCATCATGGATGAAGGTTCCTGGATCAGCACTTCAGGCACAGGCGTATTTGAAAACGTATCCGCCTGGGGTAAATGGTCTGCCGACCTGAGTTTCAACGGCATGACACTAGCTGGACCCCTCACCTGGGAAGGCAGATACCAGACCAAATAACATCCTGACCCGGATATTTTTTGATACGAAGAAGATAGACTTTGAAAGAAGCCTGTCTTTTTTTGTTTAGAGAAGGCTCACAATACTGCGGGTCATCCCCTCACCGGGCTGCCAGCGTTGTATCAATTATCATTCTAAGTAGCGAAACGACGAAGAATCCGTTCATGCAGGAAGTTTATACGGATTCTTCGCTGCGCTCAGAATGACAAATTAGTATCTAACAGACACCCGTCTTGACAAAAATCCGGCGACCATATAGACTTTAATTAATAAGATAAGAAAAAGGCGTTGAACGAGACTAGTAGGTCTCCAGCGGAGCTCAGAGAGCCGGGTAAGGTGTGAGCCGGTGTTAGCGCAGAAGACTGAATGGACTCGGGAGCTGCAAACCGAAACGGGAGATTCCCAAAGTAGGTCTTGACGGAACGGGCACCGTTAGCCAGCCCAGGGTATCGCTCAGACAATTGCAGCCGTACCTGAAAAAAGATGATTGCTTTCTCTTTTTCCGGCAATTAAATAGGGTGGCACCGCGAGGACTGAACCTCTCGCCCCTTGGGACGAGGGGTTTTTTATTTGGTCACGAGGAGGTCCGAAGCGATGTACTACCCAACATTAGAAGAAGTCAAACGCCGTCAGGGTGAAGGCAACCTGATACCAATCTACCGCGAGATTATTGCCGACCTGGAAACACCGGTGTCCGCCTATCTGAAAATCGGGCGCGGCGGCCAGTCTTTCCTGCTGGAAAGCGTGGAAGGCGGGCAGCGGCTGGCGCGCTACAGTTTCATCGGCACAGAACCCTACCGGACTCTGTCCGTCAAGATCAAAGACCACACCGACCCCCTGCCGATGATTGCCCGCGAATTGAACCGGTTCAAGGTTATCCCGGTGAGCGGATTGCCCCGTTTCAGCGGCGGAGCGGTGGGTTACCTGGGTTATGAAACGGTGACCCATTTCGAAAAATTGCCTTCCCCTGAGTTTGATTCCCTGGGCATTCCCGAAGCGCTCTTCATGTTCTTCGATACGATGCTCGTCTTCGACCACGTCACCCACCGCATCAAGGTGCTCAGCCACGCCCGCCTCGACGGTGATATCGATGCCAACTACAAGAGAGCTACCGATAAAATCGATGACCTCGTCGACCGTCTAAACCAGCCACTACTCCCGTCATGCTGTCCCGCCAGTGGTAAACAAAACGGGGGTCTTACCTCCAACTTTTCTAAAGCCGAC
>JAQTVW010000113.1 GCA_028706655.1 Dehalococcoidales bacterium | reverse complement strand
TATCAACAAGGAGGTCGCCCGGCGGCTGGAAGAAGCGGTAGACCGTATGGAGGCGCGGATTAAAGCCACCGGAGAGGACGTCAGAGGCTCACAGCCGACCCCCGCCAATATCCAGGGCGGTCTGACGACACTCGAGGAGAAATCCTTGGGTGCTATTGAAAAGACCGGGGAATCACGGATACAGGGGGTTCTGGAGAATGCGGAGTGTCCTCAGGGGAAAGGGCTGTACTTTATGGATGGCTCGGCGAACACCAGCGAATTGATCGTAGCCGAAGCTGCCACCGGTATTCAGATACATATAATGAATGTAGGCGGTGGTATCAGCAGCAGCTTTCGTGGTTGCCAGATCGGCTGGGCGGGGGGTCTGCAAACGCTCCCCGTGTTGACCGTGGTCAGTAACCGCAGCCGGCCTACAGACCCTAAAGAAGAAGATTTTTTTGATATCTTTGCGGATAGCATCATTGAGGGCAAAGAATCGATTACCCAGGTGGCGGAGCGCCTGTTCCAGGAACTTATCGCAGTGGCATCGGGAAAATTGACCAGGTCAGAGAGGTATATCCCCCAATTCCAGATGCCTCTGGAATTGTACCACACCGGTCCTATCCTCTAGCCGCAGAGGATTTGCTCTGGAACCGATATAGACATAAAAAGGTATGAGTTAGAGGGAAACCGCGTCAGGTAACTTTTCAGGTTTCCGCGGCAAGTATTTTGTAGACGCTGATTTTCGTTTCATCCAGCAGCAGGTGTGAGTTGGCGCTTTCCAGTTCGATACGCTCCTCAGAAGTCAGCCACGCGTTCCAGTGCTCTTCAGATGCCCAGGTGCTGATGACCAGTACTTCTACGGGGTCATCGCCTTTGAGCAAGGTCTCGCCGAACACGTAGCCTGGCTGGTATAGCGCAGCCGCTCTGAGGTCCTGAAGGTGCTCCAGTATCTTGGGGAAGTCTGCCCGCTTGACCTGACGTTCCAGTAAGACTTTTATCATGGCCTTCACCTCCGTCTTGGCTATTTTAGCCGGTATTATCCGTGCTTCACTCTATGCGATATTTCGCTTTGCCTTCCTGGTAAAGGTCGCCGCCGTAGATATCGTTTATTACAGTTGCCGGAAAGTCCAACACTTCCAGGCGGAGCACTGCCTCGGCGCCGAGTTCCGGGTAGGCGATGACTTCCGACTTTTTGATGCTCTGTGAAATGAGCGCGCCCGCGCCGCCGATGGCTGCCAGGTAGACCGCCCCGTGCTTTTTAATGGCTTCTTTCACTGCCGCCGAGCGCATGCCTTTACCAATCATCCCTTTCAGTCCCACCGCGAGTAATCGCGGCGAGTAGCTGTCCATGCGACCGCTGGTGGTCGGTCCCGACGAGCCGATGACCTGGCCGGGGCGGGCGGGGGAGGGTCCCATGAAATAGACAGTCTGTCCTTTGACATCGAAGGGTAACGGCTTGTCCTGGTCTAAAGCCTCGACCATTCGCTTGTGGGCAGCGTCACGGGCGACATACATCACGCCGGTGAGCAGAACGTTATCGCCGGCTTTCATCTCTTTTAAAGTCTCCGCGGTAAGCGGAAGGCTGACTTTCTTGACCATCGTTTGCTCCTGTTAGACCTTCAGACCTTTTAGTATATCTTTAGCGATAATATTTCTCTGGAGTTCCAGGGCGAGGTCGGTGGCGCTGGTCGCCAGGGCAGGACGGCACAGCCTCTCCATGGACAGACCGGCGACGTAAGCCGGCCCGTTGAAAATGTGCGCCACGTTGTCCGCTATCTGGTACAGCATTCGGGTGGTAAATAATTTTACCATGGACGCTTCGCGCTTAATAGTCTCTCCCTTGTCCGCTTTCCAGGCTGCTTCGTAGACCATGAGCCGACCCGCATGGATGGACATGGCGATGTCCGCCAGCGCCGCCTGGATGCTGGGTCGCCCGGCAATAGATTTGCCGAAGGACTCGGCGGACTGCGCTTTGATAGTGGCTTCTTCAAGCAGCCGGGCGGCAACCCCGACGCTGCGGGCACCCCGGACAATCCGCCGTGCCGGGAGCCACTTCTTGCCGAGGTGAAATGCCTTGCCTTCCGCACCGAGGACATTCTCCGCAGGAACTTTGCAGTTCTCGAAGGTCATGACGAGAGCTTGCTTGGTCTGCGAATGCCAGCCGCTCGTTTCCTCGCCGCCCTTCACGGTAAAGCCGGGAGTATCTTTATCGATAAGGAAGCAGGTCGTGCCGTTCCCCATCGCGGCAAAGACCACCGCAAAATAGTCCTTGCCCGGACGGGACAGGGAAACCTTGGTGCCGGTGAGAACATAATGAAGGCTGGCTTTTTCCGCCGTAGTTTTCATTTCGGGGAGAGATGATTTGTCCGGCTCCATCAACGCCATGTAAGCGTATTTCTGGCGGTTGAGCACGGGCAGGAAATACTTTTCTCGCTGCTTATCGTTACAATCGAAAAGTACCGGGCTGACATCGCCGAAGTTGAAGGGGATGACCGTCTGCGCCAGTTCCTCCTCGATGAGGCAACTGCCCAGCGTACCCAGCCCCGCCCCGCCGAACTCTTCCGGTATTCCGGTACCCCACAGCCCGATGTCCCGCGCCATTTTGACCAATTTTGCTTCCGTCTCTTCAGGCAGGAAGGTGCGGGCGTCACTCAGGTCAGCGGCGCGCCCCATCAAGTCCCGTTCAAGTGGCTTGATCTGGTCAGTGACAAAATCCCTGACCAGGCTCTGCATCATTTTTAAATCTTCCGGTATCTCAAAGTCCATAATTTACACTCCGAGGCTTAGCTGACCGCTTCTTCGAGGAAGAGGTCCAGGTCTGGCTCGTCCTCATCGCCGATGCGTCTTTCCAGCCGGGACATCACTTCCACCATGCGGCGGTTGACCACGTAGTTCTTGATGGTAGTATCGACCTGCGGGCAGACCAGAATACACGCGCCGCACTGGTCGCAGTCCGCGCCGACGATGCTCTCCAGTGCCATCGAGGTGCGCTGCTCGGTCTTTTCGCGGCGGGACGGCTCACGGTAGACGAACGGACAGATATCGAGGCAGTTGCCGCAGCCGAGGCACTCCTTGTGCCCGGCAATGTCTTCCACGATGTTCAAAGAATGTCCCGGATTGAAGCCGCTGGAAAGCAGGCGGCAACGCGCCACCGGCGGGCTCTTGGTATTGAGGACCTGATTTAAGACTTCCTCAACGTCTTTGACATCAGTCTGAATGCGTAACGGCATAAAAGCTCCCTAAGCCGGTTTCACCTGGCCGGCGCTCAGCATCTCCTTGGTGTACTCTGCAAGGTAGTCATATGGCTGGCGGGCATAGTTGGGCAGCAATAGCGGCGTAATCGGCCGCGACTTCGCCAGTCCCGCCTGCTCCAGTTCCGCCTGCCACCGGCGTACATGGTCCAGCGTGGGCTTCCCGGGTTTGGCGTTCTTGACATAATTAGCGGCGGCAGTCCCGGCGCGCCTCCCGAAGACAAACAGGTCGAGAGTCGAGTTGCCGATAAGCCGGTTCCTGCCGTGCACCCCGCCCGATGCCTCGCCCGCGGCAAAAAGCCCGGGCACACTGGTGGCACCGCTGGCATCAATCCGGATACCACCGTTCTGGTAGTGCAGGGTGGGATAAATCAGCATCGGTTCCTTGGCAATGTTGATGCCGTAGCGTCCGAATTGCCGTACCATCGCGGGCAGCTCGCGGGCGACGGTGCCTTCGCCGCGGAGAACGTCAATCATCGGCGAATCGAGCCAGACGCCCTGCTCTCCGGTGGGTGTCGTAATACCTTTGCCGCGCTCTTTACACTCGCGGATGATGGCGGAAGCCACCAGATCGCGCGGCTCCAGCGGCATGATGAACTGCTCGCCTTCCGCATTGACGAGTTGCGCGCCCAGCGTCCTTACCTTTTCGGTGACCAGTTGCCCCAGGATTTGGGTGGGGTGTGCCACGCCGGTGGGGTGGTATTGCATCGTGTCCATGAAAACCAGCTTCGCGCCGACGCGGTAGGCAAGCACCAGTCCGTCGGCGGTGGCGCCGTAGTGGTTGGTGGTGGGGAAGTTCTGGATATGAAGGCGTCCCATACCGCCGGTCGCGATAATCACCGCTTTGGCACGCACGATGCTCAGCTCGTTGGTCTCCAGGTTGAGCAGCACCGCTCCGGCGGCCTGTCCCTTGTCGTCTTGGATAAGCTCAATGGCGGGAGAAAACTCAAGGTAATCAATGCCTCTATTCCTCACCTCATCCCGCAGGACGCGCATCTCTTCGAGACCGGTATAATCCCGCGCGGAATGGAGACGTCGCCGGGAAGCGCCGCCGCCGGAAAGCTCATGCATCGTGCCGTCCGGCTCCTTGTCCCAGTTGACGCCCAGCTTCTCCAGCCACTGGATAGCGGATGGCGCATCCTTCACCAGCGCTTCGACGAGCTCCGGGATATTGGTGAAATGTCCGCCGCCCATCGTGTCCATATAGTGGTGCGCCGGGGAGTCCTGCGGTCTGTCGGCGGCCTGCGTGCCTGCTTGGGCGCCTACCGTATTGGCATCGCCCAGCCGCAGCTTGGTGGCGATGAGCACTTTCGCGCCGTTTTCCCGGGCGAGCAGCGCCGCGGAAGCTCCCGACCCTGCGCAACCGATGACCAGCACATCGACATCATAATCCGGT